>DASQTB010000066.1:0-12612 GCA_035642095.1 Actinomycetota bacterium | reverse complement strand
CGAGGCCGCTCCCGGGCTGGCCGCGGAGAAGGGCGGCGCCAGGGAGTGGGGAAGCCTGCTGTTCCACTGGTCGCTGTTCCTCCTTCTGGTCGGGGTGGTCGTCGGCAAGGGGTTCGGGTTCACCGGCCAGGCCACCGTGATCGAGGGCGATACGTGGACGGAGGCCCACGCCGCATACGACTTCCCTCCGTCGGAGGGCCGGTTCTTCTCCGAGCGGATGCATCGGGCGTTCCGGATCGAGGTCCTCGACTTCGACGCCACCTACCGCTCGACGGGATTGCCGAAGGATTTCGTGTCCCGGGTCCGGGTGGTGGGCTCGGGTGGCGACGGCGGAGGGGTGCACCGCATCCGGGTGAACGCGCCGCTGTCCGTCGAAGGCGTGAAGATCTATCAACAGGGTTACGGGTGGGCGCCGGTGATCGAGATCAGGCGGGACGGGCGGGTCCTGCTCTCCGAGCCGGTCGTGTTCGTCACGGACAACCCGAACGACCAGCGCGTCCCGTGGCGAGGGGTGCTCAAGCTGCCGTCCCTCCGACCGCAGGTCGGCCTGGAGCTCCGGCTCCTCCCCGACGTCCGGGCGGCCTTGATCGGGGCCCCCATGCTCGAGGCCCGGGACCCGTTCCTGACCTACACCGCCTGGCGGGGCGACCTCCGCCTGACCGCTGCCCAGAGCGTGTTCCGTCTCGATACCCGATCGCTGGACCCATTCGCGGAGGGCGGGATGGGTCTCGGTCAGACGCGGAGGCTCCCCGGCGGGATCGAGGTGACGTTCCGGGACCTCCGGGAGTACACCCAGTTCCTGGTGAAGCGAGATCCCGGGACGTGGATCATGCTCGCCGCGGCGGCGCTGATCGTGGGAGGCCTGATCCCTGCCCTGTACTCCAGCCGGCGCCGGGTGTGGGTCCGGGCGGTGCCGGCCGACGGCGAGGGAACGCTCCTTCAGATCGCCGGGTTCGCCCTCCAGCGGAAGGCGGCCTTCGACGACGAGTTCGCCGAGATCTCAGGCGAGTTGGGTACAGTGGGATCGTCGTGGCAGACGACGCCCTGACCCGGTTCTCCAACCTCACCTTCGGGATCACGCTGGCGCTGTACCTCGCCGCGGCCGTGGCCTCGTTCCACCATCTGGCTTTCCATCGAGGTCGGGTCCTCGGGGCGGCTCGGGCTCTGGCCTTCACCGGCGTGGCGGTGCACCTCACCTCGATCGTCACCCGGGGCCTGGCCGCCGGGCGGGTGCCGTGGGGCAACATGTACGAGTACGTCTCGGCGGTGAGCTTCCTCCTGGTGATGGCCTATCTGGTCGTCGAGCGGCGATGGCGGGTCGACGCCGCCGGCGGGTTCGTCCTGGCCACCGCCGTCACGGCGATGGGCGCGGCCACGCTGATCTACGTGCCCCCCGGCCCGCTGGTTCCCGCGCTGAACTCGTACTGGCTCCGGATCCACGTGGTCATGGCCATGTTGGGCTCGGCCCTGTTCACGCTGGGATTCGTGTTCACCTCCCTGTATCTCTGGCAGGACCGGCGGGAACGACGGAGCGCTCCCACCGCCGCCCCGGCCCGGCAGGCCGCGCTGGTTGGGGCGAGAGGGGACCACGCCGAGGATCATGTCCCGGCGGAGGAGCCCGAGGCGCCGGTCCAGCCTCCCCGCCGAGGCCGCCTGCCCGCGGCGGCGTCGCTCGATCGCCTGGCCTACCGAACGATCGTGTTCGCCTTCCCGATCTGGACCCTGGCCGTCATCTTCGGGGCCATCTGGGCCGAACAGGCCTGGGGTCGGTACTGGGGATGGGATCCCAAGGAGGTGTGGTCCTTCGTGACGTGGGTGGTCTTCGCCGGCTATCTGCACGCCCGGGCCACGGTGGGCTGGCGGGGTCGCCCGGCCGCCGTGCTGGCGGTGATCGGCTTCGTGGCGCTGGTGTTTAACCTCGTCGTGGTGAACACCGTTATCGCCGGCCTGCACTCGTACGCCACGTGATTTCCCGTCAGCCCACCGAGACCATGCCGCTCATCTGGGGATGGACGTCACACTGGAAGTAGTACTCCCCCGGGGGCGGTGACGTGAACGCGTACTCGATGGTGGTCGGACCGGGCTGGGGGGTCTCTTGGAAGATGACGTCACCGCCCGGCTCCGTGTAGATCGACAGGTTGTGGGGGACCGGGTCACGGTTCTCGAGGACGATCGTGACCTCCGTTTCCGGAGGCAGCGAGATCTCGGCGGTGTCGAAAGACAGGCTCTGGGCCACCACGACGAGAGGTCCGCCGGGCCCGGGCGGCTGCCCGCCCGGAGCCTCGGGCGGGGGTGGCTCTTCCGCCGGGGCCGGCTCACCGCCGGCCGGTTCCTCCGCCACCTGGCTATGGACCGGATATTCCCCGAGGAAGGCACCGACGACGCCGCCCCCCACGATGGTCAGCACCAGGATCCCGATCAGGAAGGCGAACCCCCTGGTGCCCTGGACCGTCGCCGCCAGCGTGCATCCGGCCAGGATGGTGGCCGCGAACAGCATCGCCACCACGGGCGCCCAGTCCGGATCCACGGCCAGGAGGATCCGAGAGAAGGCCAGGATCAGGGCGGCCAGGAAGGCGAAGGCCGCCACGGGGATGCCGATGCCCAGGGCCACCCGGCTCCGGACGTCCCGGCTGCTCACCGGGTCTCCCTCTCGCTCCGGTGGAGCTCGGTCTCGACCTCTTGCCATACCGGCGCGTCGGCCCCGGCCAGTTCCTCGTCGCGGTGCCACCGGAAGAACAGCGCGGCGATGAATCCCCACAGGATCAACCCGCCCAGGAGCTTCATGATCAGCCCCCCGATCCGTTGGTCGGTCACCGCGTCGATCCCGAACATCGCCCCGGCGAGCCCGTAGAACGGATACAGAGGCGAATCCGCGAACGTGAGGAACGACGCCGGGACGGTGGGGACGATCGACTGGGCGAACAGGTAGAGCATCTGTCCCGGGTAACGCAGCCGGGGGATCTCGACCATCGGGGACAGGACCGGCATCCACATCAGCAGCGCCGTCCCCGTCAGCACGGTGTGCATCCCGAAGTGGACGGCCTCGGACCGGAGCCCCAGCTCGAGCAAGGCCGGCCAGTGGCTCACGGCGATCCATGCGTTGAACAGGAGGAGGGCGGGGATCGGCCGGGCCAGCTGGCGCACGGTGGCCAGCAGCCATCTCGGCCGCAGAAGCGACCGGAGCAGCCAGTCCGGCGTCCCCGCCAGGAGCAGCGGCGGGGCCACCAGGCTCAACAGGAGATGCTGGATCATGTGCACGCTGAGCAGCCGTTCCTCGGCCAGCTCGTGGATCGGCCAGTCGGCGGCCACCCAGATCGCGGCCACCCCGAGGAGGTAGCAGACCACCTGTCCCCGAGGGGCCGGAGGGTCGCCCGGGGAGACGTGCGCCGGCCCCCACCGGCGGAGGGCCAGGAGGTAGCCGCCGGAGAGGACGGCCACCAGGGCCCACACGTCGAGGTGGGGATGCCAGCCGACGGTCGGATCGGGCATCAGGACCGGAAGAACACGCCGAACGTCACCAGCACGATGACGAACACGGACAGGGCCAGGGCCAGTCCGGCGATGAACAGCCGCTTGTAGATGGCGCTGTCGAACTTGAGGTGCATGAACCACAGCATGACCAGCCCGAACTTGAGCGTCATCAGGATGAGCAGCGAGGCCACCACGACGGGACTGGGCAGGAAGTCCATGTAGAACAGGGCCACCTCGATCGCGGTGATCCCGGCCAGGACCAGGCCGACCATCACGTACTGACGTGGTCCGGGATGAGTGACGTCCTCTTCGGGGAGGCGAGCCTCGCCGCCCGGCTCGAACTCCTCGCGCTCGGTCTCGGTCGCGGCCATCAGGGGATCAGGTAGACGACGGTGAAGATGACGATCCACACGATGTCGACGAAGTGCCAGTACAGCCCGACCAGCTCGACCCGCAGAGCGTTCTCGACGGTCAGCCGGCCGACCAGCGACTGGCCGAACAGCGTGAGCAGCATCAGGATCCCCACCGTGACGTGGGCGCCGTGGAACCCCGTGAGGACGAAGAAGCTCGACCCGAACAGGTTCCTGGACAGGGTCAGGCCCTCCCGGACGAACACCGTGAACTCGAACACCTGGCCGCCGACGAACGTGATGCCGAGCAGAGCGGTGGCCAGGAGCCAGGCCCGGAGCCGACGATCGTCGCCCCGTTGGATCGCGTTCAGGGCCAGGACCATCGTCACGCTGGACATCAGGAGGACGCCCGAGGAGACCGAGGTGTAGGGGATGTCGTAGACCTCGTTCGGGAACGGGCCCTGGACGCTCCGACCCCGGTACAGGAGATAGGTCGAGATCAGGGCCCCGAAGAAGAGGCATTCCGACCCCAGGAAGGCCCACATGCCGAGCTTCCGGTTGTCCAACCCCGTCGCCGTGGGGGGCGGCTGGACGGCCTGGGGATGGGCGCTCGCGGCCACCTACTCCTCCGCCACCGGCTCGAGGCTCCAGCCGAACAGCCCGCCCAGCACGATGAGCCCGCCCACGATGGCCAGCGGCCACCAGAAGATCAGGCCGTACCCGATGACGGGGATCCCCAGGGAGGCCAGCAGGGGGAAGAACGAGGGGTCCGGCATGTGGATGTCGTGGTGCTCCTCCTCGCCTTCCTCCGAGTCGTCGTGGCCGTTCGAGGCGCCGGCCACGACCGGCACCGGACGACCCCGTTCGTCCTCGGCATATTTCCGATGCCACACCTCGTCGCGGTGCCGGACCACGGGGACCTCGGCAAAGTTGTAGTGGGGCGGGGGAGAGGGCGTCAGCCACTCCAGCGTCCGGGCATCCCACGGATCGGCCCCTGCCTCCCGCCCTCGGGTGACGCTCCGGATGACGTTGATCATGAACGCCAGGATCGAGGCGGCGATGATGAACGAGCCGACCGTCGACACGAAGTTCCAGAAGTCCCACCCGACCCCCTCGGGGTACGTCGGAACCCGGCGGCGCATGCCCTGGAGGCCGAGGATGTGGAACGGGCCGAACGTCAGGTTGAATCCGATCAACATCAACCAGAAGTGCAGCTTCCCCCAGCCCTCGGAAAGCATCCGGCCCGTCACCTTGGGGAACCAGTAGTAGGCCCCGGAGAACAGGCCGAACAGGGCCCCGCCGAACAGGACGTAGTGGAAGTGGGCCACCACGTAGTAGGTGTCCTGTTGCTGCATGTCGGAGGGGACGATGGCGTGGGTGACCCCCGACAGGCCGCCGATGATGAACATGGCCACGAACCCAATGGCGAACAGCATGGGCGTGGTGAACCGGATCGAACCGCCCCACACGGTCCCCATCCAGTTGAAGATCTTCACCCCGGTGGGGACGGCGATGAACATCGTCGATAGGGCGAACGCGGCGTTGGCCACCGGGCCGAGGCCCACCGTGAACATGTGATGGGCCCACACCCCCCATCCCATGAAACCGATGGCGATGCCGGAGAACACCACGGCCGCGTAGCCGAACAGAGGCTTCCGGCTGAACACGGGGAGCACCTCGGACACGATGCCCATAGCCGGGAGGATCAGGACGTAGACCTCCGGGTGGCCGAACAGCCAGAACAGGTGCTGCCACAGGATCGGGTCTCCGCCGGCCTGCGGCTGGAAGAACAGCGTCCCGAACAACCGGTCGAAGGTCAGCTGGAACAGGGCGATGGCCAGCACGGGGAGGGCGAACAGGAGCAGGAACTGGACCACCAGCGTCATCCAGGTGAACACGGGCATCCGCATCAGCGACAGGCCGGGCGCCCGCTCATTGAGGATCGTGACGATGAAGTTGACCGCGGCCACCAGCGACGACAGGCCGACGATCTGGAGCCCGATGGCGTAGAAGTCCATCCCCGGGCCGGGCAGCTCCGTGGACAGGTTGGCGTACCCGAACCATCCCCCGTCGGGCGATCCGCCCAGGAAGAAGCTGGAGTACAGGAACAGGCCGCCCAGGAGGAACGTCCAGTAGCTGAAGGCGTTGAGGCGAGGGAAGGCCACGTCGCGAGCGCCGATCTGGAGCGGGATCAGGTAGTTGAAGAACGCCGCGCCGAGCGGCATGACCACCAGGAAGATCATGGTCACGCCGTGCATGGTGAAGATCTGGTTGTACTCGTCGAAGGTCAGGAACGTGTTCTCGGGGACGGCGAGCTGGATCCGGATGAGGAGGGCCTCGATGCCTCCGATCAGGAGGAACAGGAAGGCCGTGACGCCGTACAGGATCCCGATCCGCTTGTGGTCCACGGTGGTCAGCCACGAGGCGAGCCCGTGGGTGGCCGAAGGGCGGCGGAAGAAGGGACGGCGGGTGGGGACGGCGATCGCCATCTAATCCATCCTACGACGCGTCATTCCAGGCTCCCCAGGTACTCGACCAGGTCCTCGATCTGCTCGTCGGTGAGTCGGTAGTTGGGCATCTTCGACCCGGGTTTGACCCCCGGGGGGTTCCGGAGCCATCGGGCCAGCTCCTGGGGGGTGTTCTCCAGCCATCCGCCGACGATCGTCCGTCGTGATCCGACGTGGGTCAGGTCCGGCCCCTCGATCGGTGCCCCCGGCGGCGGCTCGCTGAGGCCGGCGATGGCGTGGCATTGCAGGCATTGCTGGATGGTGGTCTCCACCTCCGATCCGGGAGCCGGCGGCGCTGCGGGCCGGCCTTGCTCTTCGGCCCAGGCGTCGAAGTCTGCACGCTCGTCGGCGATCACCTGGAACAGCATGATGCCGTGGGAAAGGCCACAGTATTCGGCGCACTCGCCCTGGTAGACCCCCGGCTGGTTCGCTTCGATCTGAAGCTCGATCGTCCGCCCGGGAACGAGGTCCTGCTTGCCGGCCAGGCGGGGCACCCACCAGCTGTGGTTGACGTCCTCCGACTTCAGGGTGATGCAGACGGGCTCCCGGGCGGGGACGTGGATCTCGTTCGCCGTGGTGATCTGGAGCTCGGGGTAGTTCACCTCCCACCACCACTGGTGGCCGACCACCTCGACCTCCACCCCGCCTTCGGGGCACCCCGACAGGTCGAAGATCGTCCCGATCGTGGGAACGGCCACCCCGGCCAGGAGGAGCGCGGGAACGATCGTCCACAGGATCTCCAGGCGTGTGTTCCCGTGGATCTGCTTCGGCGTCTCGTTCGACGATCGCCTGCGGAACCTGAACAGGGCGAACACCAGCAGGCCCTCGACGACGACGAACACGCCCGTGGCGATCCAGAAGACCAGGAAGAACAGGTCCGCCTGTTTCTCGGCGACCGGTCCCGCGGGAGCGAGCGAGTTGTAGTCGTAGTCCTGGGTGCAGGCCGCGAGGAGGAGGAGGGCGCCGGCGGACAGTGCCAACCATATGAGACGTGCTCGCTTCGCGGGGGACGAGCGGGTCACGGGCGGATTATTAGCACAGGCGCGGCCTAGCTCGTGGCGCGCAGCGTCGCGCCGCAGCGGGGACACCTGGGGTGGGCCCGCGACGCGACGCGGCCGCACCCGGAGCAGATCACGGGCCGAGCCTGGCCGTGAAGGAGCGCCCGGATCCACAGGACCGTGACCACCACGGCCAGGCCCAGGACCGCCAGCTCTCCCAACACGTGCCAGCCGTGCTCCCGGACGAGATCCGCCAGGAACCCCATGTCAGGCCATCACCAATCGGTCGATCGCCGCCGCCGCGAACAGGAGAGCCAGGTAGCTGATGGAGAAATGGAACAGTCCCATGGCCGCCCGAGCACCCCCTTCGCGGAGCACGCGGATCGCCGCCCCGACCAGGAGCACGCCGAGGCCGAGAGCGGCCCCCAGGTAGAGGACGCCCAGCCGGGCGACCGGGGAGAGCAGCAGGGAGACGGCCACCACGGCCACGGAGTAGATCACGATGTTGATCGCGGTCACCCGGACGCTGCGGACGGCGGGGAGCATCGGCACCCCAGCGGCCCGGTAGTCGCCGGCGTAGTTGAGGGCCAGGGCCCAGAAGTGGGGCGGGGTCCACATGAACACGATGGCGAACAGCACGACTGCGGGCAGCCCCACCGTGCCCGTGACGGCCGCCCACCCCACCAGGGCCGGCACCGCCCCCGCCGCGCCCCCGATGACGATGTTCTGCGGCGTCATCCGTTTCAGCCAGGCGGTGTAGACCACCACGTAGAAGGTGGCCGCCCCGAGGGTCAGGCCCGCGGCCAACACGTTCACCGTCAGTGCCAGCCACACGAAGGACGCAGAGACGAGCCCGATCCCGAACCGAAGCGCGGCGCCCGGGTTGAGCCGGTGCGACGGAATCGGCCGGCGGCGGGTTCGAACCATGATCCCGTCGATGTCGCGGTCGAGCACGTGGTTGATCGCGTTGGCGCCCGCCGCGGCCATCGCTCCGCCGAACAGCGTGGCGGCGACCAGCGACGCCTCCGGCATCCCTCCCTGGGCCAAGATCATCGCCGGGAGCGTGGTGATCAACAGGAGGACGATGATGTCCGGCTTGGTCAACTGGAGGAAGGCCGCGACCTTCTGGCGCGTCGGCCGGGGCCGCGTCGCAGCGTCTGCCGGGGCCGGCGTCAGACGGCGGGTGGCCACCGCCAGGGCGACCAGCGAGGCCCAGGCCAGGCTCCCTCCGGTGACGTGCCCGGCCACGGTCCATGGATCCAGACGGGTGAGCACCGCCGCGGCGCCGATCCCCGCCTGGGCCAGGATCAAGGCGAAGGCCGTCCAGGCCAGCGCTCGCAGGCGGGGGTGGACCCGGCGGGCCGCCATGGCCAGCGCCGCCCCGACGCCGACCGACGCCAGGGCCAGCAGCCGGTGGGCGAAGGCCGCCCCCGTGTCGGGGCTCCCGATATCGGGTACGAGCCGCCCATCCATCAGCGGCCAGTCCAGGAACACCAGGCCCGCTCCCTCCCCCCGGACGTAGGCCCCGACCACCAGCAGGACGGCCGTGACGGCGAGGGTCCATCCGAGGAGCGAGCGGAACCGGCCGTCCACGGGTTCGCCATCTCCCGGACCGACCCGGGGTGTCCGCACCGCGGTGGCCACCGCCACCACCAGCCCGACCAGGGCCAGAGCGACCAGGAAGTGAACCGTGACGATGAGCGGCTTGGCGGGATCGGCGGCCACGATCCGGATCCGTCCGATCCCCGCCTGGACGATCACCACCGCCACCGCGATCGACGCCGGCCACATCACGCCCCGGTCGGCTCGGGCTCGCCTCCACGCGAACCAGGCCGTGGCGAAGATCAGGACCCCCGTGATGGCCGCGGTCAGCCGATGCGAGTACTCGACGAGGGTCTGCCACTCGAGAGGCGGAACCCATCGCCCGAAGCACCGGGGCCAGTCGGGACAGGCGTCGCCGGAGCCCGTGGCCCGGACGATCCCCCCGATGGCCACCAAGACGAGTGTTGCCATCGCGGTCCCGAGCGAGAGGCGACGGAGGACGGCCACGTCGCCGGAAGTCTAGCGCCGACGTCGATGCACGACGTGCGGCAGGATAGGTGGCATGACCCGTCAGGTCCTGACGGCGGTGCTGATGATGCTGTCCATGACCGGCTGCTTGGCCGGAGAGGGCAGCGACACGACCGCACCCACCGATCACCCCCGCCGCCTCCAGGTCGCTTCGCAGGGGCTGTGCGACTCGCAGGTGGCCGCCTCGGAGGGTCGTCTCCGGGAGGCCGCCGACATCTTCGACGCCGAGACGCACGACTACCTCCACGACCTGGCCCGCATGCTGCGGGAGATCGATCCTCGGGTCACGGCCGAGCTGTTGGAGTCGAAGCAGCGGGTCGAGAGCAGCTTCCAGAACTCGAGGGATCCGGTGGAGACGCAGGAGGTCCTCGTCGCCCTCCAGCGGGCCCTCCACGACGCGGCGGAGGCCGCGGGTCTTCCCGCCCCGCTGTGCGGCGAGGGCGCCACGTGAGGCGGGTCCTCGCCGTGGCGCTGGCGGCGGGCGTCCTGGCCGGGTGCGGGTCGTCGAACGAAAGGTCCCGGGCGTCGACCCGACCGCTGAACGTGTTTCCGGCCAGCTTCGACCTGGCCGTCGATCGTCCGGCTCGCTTCATGGTCGGCCTGAGCACGGTGGGGAACCGGTTCGTGAGCGGCGGATCGGTCAGCCTTCGCTTCTTCTTTCTCGGCCGGGAGCGAGCGGAGGGCGACCCGGAGCTCATCTCGGAGGCGACCGCCTCCTTCCTGCCGATCCCCGGAGAGGAGGATGAGGCCGCTCCCTCGGCGCCACGGACCGTCGGAGGCGACGCCGCCCGGGGCGTGTACCGGGTCGAGGAGCTCACCTTCGACCGGGCCGGGTTCTGGGAGGTCGAGGCCGCCGCGACGCTCGGCGGTGGGGAGGTGCTCCGCGGCCGCGGGGCGTTCCAGGTCCTTCCTGACCCACTCGTGCCGTACCCGGGCCAGGCGGCCCCGCGGACGGAGAACCTCACCACCTCCACGAAGGGGGCCCCGCCCGAAGCCGTCGACTCCCGGGCGGTGACCGAGGGACGGATCCCAGACCCGAAGCTCCATGCCACGACGATCGCCGACGCGATCCGCCACGGACGCCCCGTCCTCGCCGTGTTCGCCACACCGGTCTACTGCGTGAGCAAGTTCTGTGGCCCGGTGACGGACGTGGTGGCCGAGCTCGCCGCGGACTACGGCGCCCGGGCGGAGTTCGTCCACGTCGAGATCTGGAAGGACTTCCAGAACCAGGTGGTCAACGAGGCCGCCGCCGAGTGGCTCCTCCGAGACGGCTCGCTTCAGGAGCCGTGGGTCTTCCTGATCGGCGGCGACGGCCGCGTGCTCGCCCGATGGGACAACGTCGCCACCCGGGGTGAGATGGAGCCGTTCCTTCGCGACCTTCCCCCGACCGGCTGACGTGGCCGGGGCAAGGACCATCGGGACGCTGGAGCTTCCGGAGGCGTGCGCCCAGCTGGTCACCCGGATCGACGCCGAGCTCGGGCGCTTCGTGGCCGAGCAGCGAGCCGAGGTCTCGGGGGAGGGGCCGGGCGTCGAGGGCCTGTTCGCCGAGCTGGAGCGGGTCATCGAGGCGGGTGGGAAGCGGCTCCGCCCGGTCTTCTGTTGTCTCGGCCTCCGGACCGCCGGCGGCGAGGTGGATGGGCGTTGCATCCGGGCGGCCGCGGCCCTCGAGCTGCTGCACACGTTCGCCATCGTCCACGACGACGTCATGGACCGGTCCCCGAGCCGGCGGGGCGTCGCCGCGTCCTGGGTTCACCTCGGCGAGATCCATCGACGCTCGGGGTGGTTCGGCGAGCCGCCTGCCTACGGCCTGGCGGCGGCCATCCTGGCCGGAGACATGGCCCTGGTCCTGGCCGACCGGGCTCTCCGCCGCTCCGGGTTCGGGCCGGAACGGCTCCTCCCTGCCCTGAAGCGGTACGACCGGATGCGGGTCGAGGTCGTGGCCGGTCAGTTCCTCGACGTGCTGGGAGCCCACCGGGGCGGCACCACCGAGCCGGAGGCCAGGCGGATCGCCGTCCTCAAGTCCGGAGGCTACACCGTGGAGGCGCCTGTCCAGATCGGGGCCATCCTCGCTGGCGCCGACGAGCCGCTGCTGGCCGCGCTCTCCCGGTACGGCGTGGCCCTCGGCGAGGCCTTTCAGCTCCGCGACGACGTCCTCGGCGTGTTCGGTGACCCCGCGGTGACCGGCAAGGATCGGGAGTCCGACCTCCGGGAAGGGAAGCGGACCGTGCTCCTGGCGAAGGCCGTAGCCGCCGCCGCCGGCCAGGACCGCCGGCTGCTCGAGGACCGGATCGGACGGCCGGACGTCACCTCCCAGGAGCTCGATCGGGCCAGGGACCTGCTCGAGTCCACCGGCGCCCTGGACGCCACCCTGGCGCTGATCGACGACCTTGTGGCCAGAGCCGGAGACGCGCTCGACCCACGGGTCGTCCCGCCGGACGTGGGCTCGGTCCTGTCCGAAATGGCCTCGGTGGTGGCCGTCCGGAGACTCTGAGCGCCGCGGATGATTGATTCCGGGGCCGCCGTGGCATACAACCATGGTCCCTTGAGGCTCCTCGACGCGCGGCGAGTGTTCCGGGATCTTCCCGTGGTCCACATGGCCAGCGCGCGTCCGGACGGGAGCCCCCACGTGGTTCCGCTGTGGTTCGTGTGGCGGGAAGAGGCCGTCTACGTGTCGTGCCGCCGCGAGTCGGCGACGTGGCGGAACGCCGAGCGGGACCCGCGGGTGGCGCTGTCCTTCAGCAGTGGCCGGGTCTGGCAGGACTACGCGGGGATCGTGCTGTTCGGCCGGGCCGAGCCGCTGGTTCCCGAGCATCCCGCCCTCCGCGGGGTGATGTCGCAGTGGTTCGAGAAGTACCGGCTGCTCCTCTCGGGAGGCGGCTTCCGGGACTACGCCGAGCAGGTCCAGCGGCCCGGCATCCTCCGGGTCCGCCCGGAGCGGCTGGCGGGGTGGGATCACGCCCTGGGAGGGGCCGCCCCTTCCGCCGCGGACGCCTAGGCCGTTGCGTGTCCCGATGGGGCGGCGGTAGCATCGGCTTGTGAAACCGTTCACAAGCCCCCCGGTCGAGCCGGCCCGGGGCCAGCCCGCTGGAGAGGCGAACGGGTCCGTCACGGACGTCGATGTCCTGGTGATCGGGGCCGGCCCGGGCGGCGCCGCCGCCGCGTACCACCTGGCCCGCGGCGGGATCGACGTGCTGGCGGTGGACAAGGCCGGCTTTC
>DASQTB010000065.1:0-12864 GCA_035642095.1 Actinomycetota bacterium | reverse complement strand
AGAAGCGGCTGCGAGCCCCTCGAGGCCTGACGCTGAGGCCCTTCGGGGCTCCCGCATCACTCGGGCTCGTAGACGAGTCCTCCCAGCCCACGCTGGAGGTCGCGGTCTAGGGCCTCCAACAGTCCGAGCCCTTGACCGATTGGAAAATAGGGAAGCCCGCGACTCACGTGTGGAGAAAGGGGCTTGCCCAGCGGTTTGCCTCGACTGAGCCCAGTCCCCGCTGGCCCCCCACCATCACCTCAGAATGGGCCCCCACTGGGGGTCGTCAACGCCTAAGGGATGCTCCGTTCACGCTCGCAGCGGCCCCGATCTCTGCCGGGCCCCCCGATGCAGAGGTCTCGGCGCCCCTTCTGGCCGTTCAGGCGGTCGTTCCCACCGGAGCCCCGGAGGACGTCGTTCCCTCGGCCGCCGCAGATCCGGTCCCGTCCGCCCTTGCCTCGGATCCGATCCTTCTGGCCGAGCCCGGCGATGACGTCCTTGCCCTTGGTCCCCACGAGGACGTCCTTGCCGTCAGTACCCACGATCGTGGCCGTCCGCTTGAGGCACTTGACGACCCCCACGCCCGGTCCGGGCCCGGGCTGAGGACCGGGTCCCGGTCCAGGGCCAGGCCCGGGGCCCGGTCCCGCCCCAGCCTCGTAAGCCCCGATATCGCACCTTCCCGTACGGACGAAGTCCCGTTGGTCGGTCGCCTCGCACGCGGGGAACCCCGACCCGGCCGGCGCCGGGTTCCCGGCATCGATGGCCGGGCTCCCAGGAAGAAGGGCCATGGTCCTCGTGGCCCCCCCATTGTCCGCGAGAGGGCCCAGCATCGGGTCGATCGGAGTCGCGGCCGTCCCTACCAGATCCCCCGTCGCCGCCACGAACCCGCAGCCTTCGTTGGTGCCGATCAGGTTGTAGCCGGAGGAAGTCAGGCTGCCTTCGCAGTCGGGCGCTTCGCCAGCCGGAGAGGCGTCGGTGTTCCCGGCGATGATCGTGTTGGCCACGGTGAACGTTCCCCCCGCCGACACGCCGCCCCCGTTCCCCGTCCCACTGGCATCTTGGTCGGCTGTGTTCCCGCTGATCGTCACGTTGTTCACGGTGGTCGTGGCCAGAGCCCCGGTCGCGATGCCGCCGCCGCCGGTGGCGGCCTCGTTCCCGTTGAGCGTGGCGTTCGTCAGAGTGAGCGCGCCGGAGGAGCTGATCCCGCCTCCGCCGGTTCCGGTCTCATTGCCGTCAAATGTCGTCCGGGTAACCACGGTCGTTCCGCTGACAGCGATCCCTCCTCCGCCGGTGCCAGAGGCGTTGCCGCTCACGCTCACATCGGTCATGGTCAAGTCGGCGCCGGTGGCGATGCCGCCACCGCCAGTGGTCGAGGTGTTGCCGCTCACGATGACGTCGGCGAGAGTCAGGGCGGCCGAGGCCCGGATCCCCCCACCGCCTTGGGGGGATATCCCGTTCTGGACGGTCACTCCGGAGACGGTGGTCGGTGCGGTGGGGCCCACGTCCACCACCCGGTCCATAAGGACCGAGCCATTCCCGTCGATGACCGTTGTGGACGCTCCGGCACCGGAGATCGTGACCGGCTCAAGGATGTCGAGATCCCCGGTGGCGTTGAGGCCCTCGCCGGCGCCAGCCAGCGAGAGCATGTACGTCCCGGCCGGAACCACGATGGTGTCCGCTTCCGCTGTTTCGTTCGCCTCGCTGATCGCTTCTCGGAGTGAGCAGTCAGCGTCACAGGTCCCGTCGGCTGTGTCCGCCGTCTTCGTCACCGTGAACGTCGCCGCGTGGGCGGCCACCGCCCACAGCAAGGATGCCACCAAGGCCAACGGGATCGATAGAAGGGGGGTGCGAAGCCGGACTCTCTTCAACGCGGGCATGCGTCCACCTCCTGGTTTTCAAGGGGGTATGGGGATGGTGCCACGATCCATGCACTTCGCATATCGGCCAAATGCTAGAGCAACTTTAGGCCGATAGTGGGATATACGGCCAGCCCTTTCCCGTACCCGGCCCCTCCTGGGCCGTCCCGCACTCCCCCCGCTGACCAGGATAAACGGGCGCGAGAAGTCTCAGGACGACCCCAAGCACCCTCTAAAGGTGGAGACACGGTTTCAATCCCGTTAGGGACCATCATCCGCCTAGGGCAGGCCGGCGGCGCGGAACAGCTCCGGCAGGCCCACCGGATCCAGGCCTTTCGCTCGCAGCCCTGTGATGATCCGTGGCAGCGCCCTGGCGGTTCCAGGGAGGGTGTGGAGGATGACGATGCTTCCGGGGCGGGCATCCCGAAGTACCGAGGAGACGATGGCGCCTGGGGGTGGCCGACGCCAATCCTGTGGATCGACGTCCCAGAGCATGACCCGCGGATGGGACGTCGCACCGGCCGCAGCCCGGACGGGTCGGTCGAGGGCCCCCGCCGGAGGGCGGAAGAATGGGGCGGTGGTGTCCCGAGCCACCCGCCACATCGCCGCGGCGTCCTTTCGAAGGCGCCATGCCACGCCGTCGAAGGATCGTCCGGTGAGAACTGCGTGGTCCCATCCGTGAGATCCGATCGCGTGACCGTCGGCGACCGTGCGCCTGGCCAGGTCCGGGTTGGCCATCACTCGCGTGCCGGGGCAGAAGAACGTTGCCCCGGCGTTCTGTCGGCGGAGGACGGTCAGGATCCTGCTCCACGCGTCGCGGACGTGACAGTCATCGATGGTGAGGGCCACGCGCGCACCGGCCCGGTCCAGACGGCGGATCACCCTGGCAGGCATGGAGCGGTGCACCCGCCATGGGCGGCCTCGCCCGGACGACTCGTTACCGGCTTCATCCCCCACGGTCACCTCGACGAGGTACCGGCCCGGGAACAGCCGGCCCCCGTTCGCGTACCGGGGGCGAACCGAGATCGTCGCTCCGCCGACGGCCACGTCCGTCCCCGTCTGGAACACCCGACCGACCCGGTCGTGAACCGTCGTGGTCGCCGAAAGCCGATCGGCCGCATCGGACGTGCGGAGACGGATCCGGGTCACGCCTCGCCCGATGAACGGGTCGGGGGAGATCCGGACCAGCCGGACGCGCGGAGCGTGCGTATCGATGCCCACGCTGGCGGCGACCGGTTCGGGATGCCCCACGGACGTGGCGTGAACGACGTACCGGCCGTCGGGGAGGATGGCACCCTGGTCGGATCGCCCATCCCACGGGATGTCGCTGGTGCTCGTGGTGGTCCACCGCCGGTGTATCGCGCCACCATCGTCGCGCACCGAGATCTCGACGGCGTCCGGCGGTTCGACCGTCAGGTGGATGGTGACAGCATCGAGCCGGCCGTCGCCGTTGGGGGAGAACGCGGCGGCGGACACCGCGATGGCCAGATCGAGGGCTCCGCCGGGGGTGCCCCCTGAGCGGTCCTCCTTCGGGCGGGCGGCGGCGGGCTGCACCCCCACCGCACAGCACGCCACGATGCCCACAACCACCGCACCTCTCCCCATGAGGCGGTGAGCCTACGGAACGCCCGGTTCGTCTGACAAGTTGGGTCTGGACAGGCTGCCCAGAAGCGAAGGTTGGATCAGTCTCCCCGGCGGCGGAGCCGCCTGATCTGGTCGCCGGCCAGCCACCACCCCGTGGCGAAGGTGACCAGGGCGGCGAGGGGGAAGAACACCAGGCCGAACCCCTTAGCGAACGAGATGAACCCGGGACCAGTTCGGGACCACTCGTCAACCGTCCTCGGGTCGAGCAGCACGGTGATCGTGGCCACGACCGAGAGAGCGGAGAGCGCGAAGAACACCGCGCCGAGGACGAGCATCACGGCGTCGAACGTGGTGAACCGGTCGGAGGTCACGGGCCGGTGGTATGCGGGCGGCCCAGGCCGGGCTACTCGTTCCGCTCCGTGATCTCGAAGACGTTGCCCTCGGGATCGCGGAAGTAGGCCCACCTCGATGTGTCGCCATCCACCACGTCGGTGATCGGCTGCCCGCCCCGGCCGAGCAACTCATCCCGAGCGCGCTCGATGTCGTCCACGGCGAAGCCCACCTGGAACCGGGGTCGGTCGTACTCGGGTTGGTCGGATCGCCTGATCAGCTCGAAGGTCCGCCCCCCGCCGAGCTCCCACTGGACGAAGTCGCTTCCCGCCGCGGCTTCCGGGACGCCCAGGACGGCGCCCCAGAACCTTCGCTGCCCCTCCAGGTCCTCCGCCACGACCCCGATCCAGGTCGGCCACTCGAGCGGTCGTTCCATCGCTCCCCTCCTCAGGCCGCGGCGCGGCGGACCCGGTCCAGCGAACGATCCCGCCCCAGGAGCGCCATCGACTCGAATAGAGGTGGCGACACGTTGGAGAACGTCACCGCCGCCCGGACCGGCTGGAACGCCTTCGTCTTGGACAGCCCTCGCTCCTCGGCCAGCGACGTCAGCGCCTCCCTGATCGAGTCGACGGTCCAGTCTCCGACCGAAGCCAGCCGCTCGGCCACCTCCCTCAGGTACTCTTCCTGTCCCGCGGTGAGCTTCTCCGCCTTGTCGTTGGGCTCGAGCTCCTGGAACAGGAACCGCAGCATCGAGGCGGCTTCCTCCAGGGTCCGGCTCCGCTCCTGGACCAGGGGCGTCGCCTCCCGCACCACCTCGCGGTCGGCGTCGATGCCCATGTCGGCCAGCCGCTTCCGGAGCTCGTCCGCCAGTCGGTCGAGATCCGCCTCCCGGATGTAGTGGCCGTTCATCCAGTCCAGCTTCTCCTGGTCGAACATGGCCGGGTTCCGCGCGACCCGCCCGAGGTCGAAGTGGCGGACCAGCTCCTCCCGGGTGAACAGCTCGGTGTGGTCGTCGTACGACCATCCCAGCAAGGCCAGATAGTTGACCACCGCCTCCGGGAGGTATCCCCGCTCGCGGAACCATTCCACGGCCACCGACCCGTGGCGCTTGGACAGGGGCTGCCGATCCGGACCGACGATCAGCGGGAGGTGCGCGTACGCGGGGATCCGCTCGGCGCCGAGGGCCTCCAAGAGCAGGATCTGACGCGGCGTCGAGGAATGAAGGTCCTCTCCCCGGATCACGTGGGTCATCTCCATCTTCCAGTCGTCCACCGCCGCGGCGAGCAGGTAGGTGGGGAACCCCGTGCTCCGCATGATCACGAAGTCGTCGAGGTCCGTCGCCGGGAATCGGGCGTCGCCCCGGATGGCGTCCGGCACGACCACGTCCCGGCCCGGTGCCCGGAACCGTACGGCGGCCGGCCGACCCTCCGCCTGGAGGGCCCGCTGTTCCTCATCCGAGCGGCGCAGGCACTTCCGGTCGTACCGCCACGGCTTCCCCCGGGCCAGGACCGCCTTCCGACGTTGGTCGAGCTCCTCCGGCGTGCACCAGCACCGGTACGCGTTCTCGTCCTTCAGCAGTCTCTCGGTGGCCTCCCGATAGACATCCAGCCGTTCGGTCTGTCGGTACGGGCCGTAGGGACCACCGACGTCGGGTCCTTCGTCCCAGTCGATCCCCAGCCAGAGAAGGGCGTCCTGGAGCCCGGCCACGGACTCGTCCGTCGACCGGCTCTGATCCGTGTCCTCGACCCGCAGCACGAACGTTCCCCCGTGGTGCCGGGCGAAGAGCCAGTCGTACAGCGCGGTCCGGGCCCCACCGACGTGGAGGTAGCCGGTCGGCGCCGGGGCGAACCGGACCCGGACCTCAGCCACCGGCCACCACACCGTTCTCCAGGACGCCGATCCCCTGGACCTCGACCTCCACCCGGTCACCCGGTTGCATCGGTCCGACGCCGGGCGGCGTCCCCGTCAGGACGACGTCCCCGGGCAACAGCGTGATGGTCCGGGAGATGTACGACACCAGCCATGCAGGCGAGAACACCATCTCCGACGTTCGGCCGTACTGCCGATCCTCCCCGTTGACCCGAGAGGCGACGGCCAGATCGGACACGTCCACGTCCGTCTCCACCCATGGCCCGAGCGGGCCGAAGCCGTCGGAGCCCTTGGCCCGGGCCCACTGGCCGTCCGATTTCTGCCAGTCACGGGCGGTGACGTCGTTGGCGCACGTGTAGCCGAGGATGTACCGGGCCGCGTCGGCCTCGCTCACCCGGCGGCACAGGCGGCCGATCACGGCGGCGACTTCGGCCTCGTGGTCGACCCTGATCGTTCCCTCGGGGATCGGGATCGGATCGCCGGGACCGATCACCGACGTGGCGGGCTTGAAGAACAGCATCGGCCGCTCCGGCAGCGGGTTGCCGAGCTCCGCGGCGTGCTCGGGATAGTTCCGGGCCACGGCCACGATCTTGGAGGGGAGCACCGGAGCGAGGAGGCGGACATCGCCCAGCGGTACGTCTTCGCCGGTCGGAACGGGATCCTCGAAGAACGTGCCCCGAATGACCCGGACCTCTTCTCCCGAGAGGACGCCGGTGGCGATCCGCTCGCCGTGACGGAACCGGACCAGCCTCACGTCGGGCGGACGGCCTCCGTCAGCCGACCAGCTCGACCCAGTGGGCGTACTGGTCGAGGCCGCCCTTCACCGCGGAGAAGTAGGTCTGCTGGATCTCTTTCGTGATCGGTCCCCGGCTGCCGCCGCCGATCGGCCGTTCGTCGACCTCCCGGACCGGGGTCACCTCGGCCGCCGTTCCGGTGACGAACACCTCGTCCGCCGTGTAGAGGTCGGACCGGACCAGCTTCCGCTCGACGACCTCGTATCCCAGGTCGCGGGCGATGGCCATCACCGACTCCCTGGTCACGCCGACCAGGATGCCGGACGACTCCGGTGGGGTGAAGACCGTGGTGTCCCGGACGATGAACAGGTTCTCGCCGGTGCCCTCGGCCACCGTCCCGTCGGGGGCCAGCATGATCGCGTCGTCGTAGCCGCCCTTGATCGCCTCGACCTTGGCCAGGCCGGAGTTGATGTACTGGCCGGTGGCCTTGGCCTTGCCGGGGAGGACGTTCGGGTCGGGACGCCGCCACGAGGAGATGATCAGCCGGGCGCCGTTCTCCATGCAGTCGTCGCCCAGGTACGTCCCCCACGGCCACACGCCGATGGCCACGTTGATCGGGGCGTACAGCGGGTTCAGCCCCATCTCCCCGTACCCGTGGAACACGATCGGGCGCACGTAGCACGCCTTCAGGCCGCTGGCCCGGACGGTCTCCTTGGCCGCCGCCACCAGCTCGTCCAGGCTGAACGGGATCTCGATCATGTAGACCAGGGCCGATCGGAACAGCCGCTTCATGTGGTCGGTGAGGCGGAAGATGCCCGGGCCGTTGGGCGTCTCGTAGGCCCGGATCCCTTCGAACACACCGGTCCCGTAATGGAGAGCGTGGGTCAGAACGTGGACCTTGGCGTCCTCCCAGGGGACGAGCTCCCCGTCCATCCAGATCTTGTCGACGGCCTGGATCGGCATCCGCTCCTCCTGTGGGGTGGGCTGACCTGGCCGTAATGTACACTGGCCCTCGGCCGGTTGACCAAGACCGGCCTGACTAGCGGTTCAGGGTCAGCGAGCGGGCGGACTTCATCCCGACCTCGGCCGTGATCCGCTCCAGCACATCCCCGGGGATGGGGCTGTCGACCGTGAGGCACATCAGCGCCAGGCCGCCCGCTTCCTTCCGGCCCACCTCCATGCTGGCGATGTTGATGCCCGCCTCACCGAGGATCGTGCCCACGGTGCCGATCACGCCGGGGCGATCCTCGTACCGGAAGAACGCCATGTGATCGGCCGGGGCCAGATCGACGTCGAACTCGTACACGCGCACCAGGCGCTCGACATGGCGGGGCCCGACCAGCGTCCCCCCCACGGCCACGTCGCCGGCCTCCGTCTCGGCCCGGACCACCACGAGGTTGACGTAGTCCTGCGACTCGGTGGTCCGGCGCTCGGCCACGTCCAGCCCTCGCTCGCGGGCGATCGTGGGGACGTTCACGAAGGACACCGGCTCGTGAACCACGTCGGCCAGGGCCCCCTTCAACGTCGCCAGGGTCAGGACCCGGGTGTCCTGCTCGGCCAGGCGACCGACGTAGTCGACGGTCAGGCCCCGGATCGCGCCCTCGGCCAGAGCAGTGAGGATCGCCCCCAGCCGTTCGGCCAGCGGGAGAAAGGGACGAAGCTCCTCCGTGACCTCGGCGACAGCCACGTTGACGGCGTAGGGGACGAACTCGCCCCGAAGGGCCAGGCGGACCATCTCGGCGATGGCGACCCCGGCCTTGTCCTGGGCCTCGGCCGTGGCCGCGCCGAGATGGGGCGTCACCACCACGCCCGGCAAGCCGAACAGCGGATGCTCGGTGACCGGCTCGTCGGCGAACACGTCCAGGGCGGCCCCGGCCAGCCGCCCCGCCCGCAGCGCGTCCGCGAGGGCCTCCTCGTCGACGATCCCTCCCCTGGCCGTGTTGATCAGGCGGGCGGTGTCCTTCATCAGAGCCAGGGCCCGGGCCCCGATCAGCGCCTCGGTCTCGGCGGTTCGAGGAAGGTGGATCGACACGAAGTCAGACTGCACGAGCAGCGCGGCGATATCCGGCATCAGCTCGATGGCCAGGCTCCGGGCCCGATCCCTGGAGACATAGGGGTCGAAGGCGATCAGCCGCATGCCGAACGCCAGGGCTCGCTGGGCCACCATCGTGCCCACCCGTCCCAACCCGATGATGCCGAGCGTTTTCCCGTGCAGCTCCACCCCCTGGAACCGCTCCCGCTCCCACCTGCCGGCCCGGAGGGCCGCATCCGCATGGGGAACGTTCCGGGCCAACGCCAGGAGGAGGGCCATGGTGTGCTCGGCGGCGGAGAGGACGTTCGACTGCGGCGCGTTGACGACCATCACCCCTCGGCGGGTGGCCGCCTCCACGTCGACGTTGTCGAGGCCGATCCCGGCCCGGGCGATCACCTTCAGACTCGAGCCGGCCTCGATCACGTCCGCGGTGACTTTCGTCTGCGACCGGACGACCAGGGCGTCGTAGCTCTCGATCTCCGAGGCCAGGCCGGACCGGGCCAGCTCCGTCCGGACATCGACCTGGTGTTCCTCCCGGATGAGCTCCAGGCCCCGCTCGGCCAGCGGCTCGGTGACCAGGACCCGCATCGGCTCAGCGGCGGCGGGCGAAGGTCTCCTCGGCCGCGGCCACGCCGGCGCCCCGCTTGACGGGATACCCCATGTCGCCCAGCGTGAGCTCGAGCGCCGCCAGGCATCGGATGATGTCGAAGCGGTCGTAGTGGCCCAGGTGGCCGATGCGGAACACCTTTCCCTTCAGCGGTCCCTGGCCGGGAGCCAGGACGATCCCGTGGTCCCGGCGGACCCTGGCCACCAGCTCGTTGCCGTCGACCCCCTCCGGAGCTCGGACGGCGGTGACGGCCCAGGCCCGCTCGGGGTGCTCCCCGTCCAGGTCCAGGCCCAGGGCCCGGATCCCCTCCTTGGTGGCCTCGGACAGGATCCGGTGCCGCTCCAGCACGGCCTCCTGCCCCTCCTCCTGGAACAGCCGGAGCGCCTCCCGGAGCCCGAGCATCAGGCTGATCGCCGGGGTCCACGGGCTCTCCGGATCGGGGAGGTCGTAGGACCGCTTGTAGGCGGCCCAGTCGAAGTAGAACCGGGGGTTCTTCGCCCGGCGGGTGGCGGCCCACGCCGCGTCCGACACGCTGACGAAGGCGATCCCCGGGGTGGCTCCCAGAGCCTTCTGCGACCCGCCGACGGCCACGTCCACGCCCCACGCATCGCCGCGGTAGGGGACGGCGCCGAGGCTGGAGATCACGTCGACCACGAAGAGCGCGCCGGCGTCCTTGGTCACCTTCCCCAGCGCCTCGATGTCGTGGATCACGCCGGTCGACGTCTCGCTGTGCTGGGCCAGCACGCCCCTGGTCGGAGCCTCGTCCAGCGCCTCGGCCAGCGCGTCGGCCCGGGCGGCACTCCCCCACTCGTCTTCGAGCCGGCGGACGTCGAGGCCGAACACCTCCGCGATCCTGGCGAACCGGTCGCCGAAGTAACCGGCCACGGGAACGACCACCCGGTCGCCCGGCGAGAACAGATTGGCCACCGCCGACTCCAGGCCGCCCGTCCCCGACGACGTGAACAAGAGCACGTCGGCCTCGGTGTCCAACATCGCCTTCAGACCGGCGGTCACCTCCCGGAGCAGCCGACCGTAGCCCGGGCCGCGGTGGTACACCAGCGGGCTTCCCTGGGCCTGGAGGACCGTGGGTGGTACGGGCGTGGGCCCGGGGGTCATCAGGATCTCGGGACGGTCCATGACACAACCTCCAAGGAGCACGGGGCGGCTCCGCTCAGCGTAGCATGGCCCCTTTTCGGTCCCCGATCAGACGAGGTCGCGAAGGGCAGCGAAGAGACGGTCGATGTCGGCTTCGGTGTTGAAGAAGTGGGGCGACACGCAGATGCCGTCGCCCCGGTAGTCGACGCACACGTCGCGCTCGAAGAGCGCGTCAGCGATCTTCTCCGCCTGGTCGCCGACGCCGACGTTCACCACCCCGCCGCGCTTGGCACGGTCCCGAGGGGTCCGGACCTCGAGGCCGGCCGCATCGGCCCGCTCAATCACGTGGTCCGTCAGCTCGCCCTGCCGGTCCCGGATCCGCCCGGGGGTGACCTCCGAGATGATCTCCAGGCCGCCGTGGGCCACGTACGCGGTCGGCGCGGGATGGGTCCCGGTCTCGAAGCGTCGGGCCGTCGGATGGAAGTCGAGCTCGGTGGTGCGAAAGGCGAACGGCTCCCGCTGGCTCCACCACCCGGCGATGGTCGGCTCCAGCGTGGGGATCAGATCCTTCCTCGCATACAGAAACGTCAGGCCGGGTCCGCCGCACAGCCACTTGAGGACGCCCGTGGTGTGGAAGTCGCAGCCGATCTCGTGCACGTCGATGGGGACGATGCCCGCACCGTGGAAATCGTCGATCACGGTCCACGCCCCCGCATCCCGGGCGAGGCGGCAGATCTCCCGCACGTCGAGCAGCGCGCTGGACCGGTACAGGACCCGGTTGATGATCACCACTGCCGTGCGCTCGTCGATGGCCTGGGCGAACGACTCGATCGGCACCGTGAGGCCGTCCGGGCTTTGCAGGAAGACAACCTCTCCGCCCCGGCGCCGTTGGGCCAGCGCCACGTGTCCGTCGGTGGGGAAGTCGAGCTCGGTCAGCACGATCCGGTTCCGCGCCCCGGAGAGGTCCAGGCACGACAGCACCGAGGCCAGGGCCATGGTCACGTTGGTGGTGATGGCCAGCTCCGAAGGGTCCGCACCGATGAGCCCGGCGTGGAGCCGCTTCACCTCGCGGATCTCCGGGAAGATGCGGCCGAACCAGAAGGGCTCGGGCGCCCCGATCGTCTCCCAGTCATCGACGTAGGCCTCCAGGCGGCGCCGGGCTCGCCTCGAGATCGGACCGAGCGACGCGCTGATCAGATAGGACTTCCGCTCCAGGACCGGAAACTCCTCGCGGTACGACTCGAGCGAGCGGCCTGTCACAGGTACGACCTCAGCTCCCACAACTCGGGGAAGAACCGCTTGTCGAGCGTCGTCCGGAGATACGGCGCTCCGCTGGATCCGCCGGTCCCCCGTTTCGTCCCGATCTGCCGCTCGACCATCAGGATATGGCGCTGGCGCCACAGCGAGAACAGCTCGTCGTGAACGAGCAGGTCTTCGGACAGGTACCACAGCTCCGCGAACGCGTCGCGATCCCGGGCCATCTTCAACAGGCTGGCCCGGCGGGCCTCCTCGTCGCCAGCCGGCATGGGCAGCCCGTTCTCCTCGAGCAGGGCACAGAACGCATCCCACAGCGTGGCCTCGTCGAGACGTCGCCGGAGGCGCTCCCGCTCGTCGGGATCCCCGGCCATCCCCAGGAATCCCCGCTCCTTGAGGCCCCCCAGGAACTCGATCTCCCGGAACTGCACCGACTGGAACCCGCTGGCCGGAGCGAGGTTCGTCCGGAACTCCAGGAAGTCCTGGGGCGACATGGTCTCGATCACCTCGAGCTGCTCGATCAGGAGCCGCTCGATGGCGTGGATCCGGGCCAGGAGATGGCGGGCCCGATGGGCATCGCCTCCGAACATCAGGTCCCGCACGGCCTCGAGCTCGAACAGCATCTCCCGGAACCACAGCTCGAAGGCCTGGTGCACGATGATGAACAGGAGCTCGTCGTGGGCGGCGGGCTTCGACACCGGCGACTGGAGCGACAACAGCTCCGGTACCTTCAGGTAGGAACCATAGGAGAGCTGGCCCTCCTCGTCGGAGACGCGGCCCATCCTCCGGGTGGATCCGGGGTGCTCTCCCATCGCCGCGATCCTACCCCTCCCCTTCCAGGAGCCGGCGCCAGTCATCCGGCCAGGGGCGCGGTTTCCCGTCCTCGTCGATGAAGGCCGCCACGACGCTTCCCTCGGCGACCAGGTCCTCGCCCTTCCGAACCCCGAAGACGTAGGAGATCGAGGTCCGGCCGACGTCCAAGACCTCGAGGTCGACGGCGACCTCGTCCCAGAACCGAAGCGGGCGTCGGTAGTCGATCGACACGTGCACCCGGGGCAGCGAGCCGTACACCTCCCGAACGATCCCCAGCCGGTCGAGGAGCGCCGCCTCGGCTTCCTCCATCAGTCGGAGCGGAGCGGTGTTGTGATATTTGGTCGAGGAGTCGGTGTCGAACCACTGGATCCGGCGACGAACCGTGATCCGGGGGCGAGCCATGGACCCCATCGTACGTGAGGGGTACGCTCCGGCCGTGCGGATCGGGATCGGACTGCCGAACGGCATCCCCGGCACCCCCGGTCCGCAGCTGATCGAATGGGCCCGCCGGGCGGAGGCCGGGCCGTTCACCAGCCTCGGCGTGGTCGACCGAGTGGCGTACGACTCGCACGAGCCGATGGCCGCCCTGGCCGCCGCCGCCGCGGTGACCGAACGGGTCCGGCTGGTGACCATGGTCGTCATCGCTCCTCTGCGACCCACGGCCACGCTGGCCAAGGAGGCCGCCACGGTGGACTCCCTCTCCGGTGGACG
>DASQTB010000064.1:0-31317 GCA_035642095.1 Actinomycetota bacterium | reverse complement strand
ATCGGCTCACTGCTCGGCCGTCGCTTCCCGCCGGTCGCGCCGCAGGCCGGACAGGAGGAGGAGTGCCGCGCCGACGACGATCCCGGTGTCGGCCAGGTTGAACACCGGCCAGACCTGCAGGTCGATGAAGTCCACCACCTCACCGCCCAGGCCCGGGCCGCGGAGCAGCCGGTCGGTGAGGTTTCCGATGGCTCCCCCAAGCACCAACCCGAGCCCGACTGCGCTGATCGTGGACGGAAGGTTCCGGGAGGCGAACACGATGGCTCCCACGACGACCACGCTGATCAGGACGAAGAGCCACGACAGATCCCCGAAGATCCCGAACGCGCCCCCCGGATTGGTCGTGAACCGGAGCTCCAGGACCCCCGGGATCAGCTCGACGGGCGGGCGGTCCTGGAGGTTGGCCTCGACCAGCACCTTGGTGACGCGGTCGATCGCGTAGACCAGGGCGGCGATCCCATATAGGACCAACGCCCGGCGGGCCCTCAGCCCGCCCGCTCCTCGGCCTGCTTGTCCTTGAGACAGAGCGCGGCGTGGGGGAGGGCCTTGATCCTGGCCTTCTCGATCGGCTTCCCACACCGTTCGCACAGGCCGTACGTGCCCTGGTCGATCCGCTCCAGGGCCCGGTCGACCTTCTCGGTGAGGTCTCGGATGTTGTTCGTCAGCGAAAGGTCCCGCTCCCGCTCGAACGTGGCCGTTCCGGCATCCGCGTACTCTTCGTCGAACGAGACCTCCCCGGTGAGCTCGGACTGCGGAGTGCCGAACGAGGCCTCCTCGATCTCGGCGGCCTGCCGTTGGAGCTGGGCGCGTTCCTCCTCCAGACGCCTGCGGAGATCGGCCAGCTCGCCTTTCGTGAACGGAGACTTCCCGGTGGGCATCGAAATCGGGCGCAAGGTAACACCAACTCCTTCCGGTGGCAATGGAACCGGCGTTCTACCCAGAACGGACGGAACCCACCCCTCGCCCGGGTAGAATGCCGGCACAGGCGCCGACGGGAACGAGTAGGAGGGCCGCCTCATCGCAGCGAGCCGGGGATGGTGGGAGCCCGGCGGTGGGGTCCTCCGAACATCCTCCCCGAGCCTCCGCCCGAACGGCGGCCCCGGCTTGGCCGGGTCCGGCCGCCCGGTAGGCGCGGACGGGTCCGCCCGTGATCGCGGAGGTCCGTCCTTCGGACCCTGAGCGGGCGGCGTCGGGAGGCGCCGCCAAGCGGGGTGGTACCGCGGGGCCTCATCGCCTCGTCCCTGCATCGAGCGGTGCCGCCGGGGCGCGAGAGGAGGACGGGTGTCGAGGTTCGAGCCGGTCGACCCGAAGGTCGACCTTCCTGCGTTGGAGCGCGACATCCTGGGGTTCTGGCGGGACGCCGGCATCTTCGAGCAGAGCCTCCACCTCCGTCGGCGAGGGCCCGAGTGGGTGTTCTACGAAGGCCCGCCGACGGCTAACGGTCGTCCCGGGATCCACCACGCCGAGTCCCGAACGTTCAAGGACGTTTACCCCCGGTACCGGACCATGACCGGCCACCACGTCGTCCGAAAAGCGGGGTGGGATTGCCACGGCCTTCCCGTCGAGCTCGAGGTGGAGAAGGAGATCGGGACGACATCCAAGCGCGACATCGAGGCGTTCGGCATCGCCGAGTTCAATCAGCGGTGTCGCGAGTCGGTGACCCGCTACGTCGAGGACTGGGAGCGGATGACCGAGCGGCTGGGATTCTGGATCGATCTCTCGGACGCGTACTGGACGATGAGCCCCGAGTACATCGAGAGCGTGTGGTGGTCACTGAAGGAGCTCCATCGGAAGGGCTTTCTGTACGAGGCCCACCGGTCGGTGGCCTACTGCCCCCGGTGTGGCACGGCGCTGTCCGATCACGAGGTGGCCATGGGGTACACGACCGTCGTCGATCCCAGCGTGTTCGTGAAGTTCCCGGTGACGGAACCCTCCCACCCCGAGCTCGAGCGCGCCTCGATGCTGGCCTGGACGACCACGCCGTGGACGCTTCTGGCGAACCTGGGCCTGGCAGTCGATCGGGAAGAGCCCTACGCCGTGGCCGAGGTAAACGGCGAGCGGCTGGTCGTGGCGGAGCGGTTGGTCGACTCGGTTCTGGGGGAGGGGGTCCGCATCGACGCCGCCCTGAAGGGCCGCTCATTGATCGGCTCGCGGTACCGGCCTCCCTACCCGAACGTCGATCGTCCGGACGTTCACCGCGTGGTCGAAGCGGACTTCGTCGGCATGGACGAGGGGACCGGGATCGTCCACATCGCCCCCGGATTCGGTCCCGAGGACCTCGAGCTCGGCCGGCGGGAAGGATGGCCGGTGTACCGGCCGATCGATGACGACGGGCGGTTCACCGATGAGACGCCGATGGAGTTCGTACGGGGCCGAGCGGTCAAGGAGGCCGACCCCGACATCATCGACGAGCTCCGAGACCGGGGCGTCCTCCTCCGGGCGGAGACCTACGAGCACACCTATCCGCTGTGCTGGCGGTGCGACACTCCGCTCATCTACATGGCCCGGACGTCCTGGTACATCCGGACCACGGCCCGGAAGAACCGGCTCCTCGAGGTAAACGAGTCGGTGAACTGGTTTCCGGAGCACATCAAGCACGGCCGGTACGGGGACTGGCTGGAGAACAACGTGGACTGGGCCCTGTCCCGGGAGCGGTATTGGGGAACGCCGCTCCCCGTGTGGCGGTGCGATCGGAGGCACGTCACGGTGGTGGGGTCGCTCACCGAGCTCTCCGACCTGGCGGGCCGCGAGGTCATCGGTGTCGATCCCCACCGCCCCGGCATCGATGACGTGACGCTCCCCTGTCCCGAGTGCGGTACCGAGTCCCGTCGCGTCCCCGAGGTCATCGACGCCTGGTACGACTCCGGGGCCATGCCCTATGCCCAGTGGGGGTACCACCCAGGCTTGGGGCGCGGCGTGGAGGAGAGAGAGCGCCGATCTCCCGCCGATTTCGTCTCAGAGGGGATCGACCAGACCCGAGGCTGGTTCTACTCCCTGATGGCGGAGGGCGTCCTGCTCTTCGACGATACCGCGTACCGGACCTGCGTCGTTCTCGGCCTCCTACTCGACAGGGAGGGCCGGAAGATGTCGAAGCGGCTCGGCAACGTGATCGAGCCTGGCGAAGTCATGGAGCGCCACGGCGCCGACGCCCTCCGGTGGTTCTTCATCGCGGCCGGTTCGCCGTGGTCCGCCAGGCGGATGTCGATGGAGGCCATCGAGGACGGCGTCCGCCGGGTCCTGCTCACGCTGTGGAACGTCTACTCCTTCTACGTGACGTACGCGATCGCGGACGATATCGATCCAATGGGGCATGAGGCCCCGATCGAGGAGCGGCCGCTGCTCGATCGGTGGATCCTCTCCCGGCTGTCAGGGGTGGCCGACGCCGCTCGCCGGCGGCTCGACGCGTATGACGCCACCGGTGCCGCCCGGGAGCTGGCCGGGTTCGTGGACGACCTGTCGAACTGGTACGTCCGGCGGGCCCGGCGGCGCTTCTGGGACCCCGGTCACCAGGCGTCCCGCCCCGAGATGGACACCCTGGCCGCCCACCTGACCTTGTACGAATGTCTCACCACGACGTGCCGGCTCCTGGCGCCGCTCGTCCCCTTCCTGGCCGAGTCCCTGTGGCGCAATCTGGCGGCCGGTCGCGCCGATCAGCCGGACTCGGTCCATCTGACCGACTACCCGGCCGCCGACTCGACCGTCAGAGACGAGTCCCTGGAACGGGCCATGGAAGAGGCTCGGACGATCTCCTCGCTCGGCAGGACGGTCCGCACGGAGGCCCGGATCCGGGTTCGCCAGCCCCTTCGCCGGGCCGCGATCCACGTCCCGGGCCGGCCCGGGCCCCTGAAGCCACTGGCCGGCCTGATCGCAGATGAGCTGAACGTCAAGGAGCTCGACCTGGCCGAGTCGGCACAGATCGCCGGGGCGTGGATGGCCAAGCCGAGCTACCGTCGGCTCGGCCCGCGGCTGGGCCCGGTGGTCAAGGAGGTCGCCCTGGCCCTGGCCGATGATGACGGCTCACTGGCGGCTGAGCTCGCCGAGGGTCGGCCGGTGCCCGTTCCCACGTCCGGGGGGGAGGTGGAGATCGGCCCGGACGACGTCGAGCTGTCCCGACAGACCCGCGGCGGCTGGGGGGTGGCGTCGGACGGAGGCGTCACGGTGGCCCTCGACCTGGAGGTCACGCCGGCTCTGGCCCGGGAGGGCCTGGCCAGGGAGGTGGTCCGGCTGGTTCAGGAGGCCCGAAAGGCGGCCGGGCTCGACGTGAGCGATCGGATCATCCTCGCGGTCGAGGGAGACGAGGAGATCCGACAGGCCCTCGATGTCCATCGAGACTGGATCGCCGGCGAAGTGCTGGCCTCCGAGATGTCCGCCGGAAGCGAGGAGTCGGGGGGCTACCGGGAGCGGCGGAGCATCGACGGCCGGGAGGTCACGGTCACCGTTCGGAAGGTGTGACGGAGGCGCTGGCCGGGGGCTCTCCGGCGTCGGGCGGCCGACGGAGGACCGCCGTCAGGAGGAAGGCCACGGCCATCAGGCTCGCGCCGATGGAGACATAGATCAGGGTCAGCCCCGCTCGGCTGAGACCGAGGAGCAGGCTCCCCGCGGCGACGGCCATGAAGAGCCAGGAGAGGGCGTACACCCTCGAGTGCCTACTCCTCGCCCCAGAACAGCTCGCGCAGGGAGGGCTCGCCCTCGTTCTCCCGGCGAGCCCGCTCGTCGGCGAGGGCCGGCTCGCCGGCGTCCCCGCTGAATGCGCTCTCCCAGGCCGACACGAGTTGGTCCCCCTCCTCGGCCGAGCCGGATGGTTCCTCCCTGGCCCGGGGAGGCTCGTCGCCGACCGGCGCCCACGGCGCCGTGGCCTCCTCCGGAGGAGGTGGGGAGGGCTCCGCCGCGGGAGGGGGGGACGGCTTCGGCATGGGGGACTCGAACGATTCCGGCGACGGCTCGGGAGGCGATGATGCAGCGGCAGCTCCCCCAGCGACGGCGGCGGCACCCGTCGCTCCCGTGGCCCCGGGAGACGTCGCCTCGGGGAGAGCCTGAGCCCCCTGACCCTCGTCTGCCGCTGCCCGGGACCGCCGGGCCTCGTCCTTGAGCCGCTGAGCGTGGTCCTGGATCAGCGAGGCCATCTGCTGGAGGAACCGTCGCTCCTCGAGCAGGAACGATCCGGGCAGCCCCGTCCCGGCCGGGCCGCTGGGGCCCGCCGCTCTCCGTTCCGCGTCCTCGACCAGCCGGGCGGCATGCTCCCGGGCCTGGCGAACGAGGGTCTCCGCTTGCCGCTCCGCCCCGGTGACGTCGGTTCCGCTCCCCCCCTCGGCCACCTGCTCCCGGAGACGCTTGTTGTCCTCGTGCAAGGCCGCCAGCTCGCCGGTGATCCGATCGAGGAACTCGTCGACGTCCCGTTCGTTGTAACCGCGGAACGCCAGACGGAACACCTTCTGCTGGACGTCCGCCGGGGTGAGACGGGCCCGCTCCCCGGATGCGTCGGTGCGCGGCGGGACGACGCCCGCCGCCTCGTCATCCTTCTTCCGTTTCCTGGCCACGACTCGCCTCCTCTACAGCCCGAAGCCACACCCCAGCGCTGCCTGGATGACCCCGAGCGCGATGAACACGACGATCGGTGAGAGGTCCAACCCCATCGTCCCCATCCTAACGGGCGGCAGAAGCCCTCTCACAAGTCCGAGCACCGGTTCGGTCACATCGTGGATCAGGTCCCACAGGGTCCTTCCGATCCCGGACATCGGCGGCGGGAACCACGACGTGATGATCCGGGCGAACAGGATGAGCCAGTAGATGGTGAGCAGGATGCAGATGACCGACGTCGCGGCGCTCACCGCACGGAACCTCCCCGGTGAACCGATGGACCCGTCCGGGCCCCGGCGACCCTAGCAGACCGACCCGGGCATCTCAGAGCTGGTTGTAGAAGCCGCCTTCCTTGATGCGCTCCCGCTCCTCGGCGGAGACATCCACGTTCGCCGGCGTCAACAGGTACACCCGGTTGGCCACCAGTTCGATCTTGCCGTCCTCTGCGAAGACGAGGCCGGAGGCGAAGTCGACCAGGCGCCGGGCGATGGAGTCATCGGTGCCCTGGAGGTTCATGATCACCGGGATGCCATCCTTGAACCGGTCGCCCAGCTCACGAGCCTCGTTGAAGCGCTTCGGCTCCGCTCGGTGGATGGCCCCTGACGGGCGCGACTTGGGGATCGTCCGGATGATCGCCTCGGGTGAGTCCGGGACGGGCGAGTCCGCACGCAGTCGTCGGAGCGGTGTCTCCCCCTCGCCCACCCTTGCTCGGCCGGGGCGGGCGTCCACCTCGGCCTGGGCATCGCCTTCCATCGCCTCGTACTCATCATCCTCCACGAGGCCGAGGTACTTCATCGTCTTCCGCCACACGCTTGACATCCGAACCTCCTCGGGCTCCCGCCCTCCTACCGCTCCGGGCGCGGACCGAAGATCGCCGTTCCCACCCGCACCATCGTAGCGCCTTCCTCGACCGCCGCCTCGAGATCGGTTGACATCCCCATGGACAGTTCCCGGACCGCTCCGACCCGACGTCCCATACGGTCTCGCAGCTCCCTGAGGCCGACGAACACGGGCCGCGGATCCCGCCCCAGGGGGGCCACCGTCATCAGGCCCTCGACGGTGATGTCCAGCTCGTCCCGAAGGCGGAGGACGAACCGCTCCGCCTCATCCGGAGGGACCCCCACCCGGCCCCCGGCGAAGTCGACCTCGACCAGCAAACCGGGTCGCTCCGCCGCTCCGGCGATCAGCCGGGCCAGCCGCTCGACGGCCCTGCCCGGCTCGAGCGTGTGGATGACATGGGCGTGGTCGGCGACGCCGCGGACCTTATTGCGCTGTACCCGACCGACGAAGTGCCACGTCGCCTCCGGCGCCGCCGCCCGCTTCTCCACCAGATCCTGCACGTAGTTCTCCCCCAGGTCCTGGAGTCCCGCTGCCGCCGCGGCCTCCACCGTGGCCACCGGGAAGCCCTTCGTCACGGCCACCAGGCGGACCTCCTCCGGTCGTCGTCGACTCCGCCGGCACGCCGCGGCGATCCGTGATCGGACCCGGCCGATGACTTCCTCCAGCGTTCGGATGGTATCACTTTGGTTAACAGAAGGTGACAGGCCGCTCCCCCCTTGTATTCAGTCCCTTGTGTCACATGCGCATGGCGATGACCGCCTGGCGGCCAGTCACACCCTCCCGGCGGTGGGAGAAGAAGCGGTCGGGGTGGCAGGCAGTGCACTCCCCCGCCTCCTCGAGATCCCGGAGGCCAGCGCCTCGAAGGACCCGAGCCGCCGTTCCGGCCAGGTCGAGGAACCAGCGGCCACCCCGCCGCTCCCGGATCGCCGTTCCCACTCCGCGCTCCACGGCGGCCAGGACCTCTTCCCCGACATGGTAGTGGCAGGGACCGATCGCCGGTCCGACCGCCCCGGCCAGTCCCCGTCGGTCGGGGAACAGGCCCAGCGCCTTGTTCAGGATCCCTCCGGCCAAGGCCCGCCATCCGGCGTGCACCGCCATCACGAGGTCGTCGGAGGCGACCACGATCGGGACGCAGTCGGCGACCAGGACCGCCAGTGGCGTCCGGGGGCGGCCGGTCAGCAGGATGTCCGCCGAGGGCGTTCGATCCGTCGGGAGGAAACCGTGACCCTGGCGGTCCCGCCCAATCCGGAGGACGCCGGTCCCGTGTACCTGCTTCGCCGCTGCGAAGCGGGGCACCTCCAGGGCCTCCACCGTTCGCTCCCGGTTCGCCTCCACCTTGGTGAGGTCGTCGCCGGTCCCGTATCCCAGGTTCAGGCTGGAGAACGGCCGCTCACTGACCCCGCCGGTCCGCTCGGTGAAGGCGGTCAGCACGCCCCGCTGCTCCAGGCCGGAAGCGATCAGGACGTGGACGTCCTGGCGAGTCCGTCGCCGCTCCATCGTGGGGTTCGTGGGGCGGAGAGAGCCTGCCGTCAAGGCGGGGGAAGGGCGCCTCGTTCGGCCCTCCCCGCTCCCACGTCTCGTCGGGGTGGCGGTCGCCCGCTACCCCTTTAGGAAATCGGGGATGTCCAGATCGTCGTCGTCGCCGTCACCGGTGGATCGAACGGCCGCCGGCGTCGGCGCCGCCGTCGGTTGGAACAGCTCGTCCTCCTCATCCGGCTCCTTGAGCAGCGACGGGACCGGAATCTCCTCTTCCAGCTCCTCGTCCTCACCGAGCACCGATGGCTGCCGCTGCCTGAACGACGGCGCCCGGAACTGCGGGCCCGCGACCTGATCGAACCCGGCCGCGATCACCGTGACCCGGCACTCATCCCCCAGGGCGTCGTCGATGACCGCCCCGAAGATGATGTTCGCGTCGGGGTGAGCCGCTCGGGTGATGGCCTCGGCGGCCCGGTGGACCTCATGCAGTGTCAGATCGGACCCTCCTGCCACCGACAGGAGGAGACCCTTGGCCCCCTCGATCGACGCCTCCAGGAGCGGAGACGAGATCGCCCCTCTGGCGGCCTCCTCCGCCCTGCCCTCGCCGGTGCCCTGGCCCACGCCCATCAGTGCCGACCCCGCCTCGGAGAGCACCGTTCGAACGTCGGCGAAGTCCAGGTTGATGAGCCCCGGTGTGGTGATCAGGGCCGTGATCCCCTCGACACCCTGATAGAGGACCTGGTCCGCCATCCGGAAAGCGTCCAGCATCGAGGTCGCCTCGTCGGAGATCTGGAGCAGCCGGTCGTTGGGGACCACGATCAAGGTATCCACAGCGTCTCGGAGGTCGTGGATGCCGTTCTCCGCCTGGTTGGCCCGGTGCCTGCCCTCGAAAGAGAACGGCCGGGTGACCACACCGATCGTCAGGGCGCCCAGCTCACGAGCGACCCCGGACACGATCGGGGCGCCACCGGTCCCCGTACCCCCGCCCTCGCCGGCCGTGACGAACACCATGTCGGCACCCTTGAGGATCTCTTCGATCTCCGCTCGGTGCTCCTCGGCCGCCCGACGGCCGATATCCGGATCCGAGCCGGACCCGAGGCCACGGGTGGTTTCCCGACCGATGTCCAGCTTGACGTCCGCCTCGGACATCAGAAGGGCCTGGGCGTCCGTGTTGACCGCGATGAACTCCACGCCCTTCAGGCCGGCTTCGATCATGCGGTTCACGGCGTTGACGCCGCCACCGCCGATCCCGACGACCTTGATGACCGCCAGGTAGTTCTGCGGAGCCTGCATCATGCTGACCGCCTCCGTGTCCCTTCTCCACTTCGGCGTTCGGGGGGGCCCGCAACCTGCGGAAACGCCTGTCTTACCCTCAACTGGAGGTTAAACGTTATGTAAACCTCACCTACAGGCGGAGTACGTTACCGGATGCCACCGCCCATTGTCAAACGTGGGTCGCGATCAGGGCGACGGTGAGGCTGAGGGCTCCCGTCCCGGCGACCGCGGCTCCAGGGTGGGGGCATCGGGGACCCGAAGGTCGATCGAGGCCACGGGCAGCCCCTCGCGGCGGGCCCATCCCAGCATCCGGCTCAGGGCCCGGTTCTTGAGGGCCAGCTGGGTAGGTGGGCCATATCGGACCGTTCCTCCGCCGCGCAGCTCCAGAACGACCTGGCCATCCTGAGAGGCCGCGGCGGAGATCCCCCCGAGCAGCTGGGGCCCCATCGAGGCCACGACGCGCAGCGCGGGGGGCGGCGACCCAACCGACTCCCCGACAGGCCGGGCCGAGGCGACGTCGTCCACCCGTGGGAACCGCCGCGGCGGTTGGACCGGTCGGTCGAGCACCATCCCGTCGCGGGCCACCACCACGACGCCCGCCGGGTCCTGGAACCATGCCGTCGCCGTTCGCTCCACCACGCCAAGTACCAGCGTCGACGGGAGGTCGCGACTGACCACGACCTCGCGGACCCACGGGAGGGACCTCACCCTCTCGGCCACGTTCTCCGTGGAAAGCCTGATGAGGTTCTGCTCGTGGCGAACGCCCGCTGCCTCGACCACCTCGGCCGTGGACAGATGCCGGTTCCCTTCCACCTCGATCCGTCGGGTGGCGAACACCGGCGAGTTCACGATCCCCCATCCGCCCAGCCCCACCGCCAGCACCGACAGCGCCACGGCGCCCGCCGGGGACCGTCGAAAGCGGGGGTCCGCGATCCGCTCGCTCATCCCAGCGCTCCTACCAGATGGACCTCCGGCTCCAGCTCGATCCCGAATCGGTCGCTCACCCGCTCCCGGAGAGACTCGATCAGCCGATACACATCGGCGGCGGTCGCCCCGGGCCCGGCCACGATGAAGTTCGCATGCTTGTCGGAGACTCGAGCGCCTCCCGCCGACAGGCCCTTTGCCCCGGCCGCCTCGATCAACCGAGCGGCGTGGTCTCCGGGAGGGTTCTTGAACACGCTGCCGCAGTTCGGCTCCGCCAGCGGCTGCGTCGCCTTGCGCCACTCCCGGGCCTCGTCCATGTGTCGTCTGATCTCGGCCCGTTCGCCGGGGCGCAGTCGGACGGTGGCCCCGATGACGACCCCGTCCTTTGCCAGGGTCGAATCGCGGTACCGGAATCCGGCATCCTGGGCCCGGATCACCCGAGGGCCTCCGTCGTCGAGGTGGAACAGCTCGACCGACTCCACGACCTCGTCCAGTGAGTGACCGTGAGCGCCCGCGTTCATCCGAACCGAGCCCCCCAGCGAGGCCGGGATGGCCACGCCGAACTCGAGCCCCGCCAGCGAATGCTGGAGGGCCACCCCGGCCAGCGCGGGCAAGGGCATCGCCGCTCCGGCGGTCAACCGGTCTCCGTCTCGGGCAGTCCACCGGAACGACCGGCCCAGGCGCAGCACGACCCCGGGGAACCCTCGATCGGACACGAGCAGGTTCGAGCCCTTGCCGATGACCAGCAGAGGGACACCCTCCCGGAGCGCCCGGCCGACCGCCTGGAGGTCCTCTCCCGACTCGGCCTCGACGTACGCGGCGGCCGGCCCCCCCAGCCGGAACGAGGTCAACGGCGCCAGAGGGAAGTCGAACCGGACCCGGTCACCCAGCGCCTCCCGAAGGATGCGCCGGGCAGCCTCCGCTGCCGGGCCGATCGACTTACCCACCGGCCACGTCCTGTCTCATCAGCGCCAGGGTCTCCTCGGCGACCATGGTGATATCCCCGGCCCCCATCGTCACCACCAGGTCACCCATCCGGACCTCCCGAGACAGGAACGCCGCGACGTCCCGCCGGCGGGGAAGGTAGATGGCCCGCTTCCCCGGAGCCACCTCCACCAGCGCGTCGACCAGAAGCTTTCCCGACACACCCGGGACCGGCAGCTCTCCCGCGCCGTACACGTCGGTCAGGACGACCATGTCAGCTCCGGCCAGGCTCTCCCCCAGCGGTCGCCACATCGCTGCCGTCCGCGAATACCGATGAGGCTGAAACACCGCCACCACGCGCCGATCCCCGTCGGCCCGGGCCGTGGCCAGCGTGGCCTCGATCTCCGTGGGGTGGTGGGCGTAGTCGTCGACGAACGCCGCGCCCCGGGCCTCACCCCGATGCTCCCAGCGCCGCCGAACTCCGCCGAAACCACGGAGGGACTCCGCGGCGGCGCGGGGAGGAACCCCCAGCTTGGCCGCGGCGGCCACCGCCCCGGCCGCATTGGCCAGGTACTGGCGGCCAGGCACGGGGAGCACGAGCTCCCCCACCCACGGCTCGACGTCCGGGCCGGAGCTTCGGATGACGGCCCGACTTCCCCGAAGCGTGGCCTCCAGGTCCTCCACCCGGACGGCCGCGTCCTCGGATCGCCCGTACCACAGCACCGGGGTCCCGGCCGTCTCGACGACACGGCGAGCGCCGGGGTCGTCGGCGCAGGCCACGACGAGCGGCGCCCGTCGGCAGAACGCCACGAACGCCGCCTCGACGACGTCGCGGCTCGGATAGAAATCCAGGTGGTCATCTTCGACGTTCGTGACCACGGCCACGTCTGGCTCCAGGAGCAGGAACGAGCCGTCCGACTCGTCCGCCTCCGCCACGAAGATGTCGCCGGCACCCGATCGAGCGTTGCTGCCGCTCTCGTTCAGGTCGCCTCCCACGAGGTAGGTCGGGTCGAGCCCGGCCTCCTCCAGGATCACCGCCAGCATCGACGTCGTGCTGGTCTTCCCGTGGGTCCCGGCCACGGCAACGGCCCGTCGCTCCCGCATCAACGCCGCCAGGACCTGGGCCCGAGCGAGGATCGGGATCCCCCGGCGACGGGCCTCGATCACCTCGGGATTCGAGTCCGGGATGGCCGTGGAGACCACCACGGCGTCGGGCCGGCTCAGGTGATCCGCCGCGTGTCCCACCCGAACGTCGGCACCGATGGACCGCAGCTGGACCAGGGGAGGCGTTTCCTTCAGGTCCGTTCCAGAGATCCCAACGCCCCGAGCCAGAAGGAGCCGAGCCATGCCGCTCATCCCGGCGCCCCCGATGCCGACCATGTGGAGCGATCGCAGCCCGAGCAGGTCGGGGACGGGGAGGGTGGGAATGCTGCCCGGAGGCGGAACGTACTCTTTCACCGCCGCTCCATCATCCCGTCGCGTTCACCGCCACGTCGGCCACCGCATCAGCGGCCTCCGGTCGACCGAGACGCTGTGAGCTTCGGCTCATCGACAGCAGCCGTCCCGCATCGTCGAGGATCGAGACGATCCTGCGTCCGAGGGCCTCTCCGGTGGCGGCGTCGTCGAGCACCACCACTGCCGCTCCGGCTCGCTCCAGCGCTCGGGCGTTGGCCTCCTGATGCCGTCCCGTAGCGTAGGGATACGGGACCAGGATCGAAGGGAGCCCGCACACCGTCAGCTCGGCCACCGTGGTCGCCCCCGCCCGACAGAGAACCAGGTCGGCCACGGCGTAGGCCAGCTCCATCCGATCGAGGAACGGGGCCGTCCGGACCAGCAACGCTCCGGACGGCGGACGTCGGCGGCGCACCTCGTCGTGGTGCCGGGGCCCCGTCAGGAGCAGCAGTTGCAGGTCTTCTCGATCGGTGAGCAGCGCGGCCAGGTCGAGGCCGGCCCGGTTCAGCCGAAGGGCCCCCTGGCTTCCGCCGAACACCACCACCGTCCGCCGCCCCTCCTCCAGACGGAGTTCCCGGCACGCCTCCTCGGCCAGCCGCGGGCGATCGGCGGGGACCCCGGCCACCTCGGGCCGCACGGGGTTTCCCGTGATGACGGTCGGAACACGCGGGGGGAACCGCCGAGCCGTCTCGCCGAACGAGAGCGCCACGGTACGAGCCCACCGCGCGGCCACGCGGTTGGCCAGGCCGGGCAGGGCGTTCTGCTCGTGTACCACGAGGGGAACCCGCTCACGACGGGCCGCCAGCGCCACCGGCACGCTGACGTAGCCTCCCATCCCGATCACGACGTCCGCCCCCCGGACCACCTCGCGGCTGCGGCGAGCGGCTCGGAGGGCGGCGATCGGCGCACGGAGCATGGCCGCCGACGGCCGGCGAGCGAACGGCAGGGCCTCGATGGTCTCCAGAACGAACCCGGCGGCGGGAACGAGCGCCGCTTCCTGTCCTTCCGCCCGCCCGACGAACGCGACGTCCGCCCCTACACGGTCGCGGAGGCGCCGGGCCACCGCCAGCGCGGGGAGGACGTGCCCGGCGGTGCCGCCGGTGCCCACGATCACTCGCATCTCAGCGGGTGCGGCGCCTCAGACGCCCGGCTCGGGCCACGGAGACCAGCATGCCGACGGCGGCCATCGCCGCGACCAGGGCCGAACCCCCGTACGACACGAACGGCAGGGGCACGCCGGTGATCGGCAGGAGCCCGGTGACGGCGCCCAGGTTCGTCACCGCCTGGATCCCGAACCACCCGGTGATCCCGGCGGCCAAGAGACGCCCGAACACGTCCGGCGCCCGGACGGCGATCCTGACCGCGGCGTAGATGAGCATCCCGAACAACGCCAGGACCAGCAGCGCCCCGGCAAGCCCGAGCTCCTCGCCGATGATGGCGAAGATGAAGTCGGTGTGGGCGTTCGGCACGTAGTCCCACTTCTGTCGGCTGGCCCCCAGCCCGACGCCGAACCACCCTCCCGACGTCAGAGCGATCAGCGACTGGATCGTCTGGTAGCCGTTCCCCTGCGGATCGGCCCACGGATCCATGAACGACATGAACCTGGCCCACCGGTACCCCTCGATGTACATCAGGGCGAACCCGAACGCCCCCAGGCCGGCGCCCCCCACGATCAGATGCTTCGACCGAGCGCCGGCCACGAAGAGGAGGACCAGCACCGAGGAGACCACGATCACGGTGGTCCCCATGTCCGGCTGGAGGAGGATCAGGCCGCACACCAGGGCCATCACGGGGCCCAGGGGAAGCACCAGCTGGCGAAGGTCGCCGAGCCGGCGCCATCGCCGGGCCAGGAGGGTGGCCCCGAAGGTGATCGCGGCGAGCTTGGCCATCTCCGAGGGCTGCACGGTCACCGGGCCGAACCGGAGCCACCGGGCCGAGCCCCCCGCCACCGTGCCGATGCCGGGGACGAGCACGAGGGCCAGGAGAACGACGGCAACGACCAGTAGCGGGAAGCACAACCGCTGCCACGCGGTGTGGCGCATCCGAGCGGTCACCAGAAACGCTCCCAGGCCGACCACGGCGTACAGGAGCTGACGGACGAAGAAAAGGAAGCTGGAACCGTAGTCCTGGTAGGCGCCCACGGACGAAGCCGACAGGACCATGACCAGCCCGAGGACGACGAGCGCTCCGGAGGAGACGAGGAGGGCCGCCACCGTGCGATCGGCCCTCGGTCCCCCCGAGGGACCCGGTCGCGATCGCCTCGGGGCCGGCGGCGGACGCTGGTCGGGAGGAACCAGGCGAAGGCGTGGGGGGCCGGAAGGGGCCCGCCGGGCGATGACGCCGCTCACACCGCCTCCTTCCGCGACAGCGACCGGGCCGCCGCAGCGAACCGATCCCCGCGCTCCCGGTAGTCCCGGAACATGTCCCAGCTGGAGCACGCCGGGGCCAGGACGACCGCTCCCCCCGGCGCCGCCAGCTCCTGACCCAGCTGCACGGCTTCCTCGATCGAGGCGGCCCGGCGAACCGTGAGGCGCGGGGCGAAGATCGCCTCCAGCTCGTCGGCGGCCTCGCCCAAGACGACCACGCCGTCCAGTCGGGGGATGGCCCCGGCCAGAGGGGCGAGGTCCACTCCCTTGCTCCGGCCGCCACAGATCAGCACGGCGTGCTCGAACCCGGCGACGGAGGCCAGCGCGGCGTGCGGGTTCGTGGCCTTCGAGTCGTCGACGAAGGAGACGCCTCCCACCTCGGCCACCACCTGACCCCGATGAGGCAGCGGTCGGAAGTCGAGGACGGCGGCACTCACGGCATCGGGATCGAGCCCGAAGGAGAGCCCTGCCGCGGCGGCTGCCGCCGCGTCGGCTCGGTGGGCCGGGCCGGCGGCGGAGAGCCGTCCCAGTCGCCGCTCTCCGTCGAGACGGGCCACCAGCTCGTCCCCCTCGTAGCCGACCTCTCCCTGACCCGGCCGGCCGAGCGTGGACCACACAAGGTCGCACCGCGCCGACTTCGACACCGACGCCGCCACCCCGTCGTCGAGGTTGCCGACGTGCACGTCCCCGGGCCGCTGCCGGGCGAAGATGCGGGCCTTGGAGTCCCGGTAGGACTCGACGGAGGGGTGCCAGTCGAGATGGTCGGCGGACACGTTCAGCAGGACCGAGACCCGGGGATGGAAGGAGTCCTGGAACCGGAGTTGGAAGGAGGAGGCCTCGACCGCCAGCGCGTCGTGTCGTTCCGCGGCGGCCGACGAGAACGCGTACCCGATGTTCCCGCAGGCCACCGCGTCGAGCCCCGTGGCCCGCATCGAGGCAGCGACCATCTCAGTGGTGGTGGTCTTCCCGTTCGTCCCGGTGATGCCCACGTAGGGGGCCGTGGCCAGCCGGGCCCCCACCTCGAGCTCGCTCCACACCGGGAGCCCGCGATCCACGGCCCACCGTAAGACGTCGGCCCGCTCGGGGACCCCGGGGCTGGTCACCACGAGGTCAACACCGTCGAGGTGATCGGGGCGGTGGCCCCCGGCGGAGACCGTGGCGCCGATCGCCTCCGCTTCCTCAGCGGCCGTGGCGACCGCATCCCGATTCTTCGCCTCGGTGACCCGGACCGACGCTCCCGCCACCACCAGGGCCCGGACGGCGGCCAGTCCGCTGGCGGCCAGACCGACCACGGCCACGCGCTTTCCTCCGACGTCGAGCGTCACGTCACACCTCCGCGGGTGAGGAAGTCCGCGTAGAACAGACCGAGACCGAAGATGACGGCCAGGCCGGCCACGATCCAGAACCGGACGATCACCGTGAACTCGTGCCAGCCGAGGACCTCGAAGTGATGGTGGATCGGGGCCATCCGGAACAGCCGCCGGCCGAACACCCGAAACGACACCACCTGGAGGATCACCGAGGCCACCTCGAGGGCGAACAGACCGCCCAACACGAGGAGCAACAGCTGAGTGTGGGTGGCGATGGCCATCGCCGCGGCCAGGCCACCGAGGGCCAGCGACCCCGTGTCCCCCATGAAGATCCTGGCCGGCGCGGCGTTCCACCACAGGAACCCGGCGATAGCGCCCAGGGCCGACGCCGACAGGATGGCCAGGTCGAGGGACGTCGGAAGGTCGACGTGGTAGCAGCCGTCAACCGGAAGCAGCGAGCACGTGTGACGGAATTGCCAGAACGCGATGATCACGTACGCGGCGAACACCATGGCGGTCGAGCCGGAGGCCAGGCCGTCGAGGCCGTCCGTCAGGTTCACGCCGTTCGATGATCCCGCGATCATGATGAACACCCACACGAAGAAGGCCACACCGAGGTCGAGTCCCGTATCCCGGATGAACGAGAGCTCGGTGGAGATATCCGTGAACCGAATCAGCCCCGCGGCGAAGAGCACCGCCACCGCGGCCTGACCGGCCAGCTTGGCGGTCTTTCCCAGGCCGAGGGACCGCTGCTTCCGCACCTTCAGCAGGTCATCGACGAAGCCGATCAGGGCCAGCGCCGCGCCGGCACCGAGGACCAGGAGCCCGGTCAGGGTGATCCGCCCGAAGACCAATCCGGTCAGCAGATAGGCGAACCCGAGCCCGCCCAGGATGATCAGCCCGCCCATGGTGGGGGTCCCCATTTTCAGTTGGTGTTGGGGGTAGTGGGGTCCGGGCTCCCGGACCCGTTGGCCCCATCCCAGGATCCGGAACATCCGGATCGCCACTGGCGTGAACAGGAGCGTGGTGAACAGGCCGATCGCAGCCGCGACGAGGATGCTGGTCACCGGAGGGCCTCGGCCAGCCGCTCCAGACCCGCCACCCGGGACCCCTTGACCAGCACGACGTCGCCCGGGCGGGCCGAAGCGCGAACGGCGGCCTCGGCCTCGGCGATCGTGTGACACGCGATGATGCGTTCGGGCTCGACGCCCTCCCGGGCCGCACCGACCGCGATGTGCCGCGCCCGGTGGCCGACCACGATCAGCCCGTCGATGCCCAGGCGGGCCACCAGCTCGCCCACCCCCTCGTGCTCCGTGGCCGAGCCCGCGCCGAGCTCCGCCATCTCGCCGAGGACCGCCAGACACCGCCCCTGACCGGCGATCCACCGGGCGGCCTTGAGCGCGGCGGCCATCGACGTCGGGTTGGCGTTGTACGCATCGTTGATGATCGTCAGGCCATCCGCGCCCTCGACGACCTCCATCCGCCAGGCGGACACCCGAGCCTCCTTCAGCCCGGCGGCGCACTCTCCGGCGGAAAGACCCAGGGCCAGGCCGATGGCCGCGGCGGCCAGGGCGTTCGAGACCATGTGCTCCCCGGTCACCGAGAGCTCCACTCGCTCCGACGAGGCACCCGCTCGGAGCGTGAAGGAGGGCCGCCCCAGACGGTCCAGGACGACGTCCTCGGCCCGCACGTCCGCTTCGGGCCCGGCGCCGAAGCGGATCACCCGGGCCCGGGTGCGCCGGTCGAATCCCGTGACCACCGGGTCATCCCCGTTCAGCACCGCCACCCCCTCTCCGGGCAGGGCCTCGACCAGCTCCGCCTTGGCATCGGCCACTGCCTCGGGCGACCCGAACATCTCCAGATGGGCCCGGCCCACGTTGGTCACCGCCCCGACCCGGGGACGGGCCACCTCGCACAGCGCCGCGATGTGTCCGCGGCCCCGGCTCCCCATCTCGCACACCACGACCTCGGCGTCCTCCGGCGCGTTGAGGAGCGTCAGCGGCACACCGATCTCCGTGTTGAAGGACTTCCGGCTGGCCGCGGTGCGGAACCGAGTGGCCAGGACCGCCGCCGTCAGATCCTTGGCCGACGTTTTCCCGGTCGAGCCGGTGATCCCGACGACGTCCGCCTCGATCGTGTCCCGCTCGTCGCCCGCCAGCCTCAGCAGGGCACCGCGCGTGTCGTCGACCACGACCACCGGCCCATCGAACCGTGCCGGCCGAGACACCAACCCTCCCCCGGCGCCGGCGACGAACGCGTCGCCCACGTGGAGGTGGCCGTCGACCCGCTCGCCGGGAACGGCCACGAACAGGTCACCGGGCCGGACCTCCCTGCTGTCGGTGGCGACGCCCCTGACCTCGACGTCGTCCCCCTTCAGACGGCCCCCGGTGACCCGGGCCACGGAGGTCATCCGTCGCGGCTTCATCGCCACGCCCCCAGGTCAAGGGCCTCGAGCTCTTCGTGGGCTACGACCCGGTCGTCGAAGGGAACGGTGCGATCGGAGAACTCCTGCCCGGTCTCGTGGCCCTTCCCGGCGATCACCACGACATCACCCGGTCGAGCTTCGGCCACGGCCATCCGGATCGCGGCCCGGCGGTCGGCCTCCACCACGTACCGGCCACCCCCCCGCCGGGCTCCGGGTTCGATCTCGGCGATGATCGCCGCCGGATCCTCCGAGCGCGGGTTGTCGCTGGTGATCACGGTGCGATCGGCCAACCGGGCAGCGGCCTCTCCCATCAGGGGCCGCTTGCCGCGGTCGCGATCGCCCCCGCAGCCGAACACCGCGATTACCCGGTGTCCGCCCGCCAGCGGCCGGGCCGCTCGGAGCACGTTCTCCAGGGAGTCGGGCGTGTGCGCGTAGTCGACCAGGACCTGGAATGGCTGGCCGGCGTCGACCGGCTCCATCCGCCCCGGGACCCCGGGCAGCGAGGCGAGCCCTCGAGCGGTCGCCGTGTCGTCGATCCCAACCTGGCGGGCGGCAGAGAGCGTGGCCAGACAATTGTGGACGTTGAACGCCCCTCGCAGCGGCGATCTGATCTCCAGTGAGCCGACCCGGAACCGGAGGCCCTCGCCTCCCACCTCGACGTCTTCCCCCCGGACGTCCGCGCCGGGCCCGACCCCGTAGGTCAGCGTGGGAAGATCACGCCGGATCAACGCCCGGCCTTCGGGCACGTCGTGGTTCACGGCCGCGCGGGCCGCCATGCCCGGTGAGAACAGCATCCGCTTCGCTTCGAAGTAATCCTCGAGCGTTCCGTGGTAGTCGAGATGGTCCTGCGACAGGTTGGTGAACACCGCGCAGTCGAACCGGATCCCCCCCACCCGATGCTGATGAAGTCCGTGCGAGGAGACCTCCATGGCCACACCGCGGACGCCCTCGGATTCCATGCCCGCCAGGAGACGGTGGAGGTCGGGCGCCTCCGGCGTGGTCCGGTCGTGGCCGACGGCGCGGCCATCCACCCGGATCCCCGTGGTCCCCACGATCCCCGGCCTCAGGCCGGCCTCCCGAAAGACGCGCTCCAGGAGGTAGGTGGTGGTGGTCTTGCCGTTCGTACCGGTCACCCCGATCATCGTGAGGCGACGGGACGGGCGACCGTAGAATGCCGCCGCGACCGGCCCCATGGCCTGCCGGAGCGACGGCACGATCACCTGGGGGACCGCCACATCCACCCTCCGCTCCACCATGACGGCCACCGCCCCGGCCGCCACGACCGTGGCGGCGAAAGAGTGACCGTCGACGGTGGCTCCGGGCACGCAGAAGAACAGCCATCCCGGCCGGACCTCGGCGGACCGGTAGGCGATGCCGGCGATGGGAACGGTGACATCGCCCACGACCTCGACGGTCGGGAGCTCGGCGAGGAGATCTCGGAGCGGACGCGGCCCGAAAGACATGTCGGTCGAAGCGGCCGGGACGTCCGGCGCCCCGGATTCTAGCGCCTGGACGATCGGCACCACGCGGTTACTCCTCCACCACGAAGGGAGGGATTCGCGGTCGCTCCCCGGTGGAGACCCGCAGATGGGCCAGGGCGAACTGGGTCACCTCCCGGAACAGCGGCGCGGAGGCGACGCCCCCATAGACGGTGTCGGGCTCATCGAGGATGGCCGCCACCACCACCGCCGGATCCCGGGCGGGGGCGAACCCGATGAACGACGCGACGTACTGGTCGCTGTAGCCCCGGGCATCCTCCAGCGGCTTTCGGGCCGTTCCGGTCTTCCCAGCCACCCAGTACCGAGGAAGCTGGGCATCCCGGCCGGTCCCCGCGTCGACTGCATGGGCCAGCATCCCCGTCACCAGCCGGGCCGTCCGGGGGGAGACGACGCGCTCCCTCGCCGGCGGCGGGAGCTCAACCACGGTCCCTCCCGGCCCGACGGTGCCGCGGACGAGCCGGGGCGCCATGCGCACTCCGCCCGACGCGATCGTGGCGTACACCGACGCCATCTGAAGCGGTGTGACCGCGATCCCTTGCCCGATGGGGATCGTGGCCATGCTGGTTCCCCACCAGTCCTCCACCGCCATCAGGATCCCGTCCGACTCGCCCGGAAAGCCGATCCCGGTTTCCCGCCCGAAACCGAACGCCCGGAGGTACGCGTCCAGCGGGCCGCTGTCGAGCCGGTCCGCGGTCATGATGGTGCCCACGTTGCTCGACTGAGCGATGACGTCCGTCAGCGTCATGGCCATGGTGGGGTGGGGATGGGACTCGTGGAACACGCGGTCGGCCACCTGGATCCGGTCAGGGACCACCATCCGTTCTCCCGGAGTGATCACGCCTTCCTCGAGAGCCGCGGCCGCGGTGATCACCTTGTTCACCGACCCCGGTTCGTACGCGTCCGTCACGCCCCGGTTTCTGGTCGCCTCCGGTCGGGCAGAGCCGAACTCGTTCGCGTCGAATCCAGGCTCGGTGGCCATGGCCAAGACATCGCCGGTCTCGGGGTCGAGCACGATGACCGTCCCGCCGATCGCTCCGTTGCGGCGGATCGCGTCGGCCAGGGCCCGCTCCGCCTGGAACTGGATGTCCTTGTCGAGCGTGAGGACGAGGTCCCTTCCTCGTCTGGGGCGGACGGTTCGACGGAGCCCCTGGGGGATCGGCAGACCGTCGGGATCCTGCTCGACCACCATCTCTCCTGACCGACCCGCCAAGATGTCCTCGTACTGGAGCTCCAGCCCGGCCAGGCCGGAGCCGTCGAGCCCGACGAACCCGAGAACTTGCGCCGCCAACCTGCCGCCCGGGTACCGACGGGTCGGCTCGTCCAGGGAAGAGATGCCGAGCAGTCCGAGGTCCTCGATCCGAGCCGCCACGTCCAGATCCACCCGCCGGGCCAGGTACTCGAACCGGGACGGCGCGGTGAGCGCTCGAACCAGTCGGGCCTGGGGGATGTCGAGGAGAGGGGCCAGGCGGGATGCGGTCACCTCCGCGTCGACCACAAGGGCCGGATCGGCGTAGATCGCCTTGGCCGGAAGGGACAGCGCCAGCTCGTGCATCGATCGGTCGTACAGGGTGCCTCGCTCGGCCGGAAGGGCGATCCGGCGGACCCGTTGATCGGCGGCCAGAGAGTCGTAGGCCCGTCCGTCACGGACCTGGAGCAGCACCAGACGGGCGCCCACACCCCCCAGGGCGAGGGCCAGCGTGCCGAACAGCGCCACCAGGCGCCCCGAGGGAGGGCGAGGCATCAGCGATCCCTTCCGCCCAGGACGACCAGCTCACGGTACCGAACCAGGCCCGCGGCCCGCGCCGCTTCGGCCACGCGGTCGGGAGTGGAGAGCTCCGCCACCTGAAGCCGCAGGACGTCGTTCTCGATGCGGATCCGATCGGCGGTGGTGGTGAGCTTCGAGAGCCGGAAGGCGTCCTGGGCGACGAGCGCCTGGGCCGTGGTGAGGATCAGGAGGACGCCGACGACCAGCAGCGCCGAGAACAGGAGGAAGGGAACCCGCCGGGCTCGGCTTCGCCCGCGGCGCCTGTATCGCCGCTCGCCCCGCGGGGGGACCGGGGCGAGCGGCGACCGGGGCGCCGGCCGGCTGGGGACGAGCTCATGAGCCCTCCGGGCGGGAAGGGCCACTTACGCCGCCCTCCGCTCGGCGGCGCGCAACCTGGCGCTCCGGGCTCGGGGGTTGCGCTCCGCCTCCTGAGCCGTGGGACGAACCGGCTTCCGGGTGAGGGCCTCCAAGCGGTCATCCGTCCGGAGGAACCGCTTGACGATCCGGTCCTCCAGGGAGTGGTAGGCGATGGCCACCATCCGCCCTCCCGGGATGAGGAGCTGGACCGCCCGGGGAAGGGAGGCGGCCAGCTCCTCGAGCTCCCGGTTGACCTCGATCCGGAGCGCCTGGAACGTCCGGCGGGCCGGATGAGGTCCCCCGCGTCGCTTGGGCACGGCGGCCGCGACCACCGCGGCCAGCTCGCGGGTCGTCTTGAGGGGGGCCCGTCGCCGGGCCCGGACGATGTTCCGGGCGATCCGACCGGCGAAGCGCTCCTCGCCGTGCTCGCGGATGATCCGCTCAAGGTCTCGCTCTCCATAGGTATTGACGATGTGGGCCGCGGTGACGTTCTCCTGGCCCATCCGCATATCGAGCGGCCCGTCGCTCCGGTAGGAGAACCCCCGCTCCGGACGATCGAGCTGGAGAGAGGAGACGCCGAGGTCGTAGAGGACACCGCCGGCCGCCGGTGTGCCGGCCTCCTCCGCCGCCTCGACCGCCCCGCTGAAAGTGGCTCGCACGGGGCGGAACCGAGATCCGTACGCGCCGAGCCTCCGCCCGGCTTCGGCCAACGCCTCGGCATCCCGGTCGATCCCGACGACGACGTCGACGCCAGCATCGAGCAGGGCCCGGGCATGTCCTCCCAACCCCACCGTGAGGTCGACCACGACATCGGCTCCGCGCAGTATCTCCACCACCTCCGTAACCAGGACCGGTTCGTGGAGCGCCTCAGCCAAGGACACGGACGGCCAGAAGGCCGAGACCAAGCACCGCCCCGTTCACCACCGTGAACAGCCCCATCAGATACAGGCTCTGGCCGATCTCCCTGCTCATGGCGCGCTCCTCTCTGATCTCGCGGGGCGGAGGGCCCCGGCCTGGTACGAGGTCTCCTGGGCCTCGGCGTACCGGGCCCATTCGTCTTCGGGCCAGATCTCCAGCCGGTCCGCCACACCGACCACGGCTACGTCCCGGTCGAGCCGGACCTTCTCGCGCAGCCGTCGCGGAACCACCAGCCGCCCCTGGGCGTCCAGATCGACGTGCTCGGCGTTGCCAAAGAACACTCGGGTGTATCCCCGGCTGTCCCGGTCCGCCAGGGCCCGGTCCTCGATACGTCCCCGCTCCCGGTCCCACTGCTCCGGGGGAAAGGCGTACAGGCACCCCTCCTGCCCGAGCGTGAGATGGACGCCGGCCTTGAACACTTCACGGAACTTGGCCGGCAGGGAGATCCGGCCCTTCGGGTCCATCTGGTAGTGGTGCTCGCCGAGCAGCTCGGCCACCGCGGGTCCTCTCCATCCCCTGGGGGTCCCCGGCTGGGCCCCCCACCCTCCGCTATTGCTCCACTGTTATGCCACTGACACTCCACCAGGTCAAGGCATGAGGGCGAATTACAGTGGTGTAAGTCCTGGGGATTACCTGCTGATGGCCGGCGGGGTCAGGCCGGCCGGCCGTTGCCGGCCACGCGGGCGGCCCGCTTGTGACCGTTCGTTCGAGCCAGGTAGGGTTCCCACTCCGGCTCGAGGCGGCCCAGGGACAGGCGGAGCCCGTCCCGGGGAACGTACGGACGCCGGCGAAGCCGCAACCCGATCTCGCCGTGGAGGCGGTTCTCCTTCCGGGCGTTGCATCGCCGGCACGCCGCCACCACGTTCTCCCACGTGTGAGTCCCTCCCCTGGACCGGGGGATGACGTGGTCGACGTTCTCCGCGGGACGGCCGCAGTACTGACAGGTCCACTCGTCGCGAGCGAAGACGGCCCGGCGGGTCAAGGACGCCCTGGCCCGATAGGGAACCCTGACGAAGTACTGGAGTCGGACGACGGATGGCGCCGGGATGGCGAGCTTCTCCGAGCGGAACACCATCCCGTTCGATTCCAGGATCTCTGCCTTCTCCTTGAGGACGAGAACCACCGCCCGCCGGGCCGTGACCACCGCGAGCGGCTCGAAGCTGGCGTTCAGGACGAGCGATCTTCCCAATGGATCGGTCCTCCGCGCTCATTATAGGGGCCCTCCTGGAGGTTCCTTCCGGGCGGGTGCTTGACTGGCCGGAACGACAGGCGTGTAATTCGAGCGGGAAGGCGGCGTCCAAAGCGTCGGCGCCTCAAGGATGAAGGACGCCCGAAAACGTGGGGCCGCGCGGGGCGTCTCAGGGATGAAGGGAGCCGGCCACGCCGCCTTCCCGATCGCCCGCTCCATCCCCCGTCGCCGGGTGACGGGCAGAACCGAACCGTCGCCCAAGCCGTAAGATTGGTGACACCGAACCGCCGCCCGGACGGCGGCGTCCATGGGGGGATGGTGGAGGAGGCCACGGGTAGCACCGGGGAATGGGACTGGTTCGCGGACCGGTTCGGAGAGATTCGGTCCAACATCGAACGCGTCATCCAGGGGAAGAGCCACGAGATCCGGCTGGCCCTGGCGACCTTGGTGGCCGAGGGGCACCTCCTGATCGAGGACGTTCCCGGCGTCGGGAAAACGATGCTGGCCAAGGCCATGGCCCGATCGTTTGACTGCTCCTTTCGCCGGATCCAGTTCACCCCCGACCTGCTTCCGACGGACATCACGGGCGTCAACGTCTACAACCAGGAGCGGGGCGACTTCGAGTTCAAGCCCGGCGCGATCTTCGCCAACATCGTCCTCGGCGACGAGATCAACCGGGCCAGCCCGAAGACGCAGTCGGCCCTTCTCGAATCCATGGAGGAGCACCAGGTCACGATCGACGCGGAGACCTACCAGCTCGGAACGCCGTTCATGGTGATCGCCACCCAGAACCCGATCGAGCACGAAGGAACCTATCCCCTCCCCGAGGCTCAGCTCGATCGGTTCATGATCCGACTGGCCCTCGGCTACCCGTCACCCGACGCCGAGGCGGAGATCCTGGCGACCCACGGTACGGCCTCGACGCTGGAAGACATCGGCCCCGTGACGGACGCGTCCGGGGCCGCACGGATGATCGCCGTGGCCCGCGACGTGTTCGTGGCCGAGACCCTCCGCCGCTACATCGTGGAGGTCGCCGAGGCCACCCGGCGCCATCCCGATGTGTACCTCGGGGCCAGCCCCCGGGCGGCGATCATGCTCCTTCGGGCCACCAGAGCCCTGGCCGCCAGCGAGGGCCGCGACTACGCCATCCCGGATGACATCAAAGCGCTGACCATCCCCGTGCTGGCCCACCGGCTGATCGTCTCGGCGGACGCCGCGATGAGTGGCCGAGACGCGGCCGCGATCCTGGCCGAGGCCCTCGACGAGGTGCCCGTGCCGGTCAAGGGCTAGATGCTCACCGGCAGAGCGTGGGCCGTCATCGGGGGAGGGATCCTCCTATGGGTGGCCTCACGCGTGGTCGGATCGCCCGACCTCCACATGATCGCCTTGGCCCTGCTCCTCCTGGTACCGCTGGCCGCGCTGCTGGTCCGGGCGACCCGCCATGATCTGGAGGCCCTCCGTCGGCTGTCCGCCCGGCGGGTCTTCCCCGGCGGCAAGGTGCGGGTCGATCTGGAGGTCCACAATCGCGGTCGGCGCCGAACGTCACTGCTGCTCCTGGAGGATCAGCTCCCCGCATCGCTGGGCCGGTCGGCTCGGGCGGCTCTGGTCGACGTGCCCCCGGATGGGCGCCGCGACGTCGCCTACCGGGTGACCGCCCAGGGCAGAGGGCGGTACGCCATCGGCCCGCTCTCGGTGTGGGTCGGTGACCCCTTCGATCTGTTCCGACACCGGATGGAGTTCAGCGATCGCCACGATCTGGTGGTCTATCCGGAGGTCGAGGATCTGGGGCCCTTTCCGGTGGCGGCTCCGGCGGGTGGGGCCGGCGAATCCTCGACCCGGCAGCTGTTCCGGTCGGGTGATGAGTTCTACACGATGCGCCAATACGAGATGGGCGACGACCTGCGGCGGATCCACTGGCCCAGCGTGGCTCGGACCGGCGAGCTCATGATCCGCCAGGACGAGGCCGTCCGCCGAGCCCAGGCCGCCGTTCTCCTCGACACCCGTGACTCCGCCCTGGGCCGCGACCACGAGGCGTTCGAGCGAGCGGTTTCCGCGGCGGCGTCCATCGGAACACATCACCTCCGGGCCGGGTTCACCGTCCGGCTGGCCAGTCCCGATCTCGCCCCCCGAGCGGTCGACCGGGAACAGTTCCTGGAGTTGCTGGCCCTGGTCCGACCCTCCCGGACGAGTCAGATCACCCCCGTGCTGCAGCAGCTTCGCCGGTCCGCGGCTCCGGGGACGACCGTGGTCGTGGTCACCCATGTGCCCACCACGGATGAGCTCGCCGCGCTCAGCCGGCTGGGATCCGGGTACGCCACCAGGCTGGCGGTCCTGATCGAAACCGGGGGACGAGAGCGCTTGCCGATCCGGCCGCGGTGGGAAGCGGACCGACGGGTCGACCGAGCGCGCACGTCGCTCCAGCGAGCTGGGTGGGAGGTCCTCGTCCTTCATCCCTCGACCAAACTGGGAGACGCATGGCGGCTGCGAACGAAGCGACCAGTGCGCCGGATCGCCGCGTTCTCCTAGGCGCCCTCCTGGCGCTGGGGTTCGTGACCGGCGTGGCCTTCGGTCGCGCGTTCAGCGGCGCCACGCCCTCGTTCCTCCTCGGTCTCACCGGGGCGATCTCCATCGCCGTGGCGGCGGCACTCGCCCACCGGCACCTGGGGCTGTCACTCCTGGCGGGGGCCGGGGCCCTGGCGTTGGTCATGACGTGGTTCGTGTTTCCCCGAACCACGTGGTTCGGGGTACCGACCGATGAGACCCTCCGGGCCTTCCTCGCGGCACTGGGACGATCGACCGAGCGGGTGGCCACCGAGGTGGCTCCGGCTCCCGCGATCGATGCCCTCATGGCCCCGGCGATGCTCGCGGTGTGGGCCGCGACGACCTCGGCCCACGCGCTGGCCACTCGCTCCCTCAGCACCGTCCTTCCCCTCCTACCGTGTGCCGCGCTCCTGGCCTTCGCGGGCGTGGTGGCGGAGGACGGATCACGCCCCGCGTACGTGGCGGCGTTCCTTGCCGCCGCCCTGGCGGTCGTCTACGGGGGCTCGTTGGTCCGCCTCCGGTCGTGGGGTCCCGCGGTCGGAGCCACTAGCCGGTGGGGACGGGCCGGTGGGCTCGGTCGGTGGGCTCGACGCCTGGGGTTGGCCGCTGTGCTCGGCGCCCTGATCCTCCCGGGCCTGCTCCCGGGCTTCCAGGCCCGGTCGATCATCCGGGTCCGCGGAGCGAGCTCTCGGGTCGCCGTCAACCCCTTCGTCGACATCCGGCCCAACCTCCTGGAAAATCCTCCGGCGCACCTGTTCACGGTCCGGTCGGAGCGAGCCGCCTACTGGCGGATGCTGTCGCTGGACCGATTCGACGGCAGGGTGTGGTCTTCTGCCGACCCGCAGGGGAGATTGGCCACGTCGGTCGTCGACGGATCGCTCCTGGGTGGGCCACAACCTGAGCCTCCGGCCCCGGCGATGCTCCAGGAGTTCGAGATCGGGGAGCTGTCGGTGCCGTGGCTGCCTGCCGCGTACCGGCCGACCTCGGCCACCGCCGGGCCGGCCCGGTGGAACGGGGCCGAGGGAACGCTGTTCACCCAAGGGGAAACCGAGAACGGGTTCAGGTACGAGGTCACGTCGCGGCTCCCTTTGGCGTCACCGGTCGAGCTCGACCGGATCGATCCGTCGACGTCCGACCTGCCGGCGCTGTACACCGCGCTCCCCCGATCCGTTCCCCCCCGAATCCACGACTTGGCTCGGATCCTCAGCGCCGACGAATCGACGCCATTCCGGAGGCTCCTGGCCATCCAGGAGTACCTCCGCGGGTTCGAGTACGACGAACGGGCCCCGGCCGGGCACGGCGTGGACGACATCCTCTTCTTCATGGAGCAGTCCAAGCGAGGGTACTGCGAACAGTTCGCCGGCACCATGGCGGTGCTGGCCCGGTCGCTGGGGTACCCGGCCCGGGTGGCGGTCGGGTTCCTTCCCGGAGATCCGGCGGGGGACGGGTCCTTCAGGGTGACGTCCGACCACGTTCACGCCTGGACCGAGGTGTACTTCGGCGACTACGGCTGGCTGGCCTTCGAGCCCACACCGACCCGGGACAATCCGGTGGCCGGCTACCTCACTCCGCCACCCGCCGGACCGCGGCCGGACGCCAACCTGGGTGGTCTCGTCGCCGCGGACGGCCAGGACCAGGCCTTGAGCGGCGCGGAGTTGCGGCGGGAGGGGTTCGCTCGCGTCCAGCCGGGACGGGTGGCACCATCCCGGCCCATCGGCCCCGGGGCCCGAGACGATTCGTCACCCGTTCGGCGCGTCCTTCCGTTCGCAGCGGCGGTTGGGATCGTGGTGCTCCTCCTCATCCCTCCGGCCAAGGCTCTGGTCCGGCGCCGGGCGCTCCGAGCGAGACGCTCGTCGCGCCACGCCGTCGTGGCGGCCTACGGCGTCGTCCTGTGGGCGGCGGAGGACGTCGGCCTGGGCCGCCGCCCCGGCGAGACGCCGTGGGAGTTTCGATCGAGGCTGAGGTCCGAGGTGTCCTTCTCCGACGGGCACCTCGAACGCCTCACCCGATCGGCCGGCCGAGCCCTGTACGCCGAGGATGGCGTCCAACCGATCCACGCCGAGGACGCCGCCGCGGCCGCCCGGGCCCTCCTCCGCGACCTGCGACGGCACGTCGGGCCGGTCCGGACGGTGGCCGGAGCCTTCCGTCCGTCCCGCCGTTGAGGAGGGCCCGGCCTAACCGCTCTGCGCTTCGGCCCTGACCTGCCGGGCGGCGTCGCGGAGGGCCCGAACGAACTGCTCCCGGTCCCGACGGAACTGGGTGACCTGGGCGTCGACGCTCCGGGCGATCTCGTCGATGGCCACGAAGAACGCCATCTGTCCCTGCCGGAGCGCGTCGACCACCTCGCCCCGGCGGCGGGCGACCTTGAAGATGCTCTTCCCGTCGGTGATCAGCTTGACCTCGGACAGGTGACCCTCGAGATCGGCGTTGCTGCGCAGGTACTGGAACGCTCGTCGGACCCGCTGAAGCGACATCCCGCCGTCGAGCAGGGATTTGACGACGCGGAGCGCGACCAGATCCCGGAAGGAGTACAGACGGGGAACCCCCGATCGGCCTCCGGTCCGCTGGATCGACGGCGACACGAGCTCGATCTGATCCCAGTACCGCAGCTGTCGCGGCGTGCAGCCGGTCAGCCGAGACGCCTGATGCGATGTGAATGCATCCATCTTCCCCTCCGCTCCCCCGAAGGCGAACGCGAGCGCGCGGGCCACCGCACGTTCGGGGGAAGATGCACCGTGTTGTAGAACACCCCGGGGTCGGCAGGCAACCTCGCAGGTAGTGACGGTGCCAACGGCGTTGAAACTCCGGAGCTACGACTTCGGCTCGCCGCGGAACCGTTGGAACAGCCGGGCCAGGAACGCGGGGAGTGGCGGACCCTCCCCCACCGCCCGGATCTGGTCGCCCCCCATCCTCCGAAGCTGGTGGTAGACGAAGAGCGCCGAGGCCAGCATCACGCCGAACCCGGCCAGGGCGATCCACAGTGACACGATGAACAGGAGCAGCATCACGAACCCCGCCAGGAAGGCCAGGGCCCCCCACCGGATCCGCCGGGAGAGATGCGAGTGGAGCGAGCTCCGCTCCACCTGGTGGGCGAACCGGGGGTCTTCCTGCTGGAGGCGCCGCTCGATATCCTCCAGGATGCGCTGTTCGTGTTCGCTCAGAGGCATGGGCACCAGCCTGTTCGGACCCCCACGATTATAGGAACGCTACCCCGATCTTTCATCGCCGATGCCTGTCCAGCAGGGCGGCCGGGAACGCGGTCCCCGACCCGAACCGCCGCTCGATCCGGTCCAGGGCCCGCTCCGCGTCCTCCCACCGGCCGGAACGGACCAGGGCCAGCTGCTCGGCCGCCGAGGACAACAGGCCGGAGGCGGCCACCCCCAGGAGCCGGATGCGGCGTCGGGAGCCCGGGACACCCCGGTAGAGGTCGACCGCGACCCGGTACAGCTCGGCCCCCGAGTCGGTGGGATCCGCCAAGGTTCGCGACCGGGTGAGCGTGGTGAAGCTGGCCAGCCGGACCTTGATGGTGATCGTTCGGGCCCGATACCCGTCGGCCCGGAGCCTGGCCGCCACCCGGAACGCCAAGTGGAGCAGCTCTCGGCGGACGTCGTCGTCGGCATCGATATCGTGATCGAACGTTTCCTCGTGGCTCACCTGCTTGGGAGGTTCGTACGGGACCACGGGGCGCTCGTCGCGGCCCCCGGCCAGCTCGCTCAGGTGGCGCCCCGCTCCTTCGCCCAGAACCCGCTCCAGGATCCTCGGCGGGGTCCCGGCCAGCTCGCCGACGGTGCGCACCCCCAGCCGGTCGAGCACCTCATGGGTCCGCTCCCCCACTCCCCACAGCGCCTCGACCGGAAGGGGATGGAGGAACCCTTCCACACCGCCCGTTGCCACCACGACCATGCCGTCCGGCTTGGCCGCGGCCGACGCCAGCTTGGCCAGCAGCTTGTTCGGCGCGACCCCGACCGAGCACGTCAGCTCGAGCTCCCGCCGGACCTCGGCCCGGACCCGTTCGGCGATCCGAGCCGGTGGCCCGAAGAGCGTGGTCGCCCCGGCGACGTCGAGGAACGCTTCATCCAGCGACATCGGCTCGACCAGGGGGGTGAATGCCAGGAATACCTCCCGCAGCCGGTTCGCGTAGACGCGATACGTCTCGAAGTCGGGCGGCACGAACACGGCCTCCGGGCATCGTCGCCGGGCCTGGGCCGAGGGCATGGCCGAGCGCACGCCGAACCGGCGGGCCTCGTACGACGAGGACATGACGACGCCTCGGGGACCGGGACTGCCCACCACCACGGGCACGCCCCGGAGGGAAGGATCCTTGAGCACCTCGACCGAGGCATAGAAGGCGTCCATGTCGACGTGCAGGATCGGCTCGGTCGGGGTGGCTCGAGTCATCCCCCGAATCGAGCCCCGGCCTCGGCGGCCGGCTCGGCGCCCCGGGTGGTCGCACCGGGGATGCTCGATACGCCGAGGAGC
>DASQTB010000063.1:0-53321 GCA_035642095.1 Actinomycetota bacterium | reverse complement strand
GGGGCCGGCGCTCCCGCCGTGGCGGCGACGTCGGGCGGGACCGGGGGCGGCGGCGCCTCCTCGTTCTGTCCTCCTCGAGCCTGCCGGCCACCCTTCCGGCGGTCCGGCCGGGGAGGTTCGGGAGGCGGCAGGGCGAACAGCCGCCGGGACGAGACGAACGGCGCCGGACCGTCGGCCTGCACGGCGACCCCGGCTTCCCGAACCTCTTCGTCGAGGACCAACGTCGTCCCGGCGGGGACGGTCTCCAGGTCGACCAGGGCGGCCTCGGCCTCCGCGGTCTGGGCTCGAGCATGGATCGGCGCGGGAGCATCGGCCGTCGCCGTCACGCTCAGGAAGCCCGAACCATCGCCACCTCCGGGGAGGATCCACCGGCGGGACGGCGCCGGGACCCCGATCGTCGAACGAATCCCGCCCGAGGAGGCCACCACCCCCGACACGACGACCCGGCCCAGCGGGGCGGTGACCGTCGCCGACAGGGATTCCTCGCCGAGGGCGAACCGACCCAGGTCCAGGGCTCGGACCTGACCCGGCCGCATCACGATCCCCTTCAGCCTGCCCGGGCGCAGCGTCCTCTCCCTGGTGGCCAGCCCGACGTCGAAGACCGCGTCGGTGGAGAACGGGTTGTGGACGACCAGCTGGGCGGCCTCCCCTCGAAGCGTGCTTCCTTCCGGCACCCACCACCGGGTGCCGGCCCGACCGGCACACGGCTCCGCCGCCACGCCTCCGCCTTCACCTTCCGGCCGGACGACGATCATCCCGGCGACCGCCTCCGCGCCGAGGAACTCGACCACGGTGGCGGCCACCATCTCGGTGGCGGGAACCTCGAGGGTTCGGAGCGTCTGCGGAGGCAGGATCTCGCGGGCCCGCTGAGCCGAGGGCCCGCTCCCTGAGGTCAGCCGGACCTCCGCCGTCTCGGCCGTTGGATTGACCGCCGCGACCCAGGCTCGCCATCCCTCTCCCCCGCCGTGGGGGCAGAACCAGGCACCGGACACCTCCGCCCCGAGCGAGGCCACTTCTGGCCCCCGGAGGCCGATCCGCCGGTCGAGGGCCAGCCCACCGAGGACCACCGCCGCCGAGGTCAGAACGGCGATCGCCAGACGCCCTCGCACGCCCATCAGGCGCCGGCCGTCCCACCAGGCTGGACGGCCAGCACGGGTGGCGGGGATTCCGACCGGTGGCCGGCCGCCTCCTCTCGATCCTCCCTGCGGACGAACCAGAGGGCCAGCGCCCACAACGCCGCCAGGGTGACCAGTTCCACCGGTCGGCGGACGTCCCGCTCCAGCGCGGCCCGGACCGCGCCCTGGCCCGCCTCGAACCCGAGGGCCCAACCGAACGCCGGGAACGGCCTGGCCTGGCCGGCCTGCCATCGAGGGTCGAATCGATCGCCCACCACGACGAGCGAGGGAGTCTCCGCGACGGGTCCGGACCACGTGGCCCCGTCCTGCTGGGTGAGCGGCTCGGCGGAAGCGGCATCCAGCGACAGTGGGGCGAGGAGGGAGGCGGTCCGAGCCGCGTCGACGGCCTCCCCGCCCGCAAACGCGGCCGCCTTGACGGGAAGCCGAGCGTTCCGATAGATGGACAGGCCACCGGCCCGCTGGACCAGGTCGATGTCCAGTTGGTCGCCGAGTGCCCCGACCACGGGCGGCGGCAACCTTCCCTCCCCGGCCACCAGGTACCGGATGCCGAAGGGGGCGAGCAATGACCCGCCGTGACGGATCCGGGAAGAGAGGATCTCGGCCAGGACGATCTCGAGGCGCCGGTACGGCGGACCCTCCGAGGGCAGCGCCGTGGCTGCGATCGTCGTGCCCCGCCGCCCGGTCACGCCGTAGGCCACGGCGACGCCCTCCTCGGTAGCCACCCGCCCTTCGGGATCGCCGCCCGGTGGTGGAAACCGACCGCCGTCGTCGCCCCCCAGCCACAGCACCCGGAAGGACGCCCCGGGCTCGGCCGACGCCACCACCGGCCATGCCGGCGGAAGGCGGTCCTCGCCGACCGCCCAGGCGCCGACGGCGGCCTGGAACGCCTGGGCCGCCCACCCCACCACGATCACCGTCACCAGAGCGGCGCCCAGGACCTGGGGCAGACCGAACGCCGCCCGACGAACCGTCGGCCCGAGGCTTCCGGCCCCCAGTCCCGCCAGGAAGGCCAGGGACACCGCGGCCACGGAGAGGAACGCCACGGGATTGGACACCGGCTCGGGCAGCCGGTGGGCGGCGGCCAGCCAGGCCAGGGGGAGCGCAGTCGCGGCGACCAGGAACGAGCGCCACGCGGTTCGCCGGATCCCTCCCTCGGCCAGCACGAACCCGACCACTCCGGCGAGTGGAAGGAAGGACGCGCCGGGCCCGGCCCCGGGGGCCTCGCCCGGGGACAGACGGAGGATCGACAGGACGTCGGCGTGAACTGCCGACTCGGCCGCTCCGCCGCCCGATGCCGACAGGACCACTGCGAGCGGGAACACCAGCGCGGCGGCCACGGCGCCGGCCGAGACGGTGAGCAGGGCTCCCCGGACCCGGCTCCCGCCTGGTTCCGGAAGGAGCACCAGGGCCACGAGGACGAGCCCCAGGGAGAGACGGACCGCAGGGAAGAACGATAGGACCAGGGCGAGGGCCATGCCGGTGCCCACCACCCATCGCAGGGGTCGACGAGGACCCCCCCGGGCGAATGCCATCGGCAGGCGAGCCACCAGCCACGGCAACGTGACCAGCAGCACGCTCACGGAGATCCGCCCCTCGGACGCGGCCCATAGGACCAGTGCGGAGACCGCGTAGGACACGGCCCCCACCACGGAAGAACCGGGTGTGGCCCCCAGGCGGCGGAGGGCGAGATGGCAGACCACCCCCGCCGCCACCGGGGTCAGGGAGACCAGCAGCCGGGCAAGCAGATCGGGGTCTCCCAGGGTGAGGAAGCTGGCCACCCCGAGCGGGATCATCGCCGGAGAAGGAGCTTCCGGACCTCCAAACCCGGTCGATCGCCACGGAGCGGTCATCGCCCGGAAGAAATCCCCCGGGCCCTGGGGAAACGCCGGGAGGGCGCCGCCTTCGATCCCAGGGACGAACAGCACGCCCCGGAAGGCGACGAGCGTGAGGATCACGGCCGCGATCGAGGCCACCGCCACCGGATGGGCGGACACGACCGAGGCCACCCGGCGGGGCAGGGGCGGGGCCTCCAGCTCCTCTCCCTCCTCGACCCTGGCCGTCCTCCGACCCAGAAGGAGCGCCGACGCCTGCTGGGCCGATCCGGTGAGCCGGGCCGTGGCCGGCGACAGGAACCGACTCACCTCGCGATCGGGGACCCGGCGCACCGACTGGGCCCGGACCCGCCGCCGGAGGGTGCCCGGAAGGTGGGCGAGGTTCCATCCCCACGCGGCCATCACCTCCCCGGCCTGATCGAAACGCCTCGACACCAGGTACAGAAGCAACCGGCCGATGCCCTGGATGGCGTAGAGCGGAAGAACCCAGAGGAGCGTGACCAGTCCGCAATTGGTCAGCAGGGCGGCCAGCGCGGCCCGTTCGATGCGGTACCGACCGCGGAGGGGAGCGGCCCCCGCCCGAACCCCCGCCCCGCCGCGATGATGAGCGACGGCACCGGGGGCGACCATCACCCGGAACCCGGCCAGCCGCATCCGCCAGCCGTAGTCGAGGTCTCCATCGTCCGGAGCCAGGCGCTCGTCGGGGAAGCCTGCCCGGGACCATGCCGCCCGGGAGAGGAGCATGGCCGCCGAGGACACGAACAGAACCTCCCGCGGTGCGTCGTACTGACCCTGGTCGAGCTCCCCCTCCTCGAGCGGCGACTGCGGGTACCCGAACCGGTCAGCGCTGAACCCGATCTCGCGGAGCACTCGGGGCCGGTCCCAGTCAAGGACCTTCGGGCCGACGAGTCCGACGTCCTCGACCCGACGAGCCGCTCCGACCATTCGCTCCACCGCATGAGGTTCCAGGGCCACGTCGTCGTGAAGAAGGAGCACGAAGTCGGCCTCGCCCGCGGCCGGCAGTTCGAGGGCCCGGCGGACCGCCCCGGGGACACCGTGGTCGCGATCCAGCCGAAGGACGCGGCGGCGCCCAAGCATCCGCTCCAGCACGTCGGCCGATCCATCGGACGAGGCGTTGTCGACGGCCAGGACCCCGACGCGGGGGTAGGTCTGGCGGGCCAGAGAGGAGAGGACGCGGCGGAGCCATGGGGCGCCGTTCCTCGCCACGAGAACGGCGAGGACGCTGGGATGGTCGTTGGTCTGCTGCATGCGGCCGGGGATGTAGCCTAAGCCGCCGCCCCGGTTACCCTCAAACGAATGATGCGCGGAGGGGGGCCGACGTGGCCCCCCTCCGTCGATGAACAGACCCGCGGGGCTACTTGCGCCTCGCGGTGGTACGCCTGGTCGAGGACTTCCGAGCGGTGGTCCGCTTCCTCGGCCTGCGGGCCGCCGTGGTTCGCTTGGCGGTGGTCCGCTTGCGCGACGTGGACTTCCGGGTCGTCCGTTTCCGGGCTCCGGTCGTCCGCTTGCGCGCTGTGGACTTGCGCGACGTTCCCTTCCGCTTGCGCGTCGCCGCTGCCTTCTTGGCGGCGCGCGACCTCGCGGTCGTCTTCCGCTTCCGCGTCGCAGCCGCCTTCTTGGCCGCCGTCGAACGCTTCCGCGACGACGTCTTGCGGGCGGTCGACTTCCGCGTCGTCCGCTTGCGCGTCGTCCTCTTTCGCGCTGTGGCCATGAGTCACCTCCCTTCCACGCTCAGGACGCCATGCGCTTCAGGCGTCGTCGTTCCCGCTCGCTCATGCCTCCCCACACGCCGTACCGCTCGTCGCGTCGAAGCGCGTAGTTGAGGCACTCGATCCGGACCGTGCACTCGGCGCAGATGCGCTTCGCCTCGCGCGACGATCCGCCCTTCTCGGGGAAGAAGATCTCCGGGTCAAACTCCCGGCACCTCGCCCTCTCCTGCCACGGGATGAAGTGGTGCATGTCGCCCGCTCCCCGTCGGTGGAACTACATTCGTGTAATTCTGGAGCAGACGCACCACGTTTGTCCAGACCCAATGATGAACTTTTTGTTTCGAGGTTTGAAGGGGTTGTGGATAACTTTCGCGCGTCGCCGGGCGTCAGCTCGACGATGCTCGCGTTACGCGCTCGTATGTGGTAGTGCGCTGAACGGGCACACGTTCGATGTCGCGGATCGCCGCTTCGAGCTCGTGTGGTTCCTTGCGGATCCCCCACTCCGCTCCTGCCATGCGCGAGATGGTCTCTTCCATCAGCGTGCCACCGAGATCGTTCGCGCCGCCGCGCAGGATCACCTGGCAGGCGTCGAGCCCCAGCTTCACCCACGACACCTGCACGTTGTCGATGCGCCCGTCGAGCAGGATCCGGGCCACGGCGTGCAGGCGTCGATTGTCCTCGAACGTCGCCGACGGCCTGGCCTTCCCGGCGAGGTAGATGGGCGCGTTCTGGTGCACGAACGGCAAGGGCACGATCTCCGTGAACCCCCCGGTCGCATCCTGGATCCTCCCGAGCCGACGGAGGTGCGCCACCCAATGCGGCGGCGCGTCGACGTGCCCGTACATGATCGTCGAGGACGACCGGATGCCCAGCCGGTGGGCCGTGGTCACGATCTCCTCCCACGTGTCCGCGGGAAGCTTGCCTTTGGTCAGGACCCATCGCACCTCGTCGTCCAGAATCTCGGCGGCCGTTCCGGGGATCGTTCCCAGACCTCGTCGCCGGCATTCTTCGAGGAACTCCCGGAATGAGATGCCCAGCCGCGTGGCACCGTTCAGCACCTCCATCGGGCTGAACGCGTGAAGGTGGATGTTCGGCACCCGACCTTTCACCGCGTCGATCAGGTCGAAGTAGAAGGATCCGGGGAGGTCGGGATGGATGCCGCCCTGGATGCATACCTCCGTGGCCCCGGCGGCCCAGGCCTCCTCGGCCCTGTCCGCCACCTCGTGGAGCGTCAGCGTGTAGGACTCGGGATCGACCTCCCGCTGGGCGAAGGCGCAGAACCGGCAGCCCACGTAGCAGACGTTGGTGAAGTTGATGTTCCGATTGACGACGTAGGAGACCTCGTCTCCGGCGGCCTCCCGGCGGAGCTCGTCCGCGGTCCGGCACAGGGCCTCGAGCGCTCCTCCCTCCACCTCGAACAACGCCAGCGCCTCATCGTCCGTGATGTCGTCGGGACGGCGGCCCTCCGCCTTGCGAAGGGCCGCCTTCACCCGGCTATCGATCCGGATCGGATCTCTCCGACGGACGGCCCACGCCCGGGTGGCCTCGACCTCGAGACCGTCCAGATCCCCGTAGACCGTGTCGGCATCCTCGCGGAGCCCGGCGTCCGGTCTCTTGGCGAAGGCCAGGTCGATCGTCCGCGGCTTCCACTGGATATCGGGGTCCTGCCAGGGGATCGGCTCGGCACGATGGTCCGGGCGGGCCAGTCCGTCATCCCCCAGGAGCGCCGCCACCGGTGCCCGCATCTTCCCGGCGAGCCAGGGATCGGGCCGGCCGGCGTACTCGGGATACACGCACAACCGTTCGCGAAGCTCGAAGCCGCGCGCGGCGGTGTTCCGGCGAAGCGCTTCGAGCTTCGGCCACGGCGCCTCGGGGTTGACGTGATCGGGCGTCACCGGCGACACCCCGCCCCAATCGTTGATCCCTGCGTCGAGGAGCCGCGGATAGTGGGGATCCGTCAGGTTCGGTGGGGCCTGGACCGTCATGCGGGGACCGAGGATCACCCGGGCCGTGGCCGCTGCCGCCAGGAACTCCTCCTCCTCCGGTTCGGGATGGGCGTGCATGCGCGTTCCGGGCTTGGCCCGGAAGTTCTGGACGATGACCTCCTGGACGTGGTGGTAACGCCGGTGAAGATCGCGGATGGCGAAGAGCGAGGCGGCCCGCTCGTCCGGGGTCTCGCCGATCCCCACCAGGATGCCAGTGGTGAAGGGGATGGCCAGCCGGCCGGCGTCCTCGATGGTCCGCAGCCGGACGGCGGGCACCTTGTCCGGGGAACCGTGATGGGGCATGCCTCTTTCCAGCAGGCGTTCGGTCGACTGCTCCAGCATCAGTCCCATCGACGGCGCCACGTGCTTCAGCCGAGCCAGGTCCTCGTAGCTCATGACCCCCGGGTTCAGGTGGGGCAGCAGCCCGGTCTCCTCGATCACTCGGATCGACACGGCCCGCAGGTAGTCGAGGGTCGACCGGTACCCGCGGGACTCGAGCCACTCCCGGGCCACCGGGTAGCGCTCCTCGGGGCTGTCGCCCAGCGTGAACAGCGCCTCCTTGCAACCGGCCTTCCGCCCCGCATCGGCGATGGCCACCACCTCCTCCGGCGTGAGGAAGGGACGGTCGAGCTTCGCCGGGGGCTTGGCGAACGTGCAGTAGTGGCACACGTCGCGGCAGAGCATCGTCAGGGGGATGAACACCTTTGGCGAGTAGGTGACGGTGCGGCCGTGTCCGAGGTCGCGCAGCGACGCGGCTATCCCGAGGAGCTCCTCCAGCGCCGAGCCGCGGGCGGTCATCAGCGCACCGGCTTCGTCCACCGACAGTGACCGGCCCCCGGACGCGCGACGGATCGCCCGGCGGACGGCGTGTTCGGTGGCCACAACCATCGGCACCGGAGCCTAGCACCCGTCCGACGGTAGGCTGGCCAGCATGAAGGTCGCGGCCCTGGCGGGGGGCGTCGGCGCCGGGAAGTTCCTCCGAGGGCTGGTCCGGGTGATCCCGGCCGAAGACGTCGCCGTCGTGGTCAACACTGCGGACGACTTCGAGCTGCATGGTCTCCACATCTCTCCGGACCTCGATTCGGTGACGTACTGGCTGGCCGGGCTGGCCGACCGGGAACGCGGATGGGGACGGCGGGCTGAGTCGTTCCGGGCCCTCGAGGAGGTGCGGCGGCTCGGCGGCCAGGGATGGTTTTCCCTGGGCGACCTCGATCTGGCCACGCATTTGGTTCGGACGCAGTGGCTCCACGAGGGTGTCTCGCTCTCGGAGGTCACCGACCGGATCCGCCGCGCGCTCGGCGTCGGGCCCCGGATCGTCCCCATGTCCGATCAGCCGGTTCGGACGTGGATCGAGGGTCTCTCGCCGGACGGCGAGGCGATCTCCCACCCCTTCCAGGTCTACTGGGTCGGCCGCGGCGCTCGCGACGAGGTCAAGGCGATCCGGTTCGAGGGCGCGGGGGCCGCCGCTCCGGCCCCCGGGGCGCTGAACGCCGTGGCGGGCGCCGACGTCCTCCTGGTCTGTCCGTCCAACCCGGTGGTCAGCATCGGCCCGATCCTGGCCGTCCCCGGGATGACGGAGGCGATCCGGAACCGGGCAGGGCCCGCGGCGGGCGTGTCGCCGATCGTGGCCGGTGCTCCGGTGGCCGGGATGGCCGACCGGCTGATGCCTGCGGCCGGACTCGAGGTGTCGGCATGGGGGGCGGCGTCCGCGTACCGAGGCCTGATCCGGGGATTCGTGATCGACCAGCGCGACGCCGGGTTGGCGCCTCGGATCGAGGCCGAGCTCGGCATGGTCGTGACCGTCACCGACACCCAGATGGTCGACGACGACGGTGCGGAGCGCGTGGCCCGGGCGGCGTTGGAGGCAGCCGGGTGACCGTGAAGGTCATCCCGGTGCGCGGGCTGCCTGAGATCGGGCCCGGCGACGACCTGCCCACCCTCATCGCCCGGGCCACCTCCCTGGAGGACGGCGACGCCGTGGCCGTGACGCAGAAGGCGGTGTCGAAGGCCGAGGGCCGGATCGTCGCCGGCCGCAAGGAAGAGTGGGTGGCCCGCGAGGCCCGACGGATCGTCGCTCGCCGGGGCGAGCTGGTGATCGCCGAGACCGCCCACGGCTTCGTCTGCGCAAGCGCCGGCGTCGACGCCTCCAACGTGGCCGGCGGATTCGTGTCGCTCCTTCCCATCGACCCGGACGGGTCGGCCGAGCGGATCCGGAGCTCGCTGCTCCGGGGGACGGGCCGGGACGTGGCCGTCGTCGTCACCGACACGTTCGGCCGCCCGTGGCGTCGCGGCCTGGTCAACGTGGCCATCGGCTGCGCCGGCTTGCCGGCGATGGTCGATCTTCGGGGAACAGAGGACGCGGCGGGACAGATGCTGGAAGCCACCGTGGTAGCTCTGGCCGACGAGGTCGCCGCGGCGGCCGGTCTGGTCATGGGGAAGGCCGACCGGATCCCGGTGGCGGTCGTTCGGGGCCTCCGTCCCCAGGCGCCGCCGACCCCGGCCCGGGCGCTGGTCCGGCCCCGGGAGGAGGACCTGTTCCCGTCCTCTCCCCTTCAGGCCATCTCCGGGCGGCGGACCGTTCGGACGTTCGGCCGGGGACGGGTTCCCCGGGAGGTGCTCACCGAAGCCGTGGCCGCGGCGCTGACCGCACCGGTCCCGCATGGATCGCGTCACCGCCGCCGGCCGTGGACATGGGTCGTCTTGGAGTCGGCCCCCGCCCGCCGACGACTGCTGGGGGCCATGGCGGATGCGTGGCGGCGCGACCTCCTCGGCGACGGGACCGCCCCAGAGGTCATCGACCGACGGCTGCGGCGTTCGGACGCGCTGCTCGGCACCGCCCCCGTATTGCTGATGCCCTTCCTGACCATGGCGGGGGCGGACGACTACCCGGACGGTCGGAGGCGGCGGGCGGAACGGGAAATGTTTCTCCTGTCGACTGGAGCCGCCGTTCAGAACCTGATGTTGGCCCTCCACGCCCAGGGCTACGCCTCCGCCTGGGTGTCCTCCAGCCTGTTCTGCCAGCCGGAGGCCGCCGCCGCGGTCGGCCTGGGCCCGGAGTGGCTGGCCATGGGGGCGGTGGCCGCCGGTCCATCTCCCCCCGCCGAGCCACCGCCTCGGCCACCGATCGAGCCCGGCGAGCATCTGCAGAGCCGGTGACATTCGATAGCATGAAGCCTCTCCATGGCCAAGAAGAAGCGGAAGAAGCGTTCCGTCCAACGACCCGGCCAAGGCACCGGAACCGCCACGGCGGCTCGCCCCGAAGCGCCGGATCGATCGCCCTCGGCCCGAGCCGAGCGCAAGGAGCAGGCCCGGCGGGAGCGGGAACGCCGGATCAAGCTGGCCCGCCGCCGCCAGCGCATCCGCCGAGCGACGAGGTGGGGGGTGGCCGCCGGCGTCGTGGCGCTGATCGCCGGGACCGTCTATCTGTTCACCGGCGAGAGCCGGGAGCTGCAGGCCGAGGCCGAGGCGGCGACCGAGCGGCTGCGTGGCACCCCGATCCAGACCAAGCAGGAGGAGGTCGACGCCGCCGCCGCCCTGGACTCGACGACGCTGCACAGCCCCCCGTTCGCCCAGGGCCAGAACGGCGTCCCGGTCACCGCTGGCCGGCACTCCAGCCCCCTGCCGGCACCGCCGTTCGTGTACGACCAGCCGATCCCCGAGGCGAACGCCGTGCACAACCTGGAGCACGGCTACGTGATCGTCTACTACGCTCCCGAAGGAGAAAACGCCCTGGAGGAGGACGTCAGGTCTGCGCTGGAGGACTTCGTCGGGGACGAATCGGACAAGGTCCTGATGGCTCCGTACCCCAATCTGTCCAGCTCGTTCGCGCTGTTGGCGTGGGGAAAGCTCCAGACGTTCGACGCGCCTCCCGACGCCGACCCCGAGGACGCCGTCACGGTTGCCCGGGCGTTCGTGGACCGGTTCCGCTCGGGCGGGTTGGCCCCCGAGCCGGCCGGCGTCTAGCTAGCCGAACCGAACCCGGCATCGAGGGGCACACACCACGGTGCCGCCGTCGAACCAGGCCTTCGTGCCGCCCTTGACGTTCTTCGTTCGGAACGGCAATCCCAGCCGCCCCCGCGGACCGCCAAGCTCGAGGTACCGGCCCAGGACCTGACCCCGGAGCCAGACCGCCACGTCCCGGCGGCCGTGCTCGAACATCCGGCCCTTCACGAACCGCTGTTCCCGTCCACCGGGAACCGGACGCTGGCCGCTCGTGGCCCGGCCGGGACGACAGCCGCTCAGGTCGTACCGGTCTCGGATGACGCCGGTGATGTTGAGGTTGCGGTTCACGGCGAACCGGGTGTCCTTGAGTGACAGGGCGCTCCGGACATCCCAGCCCTCGACGACTCGGTCGCCCCGGGTCCCGACGACCCGGACCGAGGTGACCCGCCCGGAGACACCGAGGCTCCAGTCGGCAAAACCGGTGATCTTCCCGATGTCGCCGGTGTACGGACGGAGCTGGCCCGTCACCGTTTCCCGCTCGAAGGAGACCTGCCACACGCGGTTGGGATTGTCGGTCACGTAGTCGCCCGGATCGCACACGCCCCGGAGGTACGGGCGGGGAGCCGAGCCCGGCCATACTCGCTCGATGTTCTCCGTGTAGCCGCCGCTCGACGAGCTGTACGCCGCGTAGATGGGCTCGCCGCCCCACGTGGCCACGCTCCGGGCCGTTGCTTCGACCGCGTGGACCCACCGCTCGCCCTGGGGAGCGGCCTCCTTGTCCCAGCCGACGAAGTACTGGTCCGCGGTGCTGGTGTAGACGTCGCATCCGCAGTCGGCCCGGAGGGCGCCGGCGATCCGCCAGTACGCGTACGTCCGGGCGGCGATGGCCTGCGCCCCCAGGGCCTCGAGGGGCCACGAGTTCGGCACCTCGGAGATCCCCCGGACGTACGCCTCGACCGGCATCACCGCGAGCACGTGCGCCCGCCCCGGCGCGGTGACCTGGAACCGGACCTCGCCGGTGGCGAGCTCGTGGCCCCATTCCGGAACCCGTACCCGGGCACCGTCCTGGAGACGGGCGATGAGATCGGCGGCGGGGCCACCGACGGTGGCCACCTCGGTCCCATCGGCTCGAAGGATCCGGAAGCGCCGATCGCCGGTGACTTCGATCGTCCGCCGCTGTCCCTGAGGAATCGTCTCGACCGTGCTGCCACCCTGGACCAGGAGGTCGACCGCCCCCTGGGTAGCGATCACCCGGGCCGCAGCGGCATCCTGAAGCAGTCCTGCCCGGATCGTGGGGTCGGCGGGCTGCCGTGGCCCCACGGCCACGCCGCGGTAGAAGTGGCCGACGATCCTGTCCGAGGCCCACCCCTTCCGGGCCAGCCCCAGCGCCCCGTACTGGCTCATCCCCAAACCGTGGCCGTAGCCGGCCCCGTGGAACACGAACAGGCGGGCGGGACTCCGGCGGCCCCGGTCCGCCGACGCGGGCGGGATGGCGAGCATCGTCACCAGCAAGGCGCATAGGAACGGGGCCGAACGTCTCATCAGCATGGGCGGGTCAGTCGAGGGGACCCAACGCTACACCATTCGGCGGGCAGCCCGGTCGGGTTGAGTCAGGCTTCCCGCCCGCTCGCCGTGCCCGTGACGGCGATCTGCCCCGGGGCGACCCTCTCGTCCTCCAGACACAGGCCCGCCGGGACCCGGGCCTCCTCCGCCAGGACCGCACCGCGGACCTCCGCGCCGGCCTCGACCACGCTGCCGGGGCCCATGATCGTGTCCTCCACCAGGGCTCCCTCCCCCACCGCGGCGGCCCCGTGGAGGACGGAGCGGTCGACCCTCGCTCCGGATCCCACCCGGACCCGGTCGCCCAGCACGGTCAGCGAGCGCACGTCGGCCCCGGGGTCGATCTCTGCCGAGGACGCCACCAGCGGTCGACTCACGCCCCGGTAGGCGTCGATCCGGCCCTGCAGGGCGTCGAGGTGTCCCTCCAAGTAGGCCTGAGGCGTCCCCAGATCGCGCCAGTAGCCCCGAGCAACGAACCCGAACACACCCTCACCTCCGGCGATCATCCGAGGGTAGGTCTGTCGCTCGATCGACACCGGCTCGCCTGGGGGGACGTGATCCAGGGCGGCCGGCTCGAGCACGTAGATCCCGGCGTTGATCGTCCCCGGCACGGGGTGCTCGGGCTTCTCCCGGAAGGCCAGGACCCGCCCCTCGCGGTTCGCGTCCACCAGGCCGAACGGCCTGGCGTCGTCCACCGCGTGAAGGGCGATCGTGGCCACGGCTCCGCGCTCATGATGGAAGCCGATCAGCTCACCCAGGTCGAGGTCGGCCAGGATGTCCCCGTTGAGGGCCAGGAAGGTCTCCCCAAGGTGATCCCGGGCCCCGGCGATGGCTCCCGCGGTGCCCAGCGGCCGTGCCTCCGTGATCCATCGAACCGCCGGTGGGCGACCGGTTCGGCCCTGGAGGAACCCGTGGAACTCGGACTCGAGATAGGGAGAGGAGCAGACCACCTCCTCCACGCCGTGGTCGGCCAGCCGGTCGAGCACGTGGTCGAGGAACGGCCGGTTCATGAACGGAAGCAAGGGCTTGGGGATCGTCTCGGTGAGCGGCCGGAGACGGGTTCCCTCCCCGCCGACCAGGACGACCGCCTTCATCGCCTCCCTCCCCTCACCCCGGCCATCAGGAGGGCCCGGCCCCACAGGGCAACCCGCACGAGCGGCTTCAGCATCCCCCCGGCGCCGGTCGCCCGGAACTTGCAGTAGTACCGGTAGATGCTGTCGGAGTGAACGAAGGCCATCCGTCCCCGCTGGCCCCGCGTGGAGACGCCGATCTGGTGAACGACCTCGAGCTCCGGTGAGAACAGCACCTCCCACCCGGCCCGGCGGAGCCGGGTGCACAGATCGACGTCCTCGACGAACATGAAGTAACCCTCGTCGAACCCGCCCACCTCCTCGAAGGCTGCGCGGCGGAGAAGCATGGCCGACCCCGACACCCATTCGACCGGGCGTTCGGAGGACCGATCCCAGCCGGCCATGGTGTACGACCGGGTCCACGGGTTGGTCCGCCACAGCGGGCCCAGGAACGCGTGACCGAGCGCCTCGCCGAGCTTCGGGTCCCGACGGGCGGACGGCTGGATCGAGCCGTCCGGGTTGCGGACCAGCGTTCCGATGGCGCCGGCCCGAGGTCGTTCCCGGGCCACCTTCAGCAGCGTGGCCGGCGTCCCCCCGATGATCTCGGCGTCGGGGTTCAGCAAGAGGACGAACGAGGCCGACGTCGCGGCCATGGCCTGGTTGGCGGCCCGGGCAAAACCCCGGTTGCCGGCGTTCCGAATCACCGTGACGTCGGGGTGATCCCCGACGACCCGCTCCACGCTGCCGTCGGTCGAGCCGTTGTCGACGATCACGACCTCAGCGTCGACGTCGCCGGTCGCGCCGACAATGGAGCCGAGACACCTCGCCAGGAACCGTCCGGCGTTGTAGTTCACCACGGCCACGGCCAGTTCGGGCGCCATTCAGGGCTTCAGGTATGCGGCGTCCTGGATACCAGGACGATCCCTGTGGCGATCATGAGGACGCCGGCCCAGCGCAGGCCGGGGACGGGAACCCTCAGGATCAGTCGGTCGAACGCCACGATGACGATGTACGTGATGGCGGCGAAAGGATACGCGAAGGAGAGCGAGACCCGGGACAGAACCACGATCCACACCGCCGCCGAAATGCCGAACAGGACCAGGCCCAGCCAGATGAACGGCTCCCGAGCCACTCTCACGACCGAGGTCCCCGGCTCGCTGAGGACGATCCCCGAATGGCCGTGCTTGGTCACCCGATCGACGCCGTACTTCAGCGTCAGCTGGGCCGTGGCCGCCAGGAGCACGGACAGCAGGATGAACAGGATCAACACGGACTTCCTCCTCGTCTTCTCCCCCGGCTCCACCGGAGGCTGGTAATCGATATCCAGGGCCCGCTCGTGATGATGCGGGTCTCGACGCCCGGGTGTCACCGCCGGCTCACAGCCGATCCACCTTGGTCCCCACCGGGATGACCACCCGGTTATCGTCCTCCAGCGTCCCGGTGACGTCGAACGGGTACCGCTGATCGTGCAGGTCGTGAACGATCCGTTCGGACCGATCGTGGATCCCGACGGTGAACAGGTACCGCCCCTCCTGAAGCGGAAGCGAGATCATGTTGAAGTCGATCCGCAGCTTGCCCTCGACTCGTCCGAGCTGCATGTCGCCCGTGCCGGTCCGCCACACGAACTCACCGTTCGCCTCGAAGATGGCCAGGGAGATCACCGGGTCGTCCACCGGCCGGTTGGCCCGGACCTCGACCTGGACGTGCATCCCGGCACCGGGCTGCACCACGCTGGTCGGCCGGCGACCGTCCGCGTCGAGGGTCTCCGCGGCCGTGATCTCCATGTCCCGGGTGAGCTGCTGCCGGGCGAACCCGATGTGCTGGCGGGCCATCACCAGACGGTACTCCCGGATGACGTCGGCCACCTCACCCATCTCCCGGACTCGGCCGTGGTCGAGCATCACCGCACCGTCGCAGATCTGGTGCACCTGCTGGACCGCGTGGGTCACGAACACGATCGTCCGCCCTTCCCGCTGGAGCTCCCGGACCCGCTGGATGCATTTCCGCTGAAACGCCTCGTCGCCGACGGCCAGGACCTCGTCGATCAGCAGGATCCCCGGATCCACGTGGACGGCCACGGCGAAGCCGAGGCGGACGAACATCCCCGAGGAGTAGTACTTGACCTGGCCGTCGATGAACTCCTCCAGCTCCGCGAACGCCACGATTTCGTCGAAGTGGCGATCGGTCTCCCTCCGGGACAGACCCAGGATCGAGGCGTTCAGGTACACGTTCTCCCGGCCGCTGAGCTCCGGGTGGAAGCCCGCCCCCAGCTCGAGCAGGGCGGCGATGCGGCCCCGGGTAACCACCCGGCCCTCCGTCGGACGGAGGATGCCGCCGATGATCTTCAGCAGCGTGGTCTTCCCGGAGCCGTTCGCGCCGACCAGCCCCCAGGTCTGACCCTCGGGGACGTCGAAGGCCACGTCGCGGAGGGCCCAGAAGTCCTCCACCCGCGACCGCCGTAGCCTCAGCAGCCGTTCCTTCACGCTCGACGGGCGCTCGTGATAGAGGCGGAACCGCTTCGACACGTGGGCCACGGACACCGCCGGCTCGGCCATCAGAGCTCCTCGGCGAAGTCGCCCGACCGTCGGAAGAACATCCGCCACGAGAGCAGCAGGAGCACGGCGCTGGCCGCTCCCACCACCAGGAGCCGTACCGCGTACCAGGTGAGGCCCGGCGCGGGGAGCTGATCCAGGGCCTGCGGAGAGGTCCCGCCGTACAGCGCTCGCTGGAAGGACAGGATGATGTTGGCCATCGGATTCAGCAGATACAGCCGGAAGCCGGTCAGCCCCAGGTTGTCCGCCACGAAGGACGTCGGATAGACGATGGGCGTGGCCCAGAACCAGGCCAGCAGGGCCAGCTCGACCAGATAGCCGGTGTCCCGGTAGCGGACGTTCCACGCCGCGGTGGCCATCCCCAGGGCCGCGGTGAACAGGAGCAGCACCACCAGCGCCGGGAACAGGAGCACGGTTCCCCGGTGGAGCAGCGGCTGGCCGAATACGAGCATGAAGGCGATCAGGACCAGGAACTGGAAGAAGAAGTTGACCGTCTGGGCCCGGATGGAGGCCAGGGGAAGGGTCTCGTGGGGGAAGGCCACCTTCGGGACGAGGTTTCCCCCGCCGATCACGGAGACCGTCGCCCCGGCGAACCCGGTCGAGAACAGCGCCCACGGCAGAAGCCCGGAGAGCAGGTACACGGGAAAGTTCGGGGTCCGGGCGGGGATGAAGTAGGTGAACACGACGTAGAACACCACCAGGTACAGGACCGGGTTGAGCATCGACCACGTCACGCCGAGGAACGTCGACTTGTACTTGACCCGGAGCTCCTTGCGAGACAGGTTCGCCAGGATCTCCCGGTGCCGCCACAGCTCCCGGAATCGGGCCACCGGCCTGAGCCTGGGCGGCTCGTTCGTCCGGACCAGGACGTCATCCGACATCGGCCACCACCCTTCGGATGGCCTCGTCGAGCGGGGGCATGGACGGGACCTCCGTCCGGGGAAGCACCTCGCTGGAAAGAGCGGAGTACGCCGGACGGGGCGCCGACCGGCCGAGCTCATCAGCTTTCTGTTCCAGCACCTCGCCGGGCAAGGCACCGAGCGACCTCGCCCGGGCCAGCACGGAATGCCACGTGGTGGCCTCCGGCCCGGCCAGATGGACGACGCCTCGAACGCCCGAGGCGACCAGCGGAACCAGGCGCTCGGCCAGGTGGTCGACGTGGGTCGGGCTCCCCACCTGATCGACGATGGCGCCGACCGCCTCCCCCTGTCGAAGCTGCCGGACGGCGACCGACACGAAGTCCTCGCCCGAGCCGAACACCCACGCCGTGCGGACGATCAGCGCGTCGGGCACCACGGCCGCGGCCGCCCGCTCGCCGGCCAGCTTGGTTCGGGCGTAGACCGACAGCGGATTGGGGACATCCGACTCCACGTAGGGGGTCCCCTTCTCTCCGTCGAACACGTAGTCGGTGGACAGGGCCATGAGCGTGGCACCTGAACGACGGGCAGCCTCGGCGACGTTGAACGTGCCGAGGACGTTGGTCTCCGCCGCCCGTTGGGGGTCCTCCTGGCAGGCGTCCACGCCGGTCATGGCGGCGAGATGGACGACGATGTCGAAGCCGGTGCCGAGAGTGCCCATCACCGCGTCGCCCGATCTGACGTCGAGCTCGCGGCGGGTGAATCCTCGGACGTCGAGGTCGGGAGCGAAGGAGGCCAGGAATGCCCGGCCGAGCCCGCCGCCCGCACCGGTGACGGCGATCCTCACACCGAGGCCCCTCGGGGCTCGGTGACGATCGGACCGGGATGCGCACGCCGAAGCCAATCGAGATTGTCGCGGTACCACGCCACCGTGTCCGTCAATCCCCGGTCGAACGGGATCTCCGGTCGCCAGCCCAGGGCCAGGACCCGATCGCTGACCACGCCGTACCGGAAGTCGTGTCCCGGCCGATCGGGCACGAAGGTGATGAGCGACTCGGATGCTCCCGCCGCGGCACAGATCCTCCGGGCCAGGTCGACGTTCGACAGCTCGTGACCCGCGCCGATGTTGTAGACCACGCCGCGAACGCCTCTCCGCAGCACCACCAGCACCGCCCGGGCCCAGTCCCGGACGTGGAGGAACTCCCGCCGCTGCTCTCCCCGGCCGTAGACGGGGATCGGACGCCCCTCGATCGCCGCGACGGAGTAGGTGGGAACCACCCGTTCGATCTGCCGCGGCCCGTAGGCGTTGGTCCCCCGCACCACGGTGACGTCCATGTCGTAGGTGGCTGCGGCGGCCTGGCAGAGCAGATCCGCCCCGGCCTTGCTGGCCGAATAGGGGCTCCGGGGGGCCACCGGGTGATCCTCCGAGAACAGGCCGCCGGTGGGATCGCCGGGCCCGTAGACCTCATCCGTGGAGACCATCAACATCCGGACGCCCGATTCCCGGCACGCGTCGAGCACCACCTCGGTGCCGACGATGTTCGTCTCCACGAACCCACCCGGGTCGTCGATACTGCGATCGACGTGGGATTCGGCCGCGGCATGGATCACCGCCGCGGACTCCGCCACCAGGCTCGGAACCACGGCCCGATCGGTCACGTCCCCCTGGACGAACCGGAAGCGCGGGTCGGAGCCGTGCTGCTCGAGGTTCGCCTTGGATCCGCCGGTCGACAGCCGATCCAACACCGTGACCGTGGTCGACCGATCCTCCAGCAGCAGGTCGACGAGGTGCGAGCCGATAAACCCGGCTCCGCCGGTGACCAGGACGTTCACTTGGAGGGGACGACCTCGCCAACCATGGGTGCGCTCCTTGGATTCGAAGGATGCGGACCGAACGCCGAACGGTCCGGCACGCAGTCTACCAGGGCATTCGGCCTCGACCGGCGTTCATCGAGCGGCCCGATGGAGCACCCGGGCAGTCGCTCGAGCAGCCCGGTCCCACGTGAACCGGCTCGCTCGAATGGGTCCTGCGGCACGGAGTCGCCGGACCAGATCCCCGTCCTCCACGGCCTGGCGAAGCCCATGGGCGATCGACTCCACGTCGGTGGGATCGACCAGGACGGCATCGGGGCCGGCGACCTCCGGGAGCGATGAGACGCTCGACGTCACCACGGGTGTCCCACAGGCCATCGCCTCCAGGACGGGGAACCCAAAACCTTCATACAGCGACGGGAAGACGAGCGCCGCCGCGCCCGTGTACAGCGCTGCTCGATCCGGATCGGCCACGTAGCCGGTCAGGGCGACGCCTCCTCGCACGTCGGGGGGCAGGCGGAGCAGCGCCTCGTTCAGTCCCACCCGGCCCTCGGGGTTCCACGGAACCGAGGCCCCGGCCAGCACCAGGGACGGGCGGATCCCGTCCGGAAGGGTCGCGTAGGCCCGGAGCAGGGCGGGCAGATTCTTCCGAGGCTCGAGCCCACCGACGAACAGGAGGTACGGGCCCTCGATCCCGTAGCGGCGCCTGACCCGCTCGACCTCCATGGCCCCGGCGGGCCGGAACGTGTCGTGATCGATCCCGTGATGGATCACCGTGACGCGCTCGGCCTCCACGGCGTAGAGATCGAGCAGGTCGGCCTCGGTCGCCGTCGACGGGACGATGATCTCCGCGGCCCCGGCGACCGCTCCGGCCAAACGGGTCAGCCAGCGCCGCGTGGCCAGGGGTGCGGTCCCGGGGAACCGTCGGAACGCCAGGTCGTGCACCGTGATGACGACCCGAGAGGTCCGGGTCGGCGGGGGCACGAAGTTCGGGGCTAACAGGACGTCGAATCTGAGGAGCCGGTCGAGAGGCGGCCGGTCGTACCGCGCTGACAGACGCCCGAACACCCTGGCCGGGATGGGAGACCACCGTTCGATCAGGTTCGGGCGCCTGGGGAAGAAGCGCCGTCCCCATCGCCACGGCCGCAACAGACGCCGCGCGTTCAGGTACCACGCCACGTAGGTCGTCTCGGGATCGACCTCCGGCAGGCGAACGATCAGCTCGCGGGCGTAGTGGCCGATGCCGGTTCTCTCCGCGGAGAGGGCCGGCCGCGCGTCGATGGCGATGCGCAACGATCGGCTCAGAACACTTCGACCTGGGACTGGTCGCCGAGCATCAGGCGGTGTGCGGCCGGCGTCGAACGCCCCCGTCGAACTTCCACATCCTTCCCCAGGAGCGACTGGGAGAGCGGTCGGACGTCGTCGATGCGACAGCGTTCCATGATGATCGAGTCCTCGATCTGGCTCCCTCCTACGGCGCACTCGTAGTAGATCGAGGCGAACGGGCCGATCAGGGAGTCCTCCACGATCGAGCTCTCCCCGATGATGGCCGGGCCCCGGATGATCGACCGCAAGACCTTCGCCCCCGGCTCGATCGCCACCCGCCCGACCACGCGGGATTGACCGTCGATCTCCCCCTCGATCCTCGGCTCCATGTGCGAGAGCATCATCCGGTTCGCCTCCAGCATGTCCTCCAGCTTCCCCGTGTCCTTCCACCATCCGGTGACGAGCTCTGCTCGGACGGTCCCCCCCGCATCGACCAGCGCCTGGATCGAGTCGGTGATCTCCAGCTCTCCCCGCCAGGAGGGCTCGATCCGGAGGACTGCCTCGTGCACGGTGGCGTCGAACAGATAGACACCGACCAACGCCAGATCCGAGATCCGCTCCTTCGGCTTCTCCACGAGCCGCACCACCCGGTCTTCCTCCAGAACGGCCACTCCGAACCGCTCCGGCTCCCGGACCCGGGTCAGGAAGATCTGGGCGTTCGGACGGTGCCGCTCGAACTCGCGGACGAATCCCGTCAGCCCCTCGAGGAGGAGGTTGTCCCCCAGGTACATCACGAAATCATCGTCGCCCAGGTAGGCCCGAGCGATCAGCACGGCGTGGGCCAGACCTCGCGGCGCGTCCTGGGGGAGGTAGGTGATCTGCAGGTCCCACAGGGAGCCGTCCCCGCACGCCGCCCGGATCTCGTCGGCGGTCGAGCCGACCACGATCCCGACCTCCCGGATCCCGGCGTCCCGAAGGGCCTCCAGGCCGTAGAACAGGATCGGCTTGTTGGCCACCGGGATCAGCTGCTTGGCGCTGGTATGGGTGATCGGACGCAGCCGGGTGCCCTCTCCGCCCGCGAGCACCAGGGCCTTCATCCCGGGGCCACCTCGGCCCAGTCGTCCCCGACGACCACGGCCACCTCCGCGTTGCCGAGGATGCTGGCCGAAACCGCCTCCCGGGGCAACCCGGGCGCGAAGTACCCCGCCACCACGTGGGCCCTCGGACCGGCGCCCTCCCGGTACAGGATCTGGGTGTCCTCGCTTCCCGCAGGCGGCGACCCGCCGTGGAGAACGATGAATCCGGCCCGGCGGAGAACGCTGAGGGCTTGCTCGGCCTCGGTCGATCCGGTGGACAGGACCTTGACCCGGATCACGGCCGGCGAGGGAAGGGTCAGGGCCAGGGTCTGGCCGATGTCTCCCAGCGGGCGGCCGTCTTCCAGACGGCGGAACAGCTCCTCCGCAGCACCAGGGTCCGGAACGACGTAGGACACGCCGCCGATCTCGGCCGTGTCGCCGGGCACCACACGGAAGTCCAGGGACCGTGCCCCCGAGGGATCCTCTTCGGCGAGCTTCCGGAGCTTGCTCCCCAGGTAGATCAAGTCCGCCCCGTCGAGACGTTCGTCGGTTCGAACGTTCTCCAGCGCTTCGGCCACCAGGTCGGAATCGAGGAGCGATCCGAACGACACGAGGCGGTTCAGCATCGCTCGCATGAACTGCTGCTGCCGGGCGATGCGCGAGAAGTCCGGGATCTGGTCTCCCTCGATGTTTCGGGCCCGCACGAATGCCAGCGCCTGATCGCCGTCGAGCGTGTGACACCCCTTCCGATCGATATCCAGGCCGGCGAGCTCATCGTGCAGCGGCCGATCGACGCACAGACGGACGCCACCCAGGAGGTCGACGATCTCCTGGAACCCCGCCAGGTCGACCTCGACGTAGTTGTGGATCGGCAACCCCATGAACTGGCGGATGGTCTGGATGGTGAGCCTTGGACCCCCCATCTCGTAGGCCGCATTGACCTTGTCCATCCCGTGATGGGGGATCTCCACCCGCAGGTCCCGGGGGAAGTGGACCACGACCGCCTTCTCTCGACGCGGGTCGAAGTGCATCAGGATGATCGTGTCGGACCGCTCACCGGGAACGGTCTCTTCGGTTCCGAATCGAGCCTGTTCTTCGGGGGACAGACTCCCCCGGGCATCGCTCCCCAGGATCAGCACGTTCTGGGGCTCCCTGGCGAAGTCGGACACCGGAGCGAGCTCCTGGTCGATGTCCTTCACCGTGGGATGCTGGTTCAGTTCGATGACCAGGTTCGCTCCCCAAACGGCTGCGGTCGACAGGGCCACGGAGGCCAGACCGGCCGCTAGGAGCACCCACGGGCGAGCCTCGGGCCACGGCGGCAACCGCCGCTCGATCGGTTCGGGGAGCCGACGCCGGAGTCTCGCGCCCAGGGGTGTGGCCGCCGTAGGCTTGGGGGCGGTCAGGGTCACGGACCAAGCCTACCCGAGGCCCGGGAACGAACGTATGAGCGACGTGGTGTGGGGGCCGAGCGACGACTACATCGAGCGAGCCAACGTGACCCGATTCATGCGGGCCCACGGCATCGGGACGTACGAGGACCTCGTCCGGCGGTCCGGGGACGATATCGAGTGGTTCTGGGGCGCGGTGGTCCGGGACCTGGGGATCGAGTTCTTCCGACCGTACGAGCGGGTACTGGACACGTCCGACGGGATCCCCTGGTCGACGTGGTTCGTCGGCGGGAGGATCAACCTGGCCCACGTCTGCGTCGATGCCTGGGCGCAGCGCACGCCGGACGCCGTGGCCGTCCTGTGGGAGGGGGAGGACGGCGACGTGCGAGCGGTCACCTACCGGGAGCTCCGGGAGACCGCCGACCGCCTGGCGCACGGGTTGGTCTCCCTCGGCGTCGGGACGGGCGACGCCATCGGCATCTTCATGCCGATGGCCCCGGAGACCGTCGCGGCTACGCTGGCCTGCGCCAAGATCGGCGCCGTCTATCTGCCGATCTTCTCCGGCTACGCCCCCGACGCCGTGGCCACCCGGCTGAACGACGCCGGGGCCAAGATCCTGATCACGGCGGACGGGTTCCTCCGACGAGGTCAGGAGGTCGACATGAAGGCGATCGCCGATGCCGCGGCGGACGCCTCGCCCACCGTCGAGAGGATCGTCACCTGGGCCCGGATCGGACGTTCGCCGGCCTCCCCTCGCCCGGGGCGGGACGTCGACTGGGAAGAACTTCTGAGGCGTCAACCTGGACGGTTCGACACCCTGCCGCTCAGCTCCGAGCACCCGCTGTTCATCGCCTACACCAGCGGCACCACCGGGAGGCCGAAAGGGTCGGTCCACGTGCACGGCGGCTTCACCGTGAAGATCGCCGAGGAGGTGGCATACCAGGCCGACTTACATCGTGACGAGATCCTCTTCTGGGTGACGGACCTCGGATGGATCATGGGGCCCTGGGAGATCGTCGGCGCCGGAGCCCTCGGCGCGACCGTGTTTCTGTACGAGGGCGCGCCCAACTTCCCCGAATCCGATCGGCTCTGGCGCATGGTCGAGCGGCATCGCATCACGACCCTCGGCATCTCGCCGACGCTGATCCGGGCGCTGATCCCCGCAGGCGACGAATGGGTCGAGAAGCACGACCTGTCATCCCTGCGCATCTTGGGATCCACCGGCGAGCCGTGGAACCCCGAGCCCTACCTGTGGTTCTTCGACAAGGTCGGCGGCGGCCGCTGTCCGATCATCAACATCTCCGGCGGAACCGAGGTCGGGGCTTGCTTCCTGTCGCCGCTGCCCATCACCGACCTGAAACCGACCACCCTCCGGGGACCGGCGCTGGGCATGGCCGTCGACGTGTGGGGACCGGACGGGAAGCCGGTTCCGCGGGGAGAGGTCGGCGAGCTCGTCTGCACGAAGCCCTGGCCGGCCATGACCCGCGGCGTGTACGACGATCCCCAGCGCTACCTCGACACCTATTGGTCGCGATGGCCCGACGTGTGGGTGCACGGGGATTGGGCCTCGATCGATGAGGACGGCTTCTGGTTCCTGCATGGTCGGTCCGACGACACGATGAACATCGCCGGGAAGCGCCTCGGTCCGGCCGAGGTCGAGTCCGCGCTCACCGATCACCCCGCTGTGGCCGAGTCGGCGGCGGTGGGCATCCCCCACGACGTCAAGGGCGAGTCGATCTGGTGCTTCGTTATCACCAAGCCGGGACACGCCTCGGACGACGCGCTGGCCGAGGAGCTCAGGGGCGTTGTGGCCCGACACCTCGGGAAAGCGTTCAAACCCGACCGGATCGTGTTCGTCGACGAGCTGCCGAAGACCCGGTCGGCGAAGATCCTCCGCCGGGCGGTGCGGGCCACGGTCCAGGGACAGGACCCGGGAGATCTGTCGAGCCTGGAGAACCCTTCCGCGATCGAGAAGATCCGAGCCGCCCTGGCCTGAGGCTCAGCACCTAGGCCGTGCTCGACCTCCTGATCTCTTCCTGGCGGAGGTCGACCACCTGGACGTGGCCGCCGTCGGAGCCGTCATCGAGCAGCTCCTCGAACAGCGACCGGTAGTGCACCATGGCCTGACGAAGGTCCTCCGTGCTGGCCTCTCCGTGTCGGTACGCCAGCGAGGTGCCGTGGGCGGCACGGTAGCTGTCGACGACCGGGGCGTGGTCAACGGAGATATCGGCCTCCCGTTGCTCGAAGTCCTCCACGGGGTACCCTCGGGCCCGCATCACCTCGACCACCAGGCCATCGGCCTCCTCGACGGCGGGGCCGGGCTCGTCCACGAACCGAGCCTGGGTGTCGCGCCACTGCCGGGCGAACTCGTCCCGGCTCTGGGGCTCCAACGGACGGATGTCGAGCCTCTCCCGTCGCTTCTCCCGAGCGACGAGCTCCGACTCCGCGCTTCGCCGGCTCCCGGACGTCTCCACCATGCGGCCGTACTCCGGGCCGAACCGGCGCTGCAGACGTTCCCGCCGCCGACGCAGGGCGATCCACACCCACACACCGACCAGGACCAGGACGACCAGCGCGATCAGGGCGATGATCTGGGGATCCATCGGTGCCGCTCCTTTCGATCGGGCGGGCCGACAGGGTTGCTACCCTCCGACCGAGGCCCGGAAACCGGGTGCCGGCGGCGATCCGTCGGAAGGTGCCTAGGCGTCCGCGCCCGCCGCCCGGGCATCCTCGATGGCCCGCTTCCGGGCCAGCCGGGCCTGGCGGCGGAGCCCCGCTTCCTCTTGGCGCTGCCGCTGCTCGTCCGTCTCCGCCAGGAGGGGCGGCACCTTCCGGGGGCGTCCGTGATCGTCCACCGCCACGAACACGAGGTACGCGCTGGAGGTGTGGACCCGCCGTCCGGTCCGAACGCTCTCCGCCTCGACCCGAACCCCGACCTCCATCGACGTGCCGAAGGCCTGGTTGACCATGGCCTTCACCGTGACCACGTCGCCCACGTACACCGGCTCCAGGAACGACATCTCGTCCATCGCCGCGGTGACGGCCAGGCTGCCGCAGTGCTTGGCCGCGGCCAGTCCCCCAGCGGTGTCGACCATCTTCATGATCGTCCCGCCATGGACGTTGCCCCCGATGTTGGCGTCGGTGACCTCCATCTGTCGGGCCAGCATGACCTCGGACTCCGACGCCGGCTTGGACGTCCCTCCGGGGGAGCTCATCCCCCGATCGCCTTGAGGATCTGCCGGGCGATAACCACCCGCTGGATCTGGTTCGTCCCCTCGTAGATCTGGGTGATCTTGGCGTCCCGCATCATCCGCTCGACCCCGTACTCCTGCATGTATCCGTACCCTCCGAGAAGCTGAACCGCGTCGGTGGTCACCCGCATGGCGGTGTCCGAAGCGTGGAGCTTGGCGATCGAGGCGACGTAGGTCAGCCGCAAGTCCTGGGCATCGCAGGCCGCCGCAGCCCGATAGGTCAGGAGTCGGGCGGCCTCGATCTGGGTGGCCATGTCGGCCAGCATGAACTGGAGGGCCTCGAACTCCGCGATCTTCCGTCCGAACTGCTCGCGTTCGGTCGTGTACCGCGCGGCCACGTCGAACGCCCCCTGGGCGATCCCCAGGGCCTGGGCGGCGATCGACGGCCGGGAGTAGTCCAGCGTTCGCATGGCGTAGGCGAACCCCTGCCCCTCCTCACCGATCAATCGGTCCTCCGCGATCTCCACGCCGTCGAGGTAGATCTCCCTGGTGGGGGAACCTCGGATGCCCATCTTCGCCTCGGACTTCCCCACCGAGAAACCATCGTCGTTGCCGTCGATCACGAACGCGGAGATCCCCTTCGACCGCTTCTCCGGATCTCCCTGAGCGAACACGGTGTACCGGTCGGAGACACCCGCATTGGTGATGAACCGCTTCGTTCCATCCAGGCGGAACCCGCCGTTGGTCCGCTCGTAGCGGGTCCGCATCGACGCTGCGTCGGATCCGGATCCGGGCTCGGTGAGCGCGTAGGACATGAGGTGGTCCCCCGAGGAGATTCCACCGAGAAGATCGCGCTTCTGCCCGTCCGACCCGGCCAGCATGACGGGGATCGCTCCCAGCCGGGCGACCAGAGGGATCAGGGAGACGCCGGCCGACACCCTCGACACCTCCTCGATGAACACCGCGAAGGCCAGCGAGCTCTCCCCCGCTCCGCCGAACTCCTCGGGATACCCCACCGCCATCAGCTCGTTCTCGACCAGGACCCGATGGATGTCGTGGGGGAACTCGTCCGTCTCGTCGATCTCCGTCGCCCGAGGGGCGATCCGATCTTCGCAGACCGCCCGAACGGCCTTGCGGAAGGTCTCCAGCTCTTCGGGAAGCGTGAACGGCTCGGTCACGGCGCTACGGACGGCGAACGATCAGCGCGTCGCCCTGGCCGCCGCCGCCACACAGCGCCGCCCCGGCGTACTCGGCTCCCCGGCGACGCATCTCGTAGCTCGCCGTCAGCACCAGCCGGGCGCCGCTCATCCCGATGGGGTGCCCCAGAGCCACCGCGCCGCCGTTCGGGTTCACCCCGTCGTCGTCCACGCCAAGCATCCTCGTGGCGTTGAGAGCCACGGAGGCGAACGCCTCGTTGATCTCGACCACGCCGAGGTCGCCGGCCGCGACACCGGCCTTCTTCAGGGCCGCCTCCATGGCCAGCGCCGGCACCGTGTGGAGGTACGGGAATCGCTCGGCGCTCATCCCGTGAGCCACGATCTCGGCCAGCGGATCCAGCCCCAGGCCGGCGGCCCGTTCCGCGCTCATCACGATCAGGGCCGCTCCGCCGTCCGAGATCTGGGACGCGTTCCCCGCCGTGATCGTCCCGTCCTGCTTGAAGGCCGGCTTGAGCTTCGACAGCGATTCGGGGGCCGCGTCCGGGCGGATCCCCTCGTCGCGAGCGACCACCAGCGGATCGCCCTTCCGCCGGGGGATCTCCACGGCAACCACTTCCTCCGCCATCCGCCCCTCGGACCAGGCCGCCTCGGCTCGCTGATGGCTCCGGGCGGCCCACCGGTCCTGTTCCTCCCGACCGATCCCCAGCTCCGCGTTGACCTCGTCCGAGGACTCGCCCATGTGCTGTTCCGTGAACGTCGACCACAACCCGTCGTGGATCATCGAGTCGACCAGCTCGGCGTCGCCCAGCCGAACGCCCCACCGGGCCTGGGGGAGCAGATAGGGCGCCTGGCTCATGGACTCCATCCCCCCGGCCACGGCGATCTCGATCTCCCCGGCCCGGATCAGCTGGTCCGCCAGGGCCACGGCGTTCAGCCCGGAGAGACAGACCTTGTTGATGGTGATGGCGGGGACCTCCTTCGGCAGGCCGGCCGCCACGGCGGCCTGACGGGCCGTGATCTGGCCGGCTCCGGCCTGGATCACCTGGCCCATGATCACGTAGTCGATCTGGTCGGGGGGAAGGCCCCCCCGGCGGAGCGCCTCTCGGATCGCCGTGGCACCGAGCTCGACCGCGGCGAGGTCGCGGAAGCCGCCTCCGAACTTTCCGATCGGCGTGCGAGCACCGGCGACGATGACGGAACGGGTCACGATGGCTCCTCTCGTGGTCTCTCCTCATTGTACGACCGGCCTTCCGCCGGCCGGCCGGTATCCTCCCCGTATGGTCGTCGACGAACCCGTCCGCGGCACGTTCGCCTACCTCGACCACCCCGGCCTGCTCTCCCTCTCGGGCCTCGAGCAGATGCGCCGCTTCCAGCGCAAGGAGATCCCGTATGGTCCGGCCTACTTCCTGACGGGGCTGCACCTCGTCGAGGTCGAGAAGGGCGGATCGACGTGGCGCCTCCCGGCCACGCCGTGGCTCCGTTCGGCGGCGGGGATCCCGACCGGTGGCGTGCTGGCCTTCGCCGCGGACGGGGCCCTCGGCACGGCGATCTACTCGACGCTTCCGCCCGGGACGATCCTGGCCACCTCAGAGCTGTCCCTGAACTTCCTTCGCCCGCCGTCGGTCGACGCCGGTGACATCCTCACCCATGCCACCCTGATCCAGGCTGGGCGGTCACTCGGGTTGTCGGAAGCCACGGTGGAGGACGCCTCCGGACGGCTCCTGGCCCACGCCACCTCTCGTTGCGTCCTGATGCCGCTCGGCGTCCCCGACGCGCCGACGCCCGACGGACCGATCCCGTGGCCGACGTACGGCACGCCCCACCCCTTCGAGCGTCCGTCCGAGGGAGCGGTCCTCCCTCCAGAGGCCTGGGAGCGGATGAGCGGCCTCGACATGATGCGGGCCTGGCAGCGAAGGGAGCTCCCCAGGCCGCCGCTGGCCACGCTGGTCGGCAGCGAGCACCTGGAGGCCGAGGAGGGCCGGTTCGCCTGCTCGATCCCGGCCAGCCGGTGGTTCTGCACGGCCGGAGGAACGTTCTACGGGGGAGCCGTGGCGCTGCTGGCCGACCACGCGATCGGGGGCTCCGTGCACACCACCGTTCCGGCCGGAACCTCCTGGGCCACGCTGGACCTGAAGGTCAACTTCCTCCGACCGGTTCCGTCCGACGGACGGCCTCTGGTGGCCCGGGCCACCGTGGTCCATCGGGGTCGGACGATCGCCGTGGCCACGGCGGAGGTCCGCACCGCCGACGACAAGGTCGCCGCGCTGGCCACCGGGTCGGTAATGATCCTTCCCGATCGCCCCTGGCGGACCGAGGCCGCTCCGATCGACGAGGCGCTCACGGGGATCGAATCCTGAGGTCAGATGGAGGCGGTCCGGCGGTTCTCCAGGGCCTCCACGATCACCCGTCTGATCTCCTCGCCGACGAGCTCGTCCCGCTCCATCAGCGCCCGCCTGAGGGCGTCCACCACGTCCCGGTTCTCCTCCAGCACCTTGTCGGCCCGCCGCTTCTAATCGGCCAGCAGGTACTCGACCCGACCCTTTCCCTCGGTGTCTCCGAGCACCTTGGCCACCAGGTTGCGAGCGTTGACCGGGCCCTCCCCGATCGCCTCGAACGAGGCCAGCGAACCGGTCATGCCGAGGGCGCCGACCATCAGTGCCGCCACCTCGGTGGCCGCGGCCAGATCGGACGCCGGCCCGGTGCCGGACTCGCCCAGGAACAGCTGCTCCGAGGCCATCCCGGCCAGCGAGATGGCCAGCTGGGCCTCCAGTTCCGACCGTGACTTGGTGAACCGCTCCTCGAGGTCCGCGTGGGCCAGCAGGCCCAGGGACTGCCGACGCTTGATGATCGACAGGACCTCGAGGCGCCGAGTCGTTCCCAGGAAGTACGCCGCGGTGGCGTGGCCGGCCTCGTGCGTGGCGATGGCCAGCCGCTCCCCCTCCGTGTATGTGGTCGGCTGGGCCAGACCAACCTCTTCGGCCAGCTTCGCCTCGTACACGTCCGAGACCCGCATCGCGTCCCGTCCTCCCTTGAGCGCCACCAACAGGGCCTCGTCGAAGAGGTGCTCGATCATCACCGGCGTGTAGCCCAGCGTGTCATGGGCCAGTCGCTCCCGGTGGTCGTCCCGGTCGAGGTCGGGCTCGTGCGCCTTCCGGTCCAGGAAGTAGTCGATCAGGTCCCGGCGCCCCTTCTTGGTGGGCAGGTCGAAGAACAGCCGCCGGTCGAAGCGGCCGGGCCGGAGAAGCGCCGGGTCCAGGGCGTCGGCGCGGTTGGTGGCCGCGATCAGGAGGATGTTGTGGTACTGCGGCCTCTTCGTCCGGAGTCGACGGCCGGCCGGGAGGTAGCCGTTGATCCACTCCACGAACCGGTCCCGGATCTTGTGGAGCCACGGCGGCTGATCGAACGACTGCATCTGGATGAGCAGCTCGTTGACCATGCCGCCGGTGGAGGGCGACATCATGTTCGAGACCGCCGGCCCGGTCCGGCCGGCACCGGGGGTCCCCTGGCCCCCGGGCGAGGGCCCTCGATCGGACCCGATGGCGTCGATCTCCTCGATGAAGCCGATGGCCCCGCCCTCGCGCCGGGCGGCCTTGCGAAGCGCCTTGAAGAACGACCGGATCCGGGCCCCGGTCATCCCGAACCACATCGACTGGAACGCCGGGGAGGAGACGAACAGGAACGGCACGCCGGCCTGCCGGGCCATGGCCCTGGCCAGATAGGTCTTGCCGGTGCCGGGCGGCCCCTCGAACAGGATGCCCCGGCGGGGGTTTCCCCCCAGCCGCTCCCGGAAGGTCGAGTAGCCGAGGAACACGTTGAGGCTCCGGATCACCTCGTCGACCTGAGCGTCGAGCCCGCGGACGTCCTCCAACCCGACCTCGATGTGCTCGGGGCGGACCAGGACGTGCGGGGACCGGCCGCTGCCCAAGGGGAGCAGCATCACGAGCATCAGCGCGGCGATCAGGAGGAGGGCGGGAAGCCAAACGATCGCGCCCTCGGGAAGCCCCGGAGGCCCGAGCGGATCGCCGATCGAGATGCGGTACCAGAGGAGGGCGTCGATCCCGGCGAGGACGACGGCCAGGCGGAGGAGCCGACGGCGCCGGGTCCGCTCCCGGACCCTCGACACGTCCGCCAGTCCGGCCACGATGAGCTTGGAGCGTCCCAGCACCGACGCCACGGACCCACCGGCGGCGGCCTCGCTCGGACGACGTGACCCGGCTGACTCGATGTCGCGGTCCATCCGCCTCCTGGAACGGGCGCACGCCCGACCGAGCTCTGTCCGGGCGGGCAGGAGCTTATTTGATCTCATACCCAGGGGAGAGCCACCGGCACCTCACCGTAGGCCCGGGTACGCTATCTGGCCGACAGTGCTGGAGAACCTCGATCACGTCGGCATCGCCACGGGCGATCTGGACGGCGCGGTGGAACACTACCGCCGCGCCTTCGGGATCGAACCCACCCACCGGGAGACGATCGAGGACCAGGGTGTGGAGGAGGTGCTGTTCCAGGTGGGCACATCCTTCATCCAGCTCCTCCGGGCCCTCGGGCCCGACACGCCGGTGGGCAGGTTCCTGGCGAGGCGGGGAGGCGGTGTGCATCACGTCGGCTACCGCGTCGACGACGTCGCGGCCACGCTGACCCGGTTCGAAGCGATGGGCATCCCCATGGTCGACCGGTCGCCCCGACGCGGTTCCCGGGGAACGACGGTCGCCTTCGTTCACCCGAAAGGGTTCGGCGGCGTCCTGGTGGAGCTGGTCGAGGAACCGGCACCCTAGGCCCGGCCGGCCAGGACGGCGAGCTTCCGGCCGATCCAGGGGGCGAACTTGAAACCGTGCCCACTGCAGGCCGAGCCGACCACGACCGGACCGTGGCGTTCCAGGACGAAGGACTCGTCCGCAGTGCTGGTGTAGATGCACGTCTCGGCGAGGTGGGGCTCGGGATCGGCGTCGGGGAACCGTCTCCGCACCCAGTCCGCCACGCGGGCCACCGTTTCGTCACGGACCGAGCCCTCCTCGTTCGGATCCGTCTCCGGTCCCGTCCCGTGCTGGCCGGCCTTGATCCCCTGACCCGGGCTGCGGAGGGCGTACCCGGCCGGCCGGTTCCACTCCACGATCGCTGGAACTGGTAGCGCCTCGTCCAGGGCGAAGTAGGCGATCGTCTCTCGGGTCGGCGTGACCGGCACGACGATCCCCGCCGGCGTGAGGAGATCCCGGACCCAGCCACCGGACGTCACCACGACCACGTCGGCCCGGTAGGTCTCCGCGTCCGTCTCCACCACGGCGGCCCGGCCGTCGGCGATGACCGATCGAGCCGGGCGTCGCTCGAAGAGCTCGCCGCCGTCCCGGACGACCATTCGCTGGAACGCGACCAGGGCCCGATCCGCCAGCAGCACGCCGGCATCCGGCTGAAACAGCGCCGGCCCAGGCGGGAAGGTCACGAACGGAAACCGCCGACCGGCCTGGGCCTCGTCGAGGACCTCGAACTCCGCCCCCTCGGCCTCCAGGGCCGAGGCATGCTCCTTCACCCCGCCGCCCAGGTCGAGGCCTCCGGTGGTCCGGAGGACCACCTCTCCGGCGCGCTCCTCGAGCTCGCGCCACATCGGCAGCGCCTCCATGGCCATCCGCACGTACCGGCGCTCGCCGTAGGAGAAGCGGAAGATGCGAGAGCGCCCGTGGCTGCTCCCCCGGTCGTGTCCCAGCCGGAACCGTTCCAGCACCACCACGTCCCGACCGGCCCCCGCCAGGGCCGCGGCCGCGGCCGACCCCATGACCCCGGCCCCGACGACCACGACTTCCGCCCGCCGCACGGGCGCATCCTACGGCGCCGGGAGACGGCGTCGGCCGAGCCCGTTAGGGAAGGTCGGTGAGCCCCTCTCGCGGGGCCGAGACCAGGGCGGCCATGTTGCCCTCCGGGTGTGCGTTCTCCGACATGAGCTGGTGCGCCGTGGGGATCTCGTCGAACGAGAACGTCCGCGACAGGCACGGGTCGACCCGTCCGTCTATCACCAGACGGTTGAAGGCCGCGGACTGCTCGTCGTTGGCGAAGTGGGACCCCTGGAGCCGCTTCTGCCGCATCCAGAGGTACCGGAGGTCGGAGACGGCATGGTAGCCGGTCGTCCCCGCACAGATCACCACCATCCCGCCGCTGTCGCACATGAAGATCGATGTGGGCACGGTGTCTTCCCCGGGGTGCTCGAACACGATCCGGGGGGACCGTTTCTCCCCTAGCGCCTCGAAGAAGGCCTGGCCGAAGGCGCGGGCTCCGTCGAGCCATGCCCGGTAGGCGGCGTCCTGCCAGTGCGGAGGAACCCCCCAGTGGTCGAACCGCCGCCGGTCGATCACCCCGACCGCGCCCAGCTTCCGGCAGAACTCGGCCTTGTCCTCGGATGAGACCACGGCCACGGCCCGGCCTCCGAGCTCCCGGACGATCTGGATGGCCATCGACCCCAGACCGCCGGCGCCACCCCACACCAGAACAGGATCGCCGTCCCCGACGACGTGAGGCGGCCACCCGAGCAGCATGCGATATGCGGTGGCTCCAACCAGGGTCGGCGCCGCGGCCTGCTCCCAGGTGAGCTGGGGCGCCTTGGGGAGACACTGATGGGCCTGGACCCTGGTGAACTGAGCGAACGATCCCCAGTTCGACTCGTATCCCCAGATCCGGAACGAGGGATGGAGCATCGGATCATCGAGGGCATCCGCGTCGCGATCCCACTGGCCGCAGTGGATGACGACGTGATCGCCCACCGAGACGTTCGACACGTTCTCCCCGATCGCGTAGACGATCCCGGAGGCGTCCGAGCCACCGATGTGGAAGGCGGCCGGCTCGCCGAGCTTCTCGTGGATCGTGCAGACGTCGACCGGCACGCCTCGGGCGGCCCATACGTTGTTGTAGTTGATCCCCGCCGCCATGACCAGGACCAGCGCGTCGGCCGGCCCGACGTCCGGCACGTCGACGATCTCGATCCGGAAAGCCTCGCTCGGCTCACCGAACCGCTCGGGGCGGATCAGGTGGGCCGGCATCCGGTCCGGCACCTCGCCGAGGGGCGGGATCTCGCCGAGGGGCGGGATCTCGCCGATGTCGTACGGATGCCCGGCCACGGACCTCCCCTTGTCGGTTACCCAAGGGTAGGTTATTCGGCAGGGGGTCGCCAAACACTCCTCAGGCCAGAGCGACCACCCGAACGCCCCACTCGGTCCAGGCCGGGTGGTGCTCGGAGGACACGAACCCGACGACGTTCGACCGAGCATCCCGGAGGTGCTCATCCGGAACCGCCACGCTCACCGCTCCCCACCCATCGGCCGGCTGGATCGAGGCCACCGGCTCCCAGTTCACCAGGACCTGCACGGTTCCGGTGGCCGGCCCGAACACCTCGAACGAGAGGACCCTGCTCCCGAGCAGGGGGCCGGCCGTGAAGAAGACCTCCTCGGCATGAGTCCGGTCGCCACCCGGGAGGTAGCCCAGCGCGTCGGGGAAGGGCAGCGCCGCCGGCAGCGGCGGGGCCTGCGGCTGGTTGACCGGCACCTGGCGGAGCTCGGTCCAGTCGTGATCCCTGGTCAGAGACCAGTTGTACAGGCTGGCCCCCAGGACACCATGCTCCCGAGCCGAGCGGACGAACCCGCGCGTCTCCGGGCCCGATGAGGCGTCGGCGATCCCTCCGATGACGTGGATCGGCACGCTCGGATCACCGGTGCGCTCCCGGATGATCGGGATGCTGGCCGCGACCTCGTCGTGGGCCGGCATCTCACCTCCGACGTGGAACGTGTAGTAGCTCATCGGGAGGAACACGTCATAGATCTCGGCCAGTGGGTGGTAGGGGAAGCCGGGCCAGGTTTTTCCCCGATCCATCCGGTACGGCGAGGGGATGATCGCCCCCAGCGGGTACGCCGGACCGATTCGGCCCCGGATCCGCCGCGACAGGGTCAGCAAGCGCTTCGTTCGCTTCGACGCCGGGTCGACGATGCTGGCCTCGATGTCGAGGGCGAACGAGTCGAACGCCTGGCCGGAGGGCGTGCGGAAGGCGATGGCCCGCATCGACCGGCGGAGGTCGCGGCGGAGGCGGTCGAAGCCGGGAAGGTACCAGGCCACCGCGTCCATGCCTCGGGCGTGCGCCGCCTCCACGAACCGGGCCACCCGGGCGGGATCGACGATGGCCCGGCGCTGCGAGTAGTTCGAGGTCTCCAGGTAGAGGGTTCGCACGCCGTGGTTGGCCATGTCGGCTACGGCCGCTCCCGGCCGTCGCCAGGCCCTCTGCTCGAACAGGTCGACCCACGTGCCCAGGCCGCGGTACGGAGCGAGGTCGGCCGGATCCGAGCCCGGCCGAGCCGGAGAGGACGGCGCCACGAGGGCCGCCACCAAAGCCACTACCAACGGCAGTCTTCGCATGATTCGCCCCATCATCGGGGTCTCCGGGGATCGGCTCAAGCGATCAGGCCAGGGTGCCCAGCCACGCCCCGCAGCTCCGGCAGAAGGCGAACGTCACCGCCCGGGCCTCTCCTTCCCCGGCCGGCGCCACGTCCAGGACCCGATAGAGGGCCGTCTCGCTGAGCCGGGCCCGGCAGCGGGGACAGCAGGGCTCCTCGTGCCAGGCCGGTTCGCCCGGAGGGGTCGAAGCGGCCTCCCTCGATCCGCCGACCTCGCCGCTCAGGAGGGAGACGACCTCGGCTCGAACCCCATCCAGCGTGGCGCCGCGCTTCCTCAGCACCTGGGCGCCGACTCCCTCCCCCTCCCGAGCCAGCCCCAGCAGGATGTGCTCGGTGCCGATGTAGTTGTGACCCAGCTGAAGGGCCTCCCGGAGCGAGTGCTCCAGGACCTTCTTGGCCCGAGGCGAGAACGGAATCTGCCCGGTCGACTCCGACCGGCCCTGACCGATCATCTCCTCGACCTCCCGGCGGACATCCTCCAGATCGATCCCCACGCCGGTCAGGACCTTGGCGGCCACGCCCTCTCCCTCCCGGACCAGGCCGAGGAGGATGTGCTCCGTTCCGATGTAGTTGTGGTTCAGCATCCTGGCCTCTTCCTGCGCCAGGACGACGACGCGTCGGGCCCGGTCGGAGAAGCGCTCGAACACGAGCCAACATTACGCCTCCGCCGCGGCCGCTCCTTCCCGGACGGAGGAGGCCGGGCAGGTCTGGCTCCGGGGGCACCACCGGCACCACGGGCCTCCCTGCAACCGGGGTGGCCGCCCGGTCAGGATCTCGGCCGCCTTGACCGCCGCGTCGGCCACCCGGCGCACGGCGGATCGGAGCAGGTCCTCCGTGACGACCTGGACCCGGCACGATCCGGCCTGAAGGTTGACGTTCACCACCCGGAACGGGGGAACCCCGTGGGTGAGGGCCATCACCAGCGCGTAGAACCGGAGATCGTCTTCCTGCTCCGGCCGCTCCTGCCCTCCCTTCAGCTCGAGGACGAGCCTCCGGGCCCGCATCGGGTCGTCCCGATCAGGACCACCGAGGACCAGGTCGGGCCGGGCCGAGAGCACGACCTGCCCGCCCGCGGCCGGGACCCGGAGCGGCCACTCGACGACCGGGTTCCATGACCGCTCGAGGGGCGGGAACGTGGCCCGGAACCACGACAGCTGGCGGATGGCCTCGCCGACCAGCTCCGCCACCTCGACGGGGTCGAGGAGCCCCAGGTAGGCGGCGAAGCCGTCGTCACCCGCTCCCAGGCGCTCCACCGCCCGTTCGGCCAGATCGGCGTCCTCCAGGTCCCGGGCGTACACGCCGATCTCGACGGCCTTGTGGACGACGTTTCCCACGGCGAGCTGAGGCCCGTACGTGAAGACGCCCTCGTCCAGCTCGTTGGCCTGGAACAGGCCCTCGCATCGCTGATGGAGGTTCGTCAGCTTGGCTTTGGTCAGCCACAGGTCCCGGCCCTCGCCCAGGCGCTCCACGGCGGGGCGGAGCCGGTGCTCGAGGTCCTGGCGAAGCTCGTCGGCCAGTGACCGGTCGAACAGGGGCCTGGGGCCCCCGCCCCCCATCACGTCGAGGAGGGTCCGTTCCTGCACCGGGGTCAGGGCCATCTCAGCGAAGGCTAATCCGGGGGTCTGACACGATCACGGAGGCGGGCCCGATCGACGCGGAACCGACCCCCCGGCCGACCTCCATCCACCAGCGCCACCCTGTCGGCGTCCAGGGGAGGTACAGGCCCGACCGGCCCGTCACCGACCGGGGACGGGCTACACTCGCTCGGATCATGGCCATCAAGCCGAAGGAGCCGGCTCGGCCCGACGCCGAGCGCCGCGGCGTCGAACGCAAGATCGAGGAGCTGCGGGAACGGAAGGAGGCGATCGGTCGGGCGGGTGGACCGGAGGCGGTGGAACGCCAGCACGCCCGGGGCAAGCTCACCGCCCGGGAGCGGATCGACCTCCTGCTCGATCCGGGGTCCTTCGTGGAGACCGATGCCATGGCCCGCCACCGCGTGCACGCCTTCGGCATGGAGAAGAACCGGGCGTACACCGACGGCGTGGTCACCGGCTGGGGAACGGTCGATGGGCGGAAGGTGTTCGTCTATAGCCAGGACTTCACCGTGTTCGGCGGATCGCTGGGCGAGGTCCACGCCGAGAAGATCTGCAAGATCATGGATCTGGCCGCATCGACCGGCGCCCCGGTCATCGGGATCAACGACTCCGGGGGCGCCCGGATCCAGGAGGGCGCCGCCTCGCTGGCCGGGTACGGCTACATCTTCGACCGCAACGTCCGGTCGTCCGGCGTGATCCCCCAGATCAGCGTCATCATGGGACCCTGCGCCGGTGGGGCCGTGTACTCCCCGGCCATCACCGACTTCGTCTTCATGGTCAAGGAGACGTCGCACATGTTCATCACCGGTCCGGACGTCATCCGGACGGTCACCGGCGAGGACGTGACCTTCGAGGAGCTCGGCGGGGCCCAGACGCACGCCAGCCGATCGGGTCTGGCGTCCTTCATCGCCGAGGACGAACAGGAGTGCCTCTCCACGGTCCGGTACCTGCTGTCCTTCCTCCCCGCCAACAACATGGAGGATCCACCGTCGTTCGCGTCGACCGACGATCCGGAGCGCCGGGTCCCCGAGCTCGACACGCTGGTTCCCGACTCCCCTCGCGAGCCGTACGACATCAAGACCGCCATTCGGGCGATCATGGACGACGCCGCCTTCCTCGAGGTGTTCCCGCTGTGGGCCATGAACGTCGTCATCGGCTTCGCCCGGCTAGACGGTCAGACCGTCGGGGTGGTGGCCAACCAGCCGAAGGTCCTGGCCGGCACGCTCGACATCGAATCCAGCGAGAAGGCGGCGAGATTCGTGCGATTCTGCGACGCGTTCAACGTGCCGCTGGTCACCTTCGAGGATGTGCCGGGATTCCTTCCCGGCGCGGCGCAGGAATACGGGGGGATCATCCGCCGTGGAGCCAAGCTCCTGTACGCGTTCACCGAAGCCACGGTCCCCCGCGTCACCGTGATCACCCGCAAGGCCTACGGCGGGGCCTACGTGGTCATGAACTCGAAGCACATCCGAGGGGACGTCTCCTTCGCCTGGCCGACCGCGGAGATCGCGGTCATGGGACCCGAAGGAGCCGTCAACATCGTGTACCGCAAGCAGCTGAAGGAGGCCGAGGACCCCGAGGTTCGGCGGAAGGAGCTGATCGCCGAGTACGAGGAGCGGTTCAACAACCCCTTCCTGGCCGCGGAACGCGGTTACGTCGACGACGTCATCGAGCCCTCCGAGACCCGGATCCGGCTGATCCAGGCCCTGCGCATGCTCCGATCGAAGCGGGAGGCCGTGCCGGCCCGCAAGCACGGGAACATCCCGCTCTGAGCCGATGCCGCGGTACGAGCTGCCACCCGAGGTCTCGGCCGAGGAGCAGCGGGCGGTCATCGCCGCCCTCGAGCGGATCCTGGGGGCGGACCGGGACGGGCCGTCGCCGTGGGCGGTGGCCGGCCGGGCCGAGGCCCTGAGGATGGGCGCCCTCCAGGTTCGGCGAACGACCGACCGACCGTGGCGGTTCCGGGGCGCCGTGCCGTTCGCTCGGGGCGGCCCGCCTCCCCTGATCGGCCGCGGCGACGCGAAGTGACCGGACCGGCGGGGCGGTGGGTGGAGGTGGCCTCGTTCGCCCGCGAGGAGGAGGCCCGGCTGCTGGCGGGGAGGCTCGGGGCCGATGGGATTCCGGCCCGGGTCTTCCCGGAGGCCGAGGCGAGCTACTACGGTCCCGGGACCTCGGCCCTGCTCGGCCAGCCGATCCGGGTGCTGGTCCCCGAGCACCGGAGCGCGGAGGCCCGGCAGGTCATCGAGCGGCTCGGTCGGACATGAGCGACGATCGCCCCCTTCCCCTCCAGGGCGTTCGGGTGCTGGACGTCGCCACCGTGATCGGCGGTCCGGGCGCCGCCACCCGCCTGGGCGACTTCGGCGCCGACGTCATCAAGGTCGAGCACCCCGTGACCGGCGATACGACCCGCGCCTTCGGGTGGCGGGCCGGCGGCGTGGCGTTGTGGTGGAAGCACCTCTCCCGCAACAAGCGCCCGGTGACCTTGCTGCTGTCCGCGGAGCGGGGGCGAGACCTGTTCCTCCGTCTGGTCGAGCGGACGGACGTATTGGTCGAGTCGTTCCGGCCGGGGACGCTCGAGCGGTGGGGACTGGGGCCTGACGTGCTGCTGGAACGGAATCCCGGCCTGGTGCTCCTTCGGGTCTCCGGCTTCGGGCAGACCGGTCCCTACGCCTCGCGACCGGGGTTCGGCACGCTGGCCGAATCCATGTCCGGGTTCGTGCACATGAACGGGGATCCGGACGGACCGCCCCTCCTTCCGCCGATCGCCCTGGCGGATGAGGTCGCCGCGCTGCTCGGAGCGTTCGCGGTGATGGTGGCCCTGTACCACCGCGACGCTCGAGGAGGGCGGGGCCAGGTGATCGACCAGTCGCTGTTCGAGGGACTCTTCGGGATCACCGGCCCGGTGGCCGCCGCGTTCGACCGCCTGGGTCTGGTGACCGGCCGGCACGGCAGCCGGCTGCCGTACGTCGCCCCGCGGGGCGCCTACCGGACAGCGGATGATCGATGGGTCGCGGTGTCGGGGACGTCGCAGTCGGTGGCGGAACGGATCTTCGCCGCTATGGGCCAGCCGGAGCTGGCCCGCGATCGCCGCTTCGCCACGAACGAGGCCCGGCTGGAGCACGGCGAGGCCCTGGACCGGGTGGTCGAAGAGTGGGTCGGGGCCCACACGCTCCAGGAGGTCATGGGGGCGTTCGAGTCTCACCAGGCCGCCGCGTCGCCCGTGTACGACATCCAGCAGATCGATTCGGATCTCCAGTACCGAGCCCGGGGCACCCTGATCCGGGTGGAGGACGAAGAGTTGGGCGAGGTCGTGCTCCCCGACGTCCAACCTCGGCTCTCGGAGACGCCCGGGAGGGTGCGTCACCCGGGGCTGCCCCTGGGCGCATCGAATCACGAAGTGTTCACCGAGGAGCTCGGGGTGGGGCCCGAGGAGCTCGAGCGGCTGCGTTCGGAGGGAGTTATCTGACGTGGTCCTCAGTCCGAACGAGGGCCCCCCGCCCAGCGCGTGGCAGCTCGAGGCGCGTTTGCAGCAGGAGGGGCTGACCGAGGTCCGGTGGTGGTCCAACCCCCCGGGGGATCGGTACGGCAGCCACGACCACCCGTATCACAAGGTCCTGTACTGCGCCGAGGGCTCGATCGTGTTCCACCTTCCCCACGGCGACGTCGAGCTCCGGCCCGGCGACCGTCTCGACATCGAGCCGGGCACGCCGCACGCAGCGACGGTCGGACGGGACGGCGTGCGGTGTGTGGAGGCACCCAGAGCGGCGTGACCTCCGTCGCCTTCCACGTCGACCAGCTGTTCGCCCGCGTCCCCGGGGGGATCGGGACCTACGTCAGGGAGCTCCTTCCCGCCCTCACCGCGGCCGACGATTCCCTGGAGATCACCCCCTTCCACTCCCGGTGGCGGCGTCCCCCGCCGGAGGATCTCGCCTCGCTCCATCCGGTCCAGCTCCAGCGGGGGATCCGTGGTCTGTATCCCTCGTGGAACGCCGTCGGACGGCCCTCGCTCCCCCGACGCCTCGCCGCCCTCGACATCCTCCACCTTCCGTCTCCGGTGGCCGTCCCCCCGGCGGGCCCGTCCCAGCGAGTCGTGATCACCGTCCACGACCTCGCCTTCCGCCTCTTCCCCCGGCTGTACCCGGCGGCGTGGCGCACCCTGTACCGCACGGGCCTCAGACGAGCCGCTCGCCGGGCGGACGCGATCATCGCCATCTCGAGCCGCACCGCCGCCGACCTGGTCCGGATGGCCCGGGTCGACCCGGCCCGGATCCACGTGATCCCCCTCGCCGCTTCCCTCCCGGCCCGGCCCGACGATCCGGAGCCGGCCCTCCGACGACTTCGGATCCCCCGGCCGTATGTCCTCTTCGTGGGGACGTTGGAACCGCGGAAGAACCTCGTTCGGCTCATCCGCGCGTACCGGCGGACGGCGGTCCGGCTTCCCCACGCCCTAGTCCTGACCGGACCGCTGGGCTGGCATTCGCAGCGACTCCATCGGGAGGTGGCGGTGCCGGGGCCGGGCCGGGTGATCCTCACCGGACCGGTTCCCGAGGCCGATCTGGATGCCCTGTATCGGGGGGCCGAGGCGTTCTGCTACCCCTCGCTGTACGAGGGGTTCGGGCTCCCCGTCCTGGAGGCCATGGCCCGGGGGGTTCCCACCATCACCTCCAGCGCCTCGTCGCTCCCCGAGATCGCCGGCCGGGCCGCCGTGATCGTCGAACCCAGATCGGTTCGCGACCTGTCGGCCGCCCTGGAGCGGATCCTCACCGACGGCGATGAGGCCGTGCGCCTGGCCACGATGGGCCGGGAGCGAGCGGCCGAGTTCTCATGGCGCCGCACCGCTCGGATGACCATCGACGTGTACGACAAGGTCCGAGCGTGAACCTGGACGACCTCCGGTCGCTGTTCCCGGCCCTGGAGCGTGTGGTGTACCTCAACACCCCGACCGCCTCCCCGGCCGCTCGGCCCGTGCTGCAGGCCGTCCGCCGGGCGGAGAGCGAGTGGGAGTCCGGCGAGTTCTCGTGGCAGGGTTGGGAGGAGGAGGCGGACGCCACCCGGACGATATTCGCCCGGCTGATCGGGGACCGGGACGGGCCGGTGTCGTTGGTGTCGTCGGTGGCCGAGGCCGCGGCCACCGTGGCCGCGTCCCTCACGTCGGGCAGGGTGGTGGTCGGAGCCCGCGAGTTCCAGAGCAACCTGTTTCCGTGGCTGGCCCTCCGGGACCGGGGGTTCGACGTGGTCGAGGTTCCCGCGGTGGACGGCGTGGTCCGGACCGGCGCCATCCTGGAGGCCGTCGACGACCACACCGCCCTCGTGGCGGTGACCGAGGTCCAGTCCTCGAACGGGTTCCGGGTCCGGATCGAGGACATCGGCCGGCGATGCCGGGAGATCGGCGCCCGGCTGTTCGTCAACCTGACCCAGTCGTTGGGCGCGCTCCGGTTCGACGCAGGCCGAGCCGAAGCGGACTACGTCGCCGCCCACGGCTACAAATGGCTGCTGGCCCCTCGCGGCGCGGCCTGGCTGTGGGTCCGGCCGGACCGGCTGGCGGAGCTACGGCCCCTGGCCCCGTCGTGGAAGACCGTGGCCGAGCCGTACGCCGACTACTACGGCGGCCCGCTCGAGCTCCCGGAAAGCGGGCGCCGGCTGGACACCACGCTGGCCTGGTTCGCGTGGATCGGCGCCCGGGCCGCGCTCGACCTGATCTCATCCTTCGACGCCGGTGAGGTCGAGACCCACTGCCTGGGTCTCGCCTCGGCGTTCCGGGAGGAGGCCGTCGCGCGGGGCTTCGGCCTGGTCCCCGTGGAGGTGCCCAGCCAAACCGTTGCCCTTCGGGTCTCCGATCCGGCGGGCCTTCGGCAGCGCCTCCTGGATCACCGGGTGGTGGGGGCCGTCCGGGGGGGCTCGCTTCGCCTGGGCTTTCACGCCTACAACGACGGCTCGGACGTCGAGGCGGCGCTGGCCGCCCTTGGGCGGCCCTGACACCTACCGCTACAGGAACGACGGGATTCGTGCCGATGAAGAGCCAGGGGGTCCGTTGGGACCCGTGGAAGGAGGTTCGATCATGCATGAGCGCAGATGGCGCTTCGTCCTGCTCGGCCTGGTGGTCGCTCTGATGGTGGCCCCGCCGGCGTTGGCCGCGAAGAAGACCAAGTTCAAGGCCAAGCCGTTCACCTTCGATCCGGGGGCCACCGGGATCGTCTCCTCGGCCTGGGTGACCCATCAGGGCCTGGGCGACGCCGGGAAGAGCGACCACGCCCTGGTCCTGAAGAAGGAAGGCCCCACCGCCACGGTGGCCTCCGCGGGGACGGCCATCAGCAAGGTCAAGAACCTGGTGCTCACCGAGCTGGGATTCGACTACGAGGTCGGCGGCCACTGCGGCGCCGGCGCGCCGAGGTACAACGTCACGCTGACCGACGGCAGCGTGTTCTTCTTCGGCTGCAGCTGGGGCGACGTGGTCGGAACGATGGTCGATTCGCAGGGCGACATGTGGAACCGGGTCCGGTTCACCACCGCCGACGCCGTGTATTCAGGGGTCGGCCCGACCACCGTGTGGCCGGGGTTCGGTGTGGCCCAGGCCCAGGCCGTCCACGTCGTCTTCGACGAGGGCACCGACGTCGGTCCGGGCTTCGTCCGACTGGACAACCTGGATGTCAACGGGAAGCTGATGGGGAAGCCGGGGAACTCGAAGAACTAGCGTTCTTCACAGGGCCAGCAAGCGGGAGGCGTTCCGCCACAGGATCGCCTCCCGCGCGCTTTCCGGGAATCCGAGGCCGTCGAACTCCCGGAACCACCGGTCGAGCTCGATGAACGGGTAGTCACTGCCGAACAGCGTCCGTTCGTTCAGCCGCTTCTCTGCCTCCCGGACCACCTCGGGCGGCAGGTACATCGGGGCCCACCCGCTGAGCTCGATCCACACGTTCGACTTGTGCATGGCGATGGCCAGACACTCCTGGAACCACGGCCAGCCGAAATGCGCCGCGATCCAGGTCACGCCGGGGAAATCTGCCCCCACCGCGTCCAGGAAGCCGGGATGGGAGAAGCGGATCTTGGTCCCGCCCGCTCCCGGTGTCCCCGCCCCGATCCCGCACGTCCCGGTGTGGAACAGCAGGGCCAGGCCGAAGTCCTGGGCACGTTCCCACAGCGGGTAGAAGCGCTCGTCGCCCGGATGGAAGGCCTGCATCGTGGGGTGGAACTTGAGACCCCGAAGGCCGAGGTCGGCCGCTCGGTTCAGCTGGTCGAGGGCGTCCTCGGCGTGCGGATCGACCGAACCGAAACCCAAGAGGACGCCGGGATAGCGCTCCGGCAGGGACGCCATGAACTCGTTCCCCAGCCAGGGACGTCCGGTCACCGTGTGGTCGTCCCAGTCGAGGACGACGCCGAGGACGTCATGCTCCCGGTACTCGTCGGCCACCTGGTCCACCGTCTTTCGCTCCGGCGATCGGCGGAAGTAGCGCTCGGTGGCCTCGAGATGCGGCCCGATGGCGTTCCGCAGCCAGTCCTCCGTGGGAAGGTGGACGTGGAGGTCGACGGCCCGGGGCACTACGAGGAGTAGTCGTAGAAGCCCTTGCCGCTCTTCCTGCCGAGGAAGCCGGCGTGGACCATCCGGCGGGCCATCGGCGGCGGGGCCACGTCGGGGTCCCGGAACTCGTCGTACAGGACCTCGGCCACCGACATCATCGTGTCGAGGCCGATCAGGTCGAGCAGCTCGAAGGGACCCATCGGATGGCTGAGACCCAGCTTCACCGCGGTGTCGATGTCCTCCTTGGTGGCGAACTCCTCCTCGAGCATCCGGATGGCGCTGTTCAGGTAGTAGGTGAGCAGGTAGTTGACGATGAAGCCCGCTCGGTCCTTGGCCACCACGACGGTCTTCCCCAGGCGCTCCCCCATCCCCCGGGCGAAGTCCATGGTCTCGTCCGAGGTGGTGATGGCCCGGACCAGTTCGAGCAGCTTCATCACCGGCGGCGGGTTGAAGAAGTGCATGCCCACGACCTTGTCGGGACGCTTCGTCTGGGTGCCCATCTGCACGATGGGGAGCGACGAGGTGTTCGTGGCCAGCACGATGTCCGGACGGGTGATCCCGTCCAGGACCCGGAAGATCTCCAGCTTCGTCTGGAGATGCTCGGTGGCCGCCTCGATCACCAGGTCGGCGTCGGCCACGTCCTCGTAGTCGGTGGTCCCGTGGATGGCGGACATCGCCCCGACGCGATCGTCCTCGCTGAGCTTGCCGCGCTCGACCCCCCTCGACAGGGACTTCTCGATCCGGGCTCGGCCCCGCTCCACCTGCTCGTCATCGAGCTCGAGGTACGTCACCGCGGCGCCGGCTCTGGCACAGACCTCGACGATGCCCGAACCCATGATCCCGCAACCGATCACGCCGATCTTCTTGATGTCTTCGGGCTTCATCACGCTCCTCCCGTGTTCGTGGCGTCCCGAGCCTACGCGACCGCTCCGAGGGGCGCCAAAGCTACGGGCGGCGAGGGGCGGCGGCGCGCCATAGCAGGAAGGCGACCAGGCCTCCGAACAGGAGCCAGGGCCACAGGAAGCGCGGCACCGCCGCCCAGATGAGCCCCGCGGCCACCACTGCGGCCACCACCGGGACCCACAACGGCCGCCCCCGGCGGTACGGCTCCCATGCCGTCTGGAGTTCCTCGAGGACCGCTCGGGCCTCATCCGCAGCTTCGGCCGAGACGACCAGGAGGACCGGCCCCGCGTGGTGGGGCTCCTCGATCCACGCGACGACCCCGGCGTTCTGAAGGGCCTCGCGGTCGGCGCTGGCCTCCACCAGGCTCTCGTATTCGGCCACGACCACGTCGGGAGTCACGGCACGTCCCGCGGCGCCGGGCCGTCGTACTCGACATCCTGCCAACCGACATCGCGGTACGGGCGCTCCCGAGTCTGCTCCTCGAAGACGTGGGCCACGAACCCCGGGGCCCTGGCGATCACGTAGAAGGCCTTCCCCACGCGCCAGTCGAGGCCGAGCTCCAGAAGGATGGCGGCCAGGGCGCCATCGACATTCATCCGAAGCCGCCGGCCGAAGACCCGCTCGGTCGCCCTCTCGAGCGCCTCGGCCAGCCGGCACCACCGGCCCCGGAACCCGAGGTCGTCGGCGACCTCCAGCAGCCTTCCCGCCCGGGGGTCGGGATCGTGCACGACGTGGCCGTAACCGGGAAGTCGCCGACCCGCGGCCTTGATCCGCTCGGTCACCGTATGCCCGGCATCGACGTCCGGCTTCCCGGTCTCGGCCGCATCGAGCAGCACCCGGGCCGCCGCATCCACCGCGCCGCCGTGATGGTCACCGAGGGAGATCGTGCCGGCGGCCACCGCGGCCTGGAGCGGGACGCCTGCCGAGGCGGCGTATCGAGCGGCGGCCACCGAGGGAGCGACCACCGAGTGCTCCGACGCAGCGACCAGGCAGGCCTCGACCATCCGGCCCTCGGCGCCGGCGGGAAGGTCGCCGGACAGGAGGAGGAACACGACATCGCCGAACGACCGGCGGCCGATCAGGTCGATCAGGTCGTAGCCCCGGATGCGGATCTCACCGGGCTGGACCATTGAGATCCCGGTGCTCCACCCCCCCATGGGCGAAGGATACCCGGGCCTGCGGGCCTCGGAAGCTCGGGTCGGTGGGCCGAGTGGCACGATCGACCATTCAAGCGCGGACTGGAGACTCGAACGGTGGTCTTGATGGTGCGGGTCGCGACCCGCCCGTCGGCCCTAGTCCCCCGTCGGCGTCTGCTTGTCGAGGACCTCGAGGACTTCCGCGGTGGCCCGCTCGCCCGAGCGGACGGCCCCGTCCATATAACCGTTCCACACAGAGGATGTCTCGGTCCCGGCCCAGTGGATGAGCCCGACGGGCTGTCTGAGCGCCGACCCGTACTGAGTCCAGACACCGGGGGGAAAATGGGCCCCGTAACAGCCGCGCGTCCACTGCTCCTCCGACCAGTCCAGCTCCACATAGTCGCGAGGGGAAGCGGCCCGCGGTCCGAAGGACCGGCCCAGCGATTCGAGGACGATCCTTCGGCGGTCGCTGGGTTCCAGCCGACCGAGCTGGCGGGCGTGGTCTCCCTCGATGAACCCCACCAGAACCCCAGGGGAGCCGTCCACCGGGGAGTTATCGACCGTGAAGCTCGCCGGGGAGCCGGAGTCGGCAGCGATACCGCTCAGCCCCTCGGCCCGCCAGAACGGCTCGTCGTAGATCGCCTGGGCCTTGATCACCGAGCCCTGTGGGAGGCGCTGGGTGAGCTGGTCTCGGGCGCCCGGAAGGATCGGCTCGTAGGTGATCCGGCCCGCGAGCGCCGGAGGGACCGCCACGATCGCCCGGCGAGCGCGGACGGTCGCCCGATCACTCTCGACCTTCACGACCCCGTTGGTCTGGTGGATCCGGTGGACGGGTGACCCCAGGACGACGGCCTCACCGAGGGCCTCGGCGAGCCGAATCGCCACAAGCTGCGACCCTCCGACGAACCGGTCCTGCTGGGCGCCCCCGGAGAATCGGGTGAGGACGTCGAAGCTGGTTCCCGAGTGGACGTAGAAGAGCGCGTGGAGCAGGGAGATCGTCGCTGGCTCGGTGGCGAAGACCGTGGTTATGAAGAGGTGGAGGAGGGACCTGATCCGACGAGTCCGGACGTTCCGACGAAGCCACGTCTCGAGCGTCTGGGAGTCCCAGCGGGTTGCTCCCGGCGCCCGCCACGGCTCCTCGAGGGGGATGCGCCGGGCCAGCCGGTCGAGGCGGAGGACGGCCTGGGCGAGGTCGGCCATCGCCACCGGGTTCATCCGCGGCACGTCTCCGGTGAACCGGTAACGCTTCCCCTCGATCCTCGCCAGGGACTCCCCCGTCTCGTACGTGGGGAACGTCTCGATCCCGAGCTGCCTGGCGAGCGTGTACACGCGGTCCTGGGTGGGCCCAACCCACTGACCCCCGACCTCGATCACCTTCCCGTCGCCGAGGTCGTGGTTGAGGACCCGGCCACCGACCCGGTCCCGGGCCTCCAGGACCACCACCGACCGACCGGCGGCCACGAGGTCCCGGGCCGCCACCAGGCCCGCGAACCCGGCCCCCACGATGCAAACGTCCGCCTCTCGTGTCTCGGGCAAAGGAGTGCCGCCATCGTCCCCCTGAGACCACGAGGAATGCAACGTTCCGCCGAAGGGCAGAGGGCAGTCTGTTGGCCCCGTGTCGCAGGAGCAGAGCGACGAAGTTAATCACTCCCGCCCAGCAGGATGAGCGGGGCCCGCCGACGAACTTCCCTTTTGAGGAGAACGCCCAGAATACGACTGGAAACCCCACCGTGCTTCGGGTGTGAAACACCTCACTGGGTGCAGTCGTCACCACGGGAGATCGGGGGACTAAAGGCCTGGGCCGACCGGCCGATTATCCCTCAAGGAGCGAACGGAGATCGATGACCCAACCGCAGACCATCGCCGGTGACCCCTTTCCCGGCGGAACCGGCCCCCCCACCGTCCTGGGCCGGGATGCGTTGCTCTGGGACGTGGCCCATCTGCTGGTCTCCGAGAGCTCGCCGGAACGCGTGCTCGAGGCCGTGGCCGACGCGCTGGCCGAGCTGGTTCCGTACGACAACCTGACGATCTATCATGCGGACGTCCCCCTTCGGCTCCTTCGGCCCGTGCTCTGTCGCGACGTCTACGCCGAGGAGATCATGGCCGCGGGTCCCCTCGCGTTCGGCCGGGGGATCACCGGAACGGCGGCCGAGACCGCCCAGCCCACCCTGTGCAACGACGCGCACAAGGATCCGCGATCGGTTCAGGTCCCCGGCACCCCCAACGAGCCCGAGTCCCTGGTGGCCGTGCCCCTGATCGCTCGAGGCGAGACCAAGGGGGTCCTGTGCCTGTCCCGGCTGGGGGAGGGCGTCCGGTTCACGCCGCAAGAGTTCGACCTGGCCAAGAGGTTCGGTGAGCTGGCCGCGCTGGCCCTGGACAACGCCGAGACGCGGGCCCGCCTGGAGACGGAGGTCATCACCGATCACCTGACCGGCCTCAACAACCACCGTTATTTCCAGGAGCGCCTGGGCGAGGAGCTCCGCCGGGCCAATCGCCTGCAGAGCTCGGTTTCCCTGCTCCTGTACGACATCGACGACTTCAAGCGGATCAACGATTGTTACGGCCACCTGGTCGGCGATCAGGTCCTGGTGGGGATGGCCACCCTGGCCCGCGAGGTCTGCCGGGCCGAGGACGTCCTGTGCCGCATCGGGGGCGAGGAGTTCGCCGTGATCCTCCCGGGGGCGAGCTCCGATGAGGCCGAGCGCTTGGGGGAACGGCTCCGTCGACGCATCCGAGCCTCGAGCTTCCAGGAGGCCGGTCGGGTCGCGGTCAGCGTCGGCGTGGCGTCGGCCCCCGATCATGCCTCCAGCCCGAGGGACCTGATCGCCCGGGCGGACGTGGCCCTGCTCGATGCCAAGGCTCGGGGCAAGGACCGCGTCCGGGTGTTCAACGCGGAGGAGCAGGAGCGCCGAGCCGTCGGGCCACGCCACCGCGGCGAGCTGCGGTCGATGGCCCACATGAAGATGCTCCAGAGCCTGTCCGCCAAGCTGAACCGGTTGAACGACGTTCGGGAGATCGCGGAGCTGATCCTGGTCGAGCTCCGCACGCTGATCGACTACCACAACTGCCGCATCCACCTGGTCGACGAAGACGGCACAACCCTGATCCCCATCGCGTTCCGGGGGCACCTCTTGGAGTACGAGGGTGAGACCTTCGAGGCCCTGCTCACCCAGATGGGCGAGGGCATCACCGGGACGGTCGCCCGGACCGGGAAGCCGATGCTCCTTGCCAACGCGAGCGACTTCGGCGGGGCCGTCCTGATCGCCGGGACCCCCGACATCGACGAGTCGGTACTCTGCGTACCGCTCCGGCACGGAAACCGGGAGACGGGGACGATCTTCCTCTCGAAGCTCGGGGTCGGCCAGTTCGATCGGGACGACCTCCGGCTCCTCGAGGTCCTGGCCTCGCACGCCGCCGTGGCGCTGGAGAACGCTCGCCTCCTCCAGGTCGAGCGGGAGGCGGCCGAGATCTCCGGAGCGCTGCTTTACCTGTCCGACGTCCTATCCAGGGCCCGAGACACCGACGAGGTCCTTCGGGAATCCCTGGCCTCGATCCCCATCATGCTCGGATGTTCCCGGGCCTCCGTGTGGATGCGCGATCCTGTCGATGGCGCCTACCGCCTCCTCCGTCACCGGGGTTTCTCCGCGGACGAAGCCACGTTCTACGGGGCCTTGACCGTCTCGGCCGACGTGGCCGAACCCCTTGTCCGCTCGACGACCGAGCCGTTCACCCTGTCCGGCGAATCGCTCTCGGGGTTCCCGACGGGGTATCGGGCGGCTGACGGCGACCGAGATCGTTCGCTTCTGGTGGCCCCGCTCCGGTGGGAGCCGGACGGCTTGGCCACCATCGTCGTGGAGTCCGAACCGGACGGCGGCTTCACGGAGCGGCAGCTTCGGCTGGCCCGGGGGATCGCCGACATCGCCTCGCTGGCCCTGGCCAACGCCAACCGGTATGAGGACCTGGAGCGAGCCTACGTGGCCACGATCGAGGCCTTGGCCAACGCTCTGGAGGCCAACGACGAGTACACCCACGACCATGCACAGGCCCTGAGCGAGATGGCCGTGGCGGTCGGCCACGACATTGGACTCCACGGCGAGGACCTGAAGCGGCTGAAGCTGGCCGCGCTGTTCCACGACATCGGCAAGATCGGGGTCCCCAGCGAGATCCTCCGGAAACCCGGCCCCCTCTCCGCGGCGGAGCGACGTGAGATCGAGCGCCACTCGCAGATCGGCGACCAGATCCTGGAGCCGGTGCCGTTCCTCCAGCCGGTGCGGCCGCTGGTCCGAGCGAACCACGAGCGGTGGGACGGGAACGGGTATCCAGACGGCCTCCGGGGCGAGGACATCCCCCTGGAGGCTCGCATCGTGTTCGTGTGTGACGCCTTCCACGCCATGACCACAGACCGGCCCTATCGCGGCGCCCTGCCCGACGGGGAGGCCATCCGGCGGCTGAAACTCTCCTCAGGGACCCAGTTCGATCCCAGGATCGTCGAGGTGTTCGTGCGGCTCCACGCGGAGGGTCGGATCCACTTCGATCGGGGCGGCCCGGTCAAAGGCGGCGGACACCCGAACGGCGCGGACGCGATCGGACGTCACCCGAACGGATCTCCGACCGGCCCTCACCGCAACGGTCACCGGGCCGGCGAACGGGCGGCGAGCGGCCGGGCCCGAACGAGCTAGGGGCCGTCCGTTCCCACCAGGTCGGCGATCTCCTTCATCATCCTGGTCAGGTCGTGGTCCCGCGGCGTGTAGACGCGCGAGACCCCGAGGTCCCGAAGCACGCCCGCATCTTCCTCGGGGATGATGCCGCCGACGACGATGGGCACCGTCCGGGGGTCGATCCCCTCCGCCCGGAGCCGGTCGAGGACGTCGGGGATCAGCAGGCCGTGGGCCCCGGAGAGGATCGACACCCCGACCACGTGGACGTCCTCCTCCGCTGCCGCCCGGGCGATCTGCTCGGGCGTGAGCCGGATGCCCTGGTAGACGACCTCGAAGCCGACGTCCCGAGCCCGGACGGCGACCTGCTCCGCCGCGTTGGAATGCCCGTCCAGACCCGGCTTGGCCACCAGCATCCGGAGGCGTGACGCCCCGATGCGCGCTGCCGCCGCCTCCACCTTGGCCCGGGCCTCGGCCAGGGCCCCCTCAGCCGTTCCCCCGGCACCGGCCGGGACACCGGTCGGGGCCCGATAGTCTCCGAAGACCTCCCGCAACGCCCCCGCCCATTCCCCGGTGGTGGCGCCGGCTCCGGCGGCGTCGATCGATACAGGGAGCAGATCATCGCTCGTCTCGGCCGCTCGCCGGAGGGCATCGAGAGCGTCCACCACCGCGCCTTCATCGCGGCTCTTCCGCCAGGTCACCAGTCCGCCGGTCTGCTCCGCCTCCGCCTCGGGGTCCATCTCGTGATAGGAGGCGAAACCCTCTCCCAGACCCTCCATCAACGGCGATCGCTCGGACTCGGTGTACCGGTTGACGCCCACGACCACGCGCTCCCCCGCTTCGATGGCCCGGAGGCGGTCGGCATGCTGGCCGACCAGACGCTCCTTCATGTACCCGAGGGCCTCGACCGAACCGCCCAGGTCCAGGATGCGGACCAACTCCTCCCAGGCCTCCGTCTCGATCCGCTCGGTCAGCTCCTCTACGACCCGCGACCCCGCGAACAGGTCCTCGTGTTCCAGGAGATCGGTCTCGTACCCGAGGATCTGCTGGGCCCGAAGCGACCACTGCTGATCCCACGCCCGAGGAAGGCCGAGGGCCTCGTTCCAGGCCGGCAGCTGCACGGCCCGGGCCCGGGCGTCCCTGGACAGCGTCACCGCCAGCATCTCCAGCATGATGCGATGCACGTTGTTCTCCGGCTGCTCTGCGGTGAGCCCCAGCGAGTTCACCTGGACCCCGTACCGGAACCGGCGGAGCCTCGGGTCACGGACGTCGTATCGCTCCCGGCAGAGCCGCCCCCACAGCCGGGACATGGCCCGAACCTTGCACATCTCCTCGACGAACCGGATCCCGGCATTGAGGAAGAACGAGATCCGGCCGGTCACCCGAGGCAGCTCGTCATGGCCGACCCGACCGGAGGCCCGGACGTGATCGACCACCGACACCGCGTTGGCCAAGGTGAACGCGGCCTCCAGGACCGGACCGGCCCCGGCCTCCTGGAGATGGTACGAGCACACATTGATCGGGTTCCACCGGGGAACCTGGCGAAGCGTCCACGCGATCAGGTCGGTGCACAGACGCATCGACGGCTCCGGAGGGAACGCGTAGGTCCCTCGGGACAGGTACTCCTTGAGGATGTCGTTCTGCGTCGTTCCGGTCAGGGCGGCGCGGTCCGCGCCCTGGTCGTCGGCCACGGCGATGTAGAGCGCCAGGAGCCACACCGCCGTGGCGTTGATCGTCATCGACGTGTTCATTCCCGGCAGAGGGATGCCGTCGAACAACGCTCGCATGTCGCCGATGTGGCCGATCGGGACGCCCACCCGTCCGACCTCGCCCCTGGACATGGGATCGTCCGAGTCGTAACCGCATTGGGTCGGCAGGTCGAACGCCACCGACAACCCGGTCTGGCCCTTTGCCAGGTTGGCCCGGAACCGCTCGTTCGAACGTCGAGGCGTGCCGAAACCCGCGTAGGTCCGGAAGATCCAGGGCTCGTCCTTCTGGCGGGTCATCGGCCCGCGGCGAGTCTACGTGGCGCGGTCAGCCCCCGCCGCCGACGCCGCACACCTCGTTGAGATACGGGTACGGAGTGATCGCCGATCCCCCGCCGGGGTGGTACTCGAAATGGTCATGGGGCGGCGTGCCCGCGGCGTTCCCCGTGTTGCCGACGTAGCCGATGATCTGGCCCGGCACGACCTGCTGGCCGTCCACGCCGGCGTGCCGGGACAGGTGAGCGTTGTACACGTAGTCGGCGCTGGCGCTGGCATAGACGTGGACCACGGTTCCGCCCAGGCCGTCGTAGCCCTCCTCCGCCGTGCCCTCGAACGGTGCCCTGATGATGGTTCCCTCGGGAGCGAAGATGTCGTTGCCCTGATGGGTGTGTCCCACCCGGGGGAAGCCGAAGTCGTCGATGTACGATCGGGGCGGGTCGACCGGGCACCAGTAGAACGGCCCGTCGGCGCCGACCGGCGGGCCCGAGGTGCCTCCTCCCTGGATCCCGTACTGGGCCAGGAGCTCGCGCTGGAGCTTCTTCTCGAGATCCTCGACG
>DASQTB010000062.1:0-17525 GCA_035642095.1 Actinomycetota bacterium | reverse complement strand
CTGGGGGGGCCCTCGAACAGGATGCCATGAGGCGGGTAACCCCCCATCTGCCGGAAGTTCTTGAAGCCCATGAACAGGCGGAGAACCTCCTTGGTCGACCGGACGGCGGCGGGCTGGCCGCGGACGTCGTCGAACGTCTGCTCGTACTCGTTCGGGTAGATCGTGTAGTTCGTCCCGCGGGTCATGAACCAGAACATCCCGACCAGCTGGATGACGATGAAGAAGAAGAGGAACAAGAAGTTCAGGGCCAGTCCCCGGAACTGGGAGAGGACGCCGCCCATGTTGATGGTGGCGGCCACCGGATCAAGCCCCAGGAACAGGAGGGCGCCCAGGAGATAGGCGGCGTAGATGAGGAGGGCTCGCTTCAGCCAGCGTCCGTAGCGGCGGCCTCGGTTCATGTGGGGCTGGTCACCTCCCGCTCTCGGCTTCCGGCCAGTGTACGCCCTCGGCCCGGTGAAGAAGGCTCAGGGCCGGAGGGGCCGGCCTTCGAACGGGATCGACAGGACCACGGTGGTCCGGGTCTGGACGCCGCCCTTCTCCCGCAGGCGGCGGAGGAGGTCCTCCAGGTCCCCGGTGGTTCGGGTGCGCACCTTTAGGATGTAGCTCTCATGGCCGGCCACGGAGTAGCAGTCCTCCACCTCCGGGAATTCGACGACCCGGACGGGAAGATCGTCCGGCTGCGACGGATCGAGGGGCATCGCGGATACCAGGGCGGTCACGTCGAGCCCGACCGCACGGGGGTCCAGGGAGGCTCGATAACCCCGGATGACGCCTCGTCGCTCCAGCTTGCGGACCCGGTCGTGGACGGTCGACGCCGACAGGCCGACCATGGCCCCGATCTGGGCATAGGTGGCCCGGGCGTCCTCCTGAAGCACCTCCACGATCGCTCGATCCTTGGGGTCCACGGCGCCCCGGATGATATCCGAACCGATCGGCCGCTTCGGGGGGCTCCGCCGAACGACGTTCGGCCGTGACCCCGGCCGTCTACTCGCCGTACGGTCTCCACCGCGTCCTGGAGCCCCCGGGCGCGTTGCCCCAGCAGGCGGATCGCCTGGACCCCTCCCCGCCCCCGGGCCCGGGCGAGGCGGTTCTGAACGTGCAGCGGCTCAACCTCGACGCGGCGTCGTTCCGCCAGTTACGGGAGGAGCAGGACGGAGTTCCGGAGCGGATGCGCCGCCGGATCCTGGACATCGTCCGGTCTCGGGGGAAGATGCACAACCCGGTGACGGGTTCCGGAGGCATGTTGATCGGGACCGTCGGCGGAACGGGGGAGCGCCGGTCCGACCTTCGTTCGGGGGACAGGATCGCCACCCTCGTGTCGCTGACCCTGACCCCGCTCCGGCTCGATGACGTCTCCGCGTGGCACGGCCACTCCGAGCAGGTACCGGTGACCGGGCAGGCCATCCTGTTCGAGACCGCGGCTTACGCCCGGCTTCCCGAGGACCTGCCGGATCACCTGTGCCTGGCTGTTCTGGACGTCGCCGGGGCCCCGGCCCAGGTCCGGAGGCTGGCCCGACCCCTCACCCGGACCCTGATCGTCGGCGCCGGAGGAAAGTCGGGGCTCCTGGCCGCGGCGGCGGCCCGGGAGACGTCGGGCTCGGTTGCGACCCTGGTGCCCACAGAGGACGAGGCCCAAGACCTGCGAGCGCTCGGGTTCGACGAGGTGCTCGTGGCCGACGCCAGGGACGCCGTCGGATCGCTGGAGATGGCCACCGAAATGTGGGGCGGCCACGGCCGCGGGGTAGCGGAGCTCGTGGTCAACTGCGTCAACGTTCCGGGAACGGAGGGGACCTCAATCTTCCTGTGCCGCGACGGCGGCGCGGTGTTGTTCTTCTCGTTGGCCACCTCGTTCACCGCAGCGGCGCTTCTGGCCGAGGGGCTCGGGAAGGACGTTGGCCTGATCATCGGCTCGGGGTACGTGCCCGGCCATGCCGATTTTGCGCTCGACATGATCCGGGCTCACCCAGATCTGCGGAAGCTGTTCGAACACCGGTACGGTCCGTGATCGAACGGACGTCGCTGCGAACCGACCGCCTGGTCCTGGAACCGATCGAAGCTCGGCACGGCGAAGAGCTGTGGGCTGCCTCCGCGAGGTCCCTGGAGGAGCTCCGGCGGTGGATGTGGTGGGCCGCCGAGGCCAGCCTGGGCACGACGGTGGACTTCGCTGAGGATACCGAACGGCAGTGGCACGCCGGAATGAGCTACCAGTTTGTCGTCCGGGACGACGCCGGGATCGCCGGGGCGATGGGCATCGAGATTCACGGTGCCGAGCGCCGACTGGGAGAGGTGGGGTACTGGATCGGGACGGACCGGAGCGGCCGCGGCTACGCCACCGAGGCCGGCTCCGCCGTGGTGGACTTCGGCTTCCGAGACCTGGGCCTATATCGACTCGAGCTCCGGGCGGGGGTGGAGAACGTGGCCAGCCAGCGGGTCGCCGAGAAGCTCGGATTCCGGAACGAGGGCCGACTCCGAGCGGGCTGCCCCCTGGGCCGGACGGGCTACGACTGCTACCTCTTCGGGCTTCTGGCCACGGATCCCGGGCCTGGAGGCCGATTCCCGAACCGAATTCGGTGAGAGACGGATTCCTCCGGACATTTGCCTCTAGAATGGCCTCCGTGACGGATCCTGTTCTGGGACTAGCCATGAACGCCGAGCGACCAGGGCACCGCGACCCGCACGCTCACCCTGCCGACCAGCCGTTCCGCTACCCGCTGGACCGCGAATTCGTCGAGCCCGACTGGCGCCGCCTTCCCGGGTATCGCGACGTGGCCCCGGAGCAGTGGGAAAGCGCCCAATGGCAGCGAGCCCACACCGTGAAGAACCTCCGTCAGCTCAAGGATGCGCTTGGAGACCTGGCCACCGAGGCCTTCTTGGAGGACCTCGAGAGCGATCAGCGTCAGCGGGCCACCATGTCGATGCTCATCCCCCCGCAGATGCTCAACACCATGGACGAGACCGACCTGTGGGCCGATCCCGTCCGCCGGTACATGCTTCCCGTCTACTCCGACCGCGACCCTGAGTTCCCGTCACATCCGATGGCCTCCCGCGACTCGCTGCATGAGGCCGACATGTGGGCCGTGGAGGGTCTGACCCACCGCTACCCGACGAAGGTCTTGGCAGAGCTCCTGGCCACGTGTCCTCAGTACTGCGGGCACTGCACCCGCATGGACCTTGTGGGCAACGACACGCCCCAGATCCTGAAGTACCGGTTCGAGGAGAAGCAGAACGAACGGTGGGAACACATGCTCGGCTACCTCCGCCGCACCCCCTCGGTGCGGGACGTCGTCGTCTCCGGCGGCGACATGGCCAACGTGCCGATCCGCCGGCTCGAGGACTTCGTGATGCGGCTCCTGGAGATCGAGAACATCCGGGACATCCGTCTGGCCACGAAGGGGCTGATGGGCATCCCTCAGCACTTCCTCCAGGCCGACGTCCTCGAGTCCTGCGAACGGATGGCCCGAACGGCGCGGGAGCGCGGCGTCGACATCGCCATCCATACTCACGTCAACCATGCGCGACAGGTAACGCCCCTGGTGGCCAGGGCCACCCGGGCGCTGCTAGGGACGGGGCTCCGGGACGTGCGGAACCAGGGCGTCCTCCTTCGCGGTGTGAACACCACGCCCAAGGAACTCCTGGACCTCTGCCTCACGCTGCTCGACCAGGCCAAGGTCATGCCTTACTACTTCTATGTGTGCGACATGATCCCGAACTCCGAGCACTGGCGGACCGCTGTGTGGGAGGCTCAGCAGCTCCAGCAGGCCATCATGGGCTACCTGCCGGGCTTCGCCACGCCGAGGATCGTGGTGGACGTGCCGTTCGTCGGGAAGCGATGGACGCACATGGTGGAGGAGTACGACCGGGTGCGGGGCATCTCGTACTGGACCAAGAACTACCGGACCGGGATCGAGTTCGACGATCCCGATGCGCTGCGGCACCGGTATCCCTACTACGACCCCGTCCGGACTCTGGACGAGGAGGGGAGGGAGTACTGGCGGCAGGTGTCCTCGGGGACCGGACGGGTCTCGGCCCCCGCCTGATACCCTCCGCCGCGTGACCGAGGATCTCCGCTCCGCCATCCACGAGGCGTTTCCCACCGTCCGAGGCGATCTCGAGCGGCTCATTCGCATCCCCTCCGTGGCCTTTCCCGGGTTCGACCCCGAGCCGGTCCGGCGATCGGCCGAGGCCTGCGCGGAGATCCTTGTGGCCACGGGGCTCCGAGACGTGCGTCTCCTGGAGATGGATCGGGTCCCCCCGGCCGTGTTCGGGGAGCTGCCCCCAGCGGACGGAGGGCCGACAGTGCTCCTATACGCCCACCACGACGTCCAGCCCGCCGGCGACGCGAAGGAGTGGACGTCTCCGCCGTTCGAGCCGACCGAACGGGACGGACGGCTGTTCGGGCGGGGCTCCTGCGACGACAAAGCCGGGATCGCCCTGCACCAGGCCGCGTTGCTCGCCCACGACCGCCGGCCCCCGGTCGGCGTCAAGGTCTTCCTGGAGGGGGAGGAGGAGGTCGGGTCGCCGAACCTGGATCGCTTCCTGAAGCGGTTCGGCGACGAGCTTCGAGCGGATGTGATCGTCCTGGCGGACGTCACCAATTGGCGGATCGGCGTGCCGGGCCTGACCACCAAGCTGCGGGGTCTGGTCGACTGCGAGGTCGAGGTCCGAACCCTCGACCACGCCGTTCACAGCGGGATGTACGGAGGGGTTTTTCCCGACGCCCTCACCTCGCTGTGCCGCCTCCTGGCCACGCTCCACGACGAGCGGGGGAACGTGGCCGTTCCCGGTCTGGTCAGCGGGACCACCGATCCGCTTGATCTCACCGATGAGGACCTCCGCCGAGAGATGGGCGCCGTCGACGGCCTCCAAGAGATCGGCCAGGGCGCCCTGACGGAGCGGCTGTGGACCCGCCCGTCGGTGTCCGTCCTCGGGATCGATGCCCCTCGGGTCCAGGGGGCGGCCAACGTCCTGGTCCCAGTGGCCCGGGCCAAGGTCAGCCTCCGGCTGGCCCCCGGCCAGGACCCCGACGGGGCCATGACCTCCCTGGTCGAGCACCTGCAGACGCACGCGCCGTGGGGCGCGCAGGTCCGGGTGGAGTCGGGCGCCGCCGCCTGGCCCTTCCTCGTCGAGACTCGGGGGCCGGCCTTCGACGGCGCCCGGCAGGCGTTCAGGGAAGCGTGGGGGGCCGATGCGGTGGAGATCGGTTCCGGCGGGACCATCCCGTTCGTAAAGGCGTTCGCCGACGCTTACCCGAAGGCCCAGATCCTCCTGTGGGGGGTGGAGGATCCGGATGGCCGGGCCCACGGGGCCAACGAGAGCCTCTTGCTCGACGACTTCCGCAAGAACTGCCTGGCCGAGGCGCTCCTCCTCGAGCGGCTGGCCGCTACGTCGTAGGCCGGCCGCGTCCCCCGCCCGATGGCGCGGACCCCCCGGAAGGGGGATGGCCGACCCAGCAGCGGCCGGGGTACAAACACAGGGGCCGCGCCTCCCTCCGGCCGGGGAGGCAGACGTGGCGCTCTCGGTCGATCCCATCGACGCTCGTTCGGAGCTGAAGCGAAGCGGTGGTATCCGCCGGATGGCCGGGCTGTCTCGACGGGATCACGCTCGGTGGACCCATCTGGCCGGCCGGGTCGCCGCGGCGGTCGAACCGCGGCTGAGCGCCGCCGTCCTGGGCAACCGGGCTGTGATCGGCCGGGGAACGTGGCGTCTGGCGCCATGGCAGCCGGCCCTGGCGGTGGCCAGAACAGCCGCCCGTCGACTCGGCCGCGGTTCGCCGGTCCTGGTCAGGACGGATGTGACCTCGTTCTATCCGTCGGTCGATCCGTCTGCCCTGTACCGGGCGCTCCTGGACGCCTCGGTCGACCGCGCCGCTGCCTCGCACGGGGCCGATCTACTGGAAGGGTGGGGGAGTGAGGGCTATGTCGGCCTTCCGATCGGACCGCCCGGCTCGGCCATCATGGCGAACGCCGTGCTGCGTCCTGTGGACGCGACCCTGGAGGGCATCCCCTTCCTCCGGTGGGTCGACGACTATCTGCTCGGCGTGCGATCGAACCGTCACGCCGCGCAGCTCGTCGACCGGCTGGACGAGGCGCTCGATCGCCTCGGGTTGTGCCGGTCGCTCTCCAAGACTACGAGCCTAGCCGGGTGCTCCGCGCTCATCTGGCCGGGCGGCGGCAGCTCGCTCATCGATCGACCGCGCCGGTGGCGCCAATCAACCTCCGCGTAGGCGTATCGTGCCCCCGTGAAGACGCTCTACCGGGCGTCCCGCGTGCGCACGCTGGCCCTGTTCGCCGAGGGGGAGTGGCTCCTCGTCGACGAGCGGCACGTCGAGCGGGTCGGGCTCGGGGAGCCTCCCCCCGCCGACCGAACCGTCCACCTTCCGGGAACGACCATCCTTCCCGGGTTCGTCGACGCCCACGTGCACCTCTCCGGTACCGGCATGAGCTTGTCCGGCCTGGATGTGTCCGCAGCCGCATCGCGGCAGGAGGCCCTGGCTCGGGTCCGACAGCTGCGGTCCGCCGAGGTGCCGCTGCTCGTTCAGGGGATGGACGAGACCCGGTGGCCCACCCCCGAGCTCCCCACCCGTGAGGAGCTCGACTTCATCTGCGGGGAACCGGTGCTCCTGGTCCGGGCCGATGGCTACATCAGCGTGGCCAACTCCGCCTTCCTCTTGGCCTCGGGGACCGAGAGCCTGCCCGGAGTTCAGCGTGGGGAGGACGGCTCGGCGACGGGCGTCCTCCGGGGCGAGGCAAACGCCCGGGCCCAGCGGTGGTACTTCGAATCGTTGCCGGATCGCCGAATCCAGGATGCTCAGCTCCGGGCGGCGGCCCTGGCGGCATCGAGGGGCGTCACCTGTGTGCACGAGATGGCCGTCCCCGACAAGCGGGGCCGGCGGGACGTCGAGGTCTTGTTGGATCAACAGGAGGACCTCCCCGTCGATCTAGTGACGTACATCGCGGACCGAGACATCCCGTACGTCATGGACCTCTCCTATCCGCGGATCGGCGGGGACCTCTTCCTCGACGGATCGATCGGAGCCCGCACCGCTGCCCTCCAGGCCCCGTACGAGGACGCGGCGGGTACCGGCGAGCTGGCCTACGAGGACGACGAGCTGGCCGAGTTCCTGCACAACGCCCACCTCGCAGGATTCCAGTCCGGCCTGCACGTTATCGGCGACGCCGCCGTGGAGCAGTCGCTCCGGGTATGGGAGCGGGTCTACGGCTCGCTGGGGAGCAGGGAACGACGCCACTTCCGCGCCCGCCGCCATCGCCTGGAGCACTTCGAGATGGCCTCGCCCGGACAGGTGGAGCGGGCGGCCATGCTGGGGTTGGCCATCTCAGTCCAGCCGGCCTTCGATGCCCTGTGGGGCGGGGCCGGGCGGATGTACGAACGCCGCCTGGGCCCCGAGCGGGCGGCGGGCATGAATCCGTTCAGGACGCTGGTGGAGCGGGGACTCGAGGTGGGCGGCGGTTCGGACACGCCGGTCACCCCGCTCGATCCGATGCTGGCCGTATGGGCCCTTGAGCACCACCACGATCGGGAACAACGGCTGAACCGGGAGCAGGCCATCCGCCTGTGCACCGTGGGTGCCGCCCGGCTGGCCCATCTCGAGAAGAAGGGCAGCCTCGAGCCGGGAGCGGCGGCGGACTTCGCGGCGTACGAGGACGATCCGTTCGTGGTGGAGGATCCTCGGACGGTCCGACCGGTCCTCACCGTCTCCCGGGGACGCGAGGTGCACGCCCGGTAAACCGGGCTCGGTGGAAGCCGGGGGCGGAACCATCCTCTACGCTTCGCGCCATGCCTCGACGGCGGATGGATCCCGGGCTCCTGCTGTTCGTCACCCCGATCCTGTGGGGGGCCACGTTCCCGGCGGCGAAGGTCGGGCTGGAGGCCATCGGCGTATTCCCGTTCATGTTCTGGACCAGGCTGCTGGGATTCCTGACGATCCTGGTAGCCGTGCCGTTCGTGGCCCGCCGGGAGCTCACCGCGGCCTCGGTCCGGAGGGTGATCGGGCCGGGACTCTTTCTCGGGTCCCTGATCTTCCTGGGATACGTCCTCCAGACCGAGGGACTGGCCCGAACGACGGCCACCAATGCCGGATTCATCACCGGGCTCTATGTCGTGTTCACCCCGATCCTGGGAATGATCCTGTTCCGGCGGCACACGGGCCGGGCGGCGTGGATGGCGGTCGCGGTGTCCGTGCTGGGGATGGCCCTCCTGTCCATCCCGGCCCTGGACGACCTCCGGATCCGTTTCGGGGACCTCCTGGTGTTGGCGGGGGCGGGGGCCTGGGCGGGGCACGTGGTCGGGGTGGAGTACTTCGGGGAGCGCCACCACAGCGTGCTGCTATCCCTGGCCCAGATGGGGGCGACCGCGCTGTTCCACCTCGTCGTGCTGATCCCGATCGGATTCCGGGCCCCCGACACCGGCGAGGTCTGGCTGATGCTGGCCATCACCGGCCTCCTCGGATCCGGGGTGGCCTACACGATCCAGATCGTCGGGCAGCAGGTGGTGACGGCGACCCGAGCGGTCATCATCCTGGCCGGCGAGGCCGTCTCCGCCGCGGCGATCTCGTTCGTGTGGCTGGGGGAGCGGCTCGAGCCCCACCAGTGGGCGGGCGCCACCTTGGTCCTCGGGGCGATGGCGCTCTCGGAGCTCAGCGCCCGGCGGGCGGACCTCCGGGGGGAGGTGGCCACCCCCGCCTGACGGAGGCGCAGTAGGGTACGGCGACCGAGGAGCAGACCACTGAGCATCGGAACCGCGTTCCACCAGCGCACCGCCCCGCTGAACCAGAAGCAGCAGTGGAGGGAGTGGTCGGGTTACCTCGCGGCCAGCGCGTACGCCGACCACCACGACATCGAGTACAACGCGATCCGTGAGGCGGCGGCCCTGATCGACGTGTCGCCACTCTACAAGTATCTGGTCGGCGGACGGGACGCGGAGCGATTGGTGGACCGGATCATCACCCGGGACGCCACCAGGATCGCCGTCGGCCAGGTCGTCTACACCTCGTGGTGCGATGAGGACGGGAAGGTCGTCGACGACGGCACGGTCACCCGCCTGGACGAGCAGCGGTTCCGGTGGACGGCCGCCGAGCCGAATCTCCGGTGGCTCCGGATGAATACCCGTGGACTGGACGTCGACGTCCATGAGGTGACCGAGCAGGTCGCCGCCCTGGCCCTCCAGGGCCCGCGCTCTCGCGACCTCCTGGCCGCGCTCACGGACGAAGGGTGGGACGACCTGGGGTACTTCCGCCGGCGGGCCACCCGGATCGGGAAGCTCGAGCTCGACGTCACCCGGACCGGCTACACCGGCGACCTCGGCTACGAGCTGTGGGTCGATGCGGCACGAGCGACCGAGCTGTGGGATGGGCTGATCGACGTCGGCCGGAGCTACGGGGCCCGTCCGGTGGGGATGCTCGCCCTCGACGTGGCCCGGATCGAGGCCGGCCTGATCCTGATCGACGTCGACTACACGAGCTCCCGTCACGCCATCATCCCCGAGCAGACGTACTCGCCGTTCGAGCTCGGAGTCCTGGGGCGATTCGTCAGCTTCATGAAGGCGGGCGCCTTCGTGGGACGAAGAGCCCTCGAGGCCGAGCGCGACGCCGGTGGTCCCCCCCGTCGTCTGGTGGGTCTGGACATCGACTGGGACGACATCGAGCGGGTGGTCACCTCGGTCGGGCTCGTCCCCGAGATGCCGGCGGAGGCGTCCCGGGCCCACGTGCCCCTGTTCCACGGTGGCCGGCAGGTGGGGAGAGTCACCAGCACGACATGGAGCCCGACCCTCAAGCGCACGATCGGCCTTGCATCGGTCCTGGCCTCGCACGAACCCGAAGGAACCGCTCTGGAGGTCGAGTGGACGGTCGAAGCGAGGCGACGCAGGGTCGGCGCCCGGGTCGTTCCGCTGCCCTTCTTCGACCCGCCTCGCAAGCGTGCCTAGCTCAACCGGCCGCCCTTCAGATCCGACAGGACCTCCCGAGCCGCGTTCGCCCCAGGGATCCCGGTGATCCCACCTCCCGGGTGGGCGCCGGACCCGCACAGGTAGAGGCCCCGGAGCGGCAGGCGGTAGCGCCCGGAGCCGTACATCGGGCGCCACGCGAAGAACTGATCGAGCCCCGGCTCGGCGTGCAGCGGGTGCCCCTCCGTCAGGCCGTAGTCCCGTTCGAGATCAAGCGGCGTCAGCACCTGACGGTGGCGAACCATGCCGCTGATCCCCGGCACCGATTCCTCGATCCGCTTCAGCACGAGATCGCCCAGTTCGTCCCGGCGCGCGTCCCAGTTCCCCTCGGACAGGTGGTACGGGGCCCACTGGACCAGGACGCTCATCACGTGACCGCCTTCCGGCGCGAGGGTCGGGTCCGACAAGGTGGGGATCGTAGCCTCGAGGTAGGGCGCCTCCGAGATCCGTCCGTACTTCGAGGCGTCGAAGGCGGATTCGAGGTCGTCGATCCCGGCGGTGAACAGGACCCGGCCCCGAAGCCGTTCCACTTCTGCGGAGAAAGGAGGCGGGCCGTCGAGGGCCAGGTTGACCTTGGCCACAGTGCCCGGGCCCCGGATGTTCGAGGCCCGCCAGCCCATCGTCGGGCCGAGGATGGCCGGATCGACCAGCCCGAGGAGCGTGCTCTTGGGATCGGCCCCCGAGACAACGGCCCTCGCTTCGATCTCCTCGCCGGCTCTCACGGCAACGCCCGTGATCCGGTCGCCCGTCGTCATCAGGGCGGCGACCTCCGTATCGCACCGGATGTCGGCTCCCGCCGTTCGGGCCGCCGACACCAGGGCCTCCGCCAGCGCGCCCGGTCCACCTGCGGCCAGGGTGCTCTGCCCCGCGGCGCCTCCGCCTCCAACCGAATCCGAAAGGAGGACCGCCACCGTTCCCGCGGACCAGGGACCCATGGCCGTGTACTGGACGCCGCGGGCGGCGACGGCGCCGCGGAGAACGTCCGTCTCGAAGGCCTCCTTGACCAGGTCGGCCACGGCCATGGGAAGGACCCTGAGGACCTCCCGCGTGTTACCCGCCCCGCCCAGCCGGCGGAGCCCCCGGAGGAGCCGGAGCCCGCCGAGAGCGTCCGACATGGACGGCCCGGTCGGGTCGGGTGGCGTCATGGCGTGGAGGTACGCCACGAAGCTGGCCAGCGATCGGAGCTTTCGGTCGAACCTCGGATACGCGGCCGCATCGCCGGGCGACCGAAACCGCAGCTCCTCGGCGGTGCGCTGCGGGTCTGCCCAGAGCGTCAGTGACCCACCGTCGGGAGAGGGGACGAAGGCCCGGACCGAGGGCTCGATCAACCGAAGGCCGTGGTCGGCCAGGCCGAGCGTCCTGTACAGGCCGGTCCCGAACCTCCCAACCGTATGAGCCGCCGCCGGCCCCCGGAATCCCGGTGCGATCTCCGCCGTATCCGCCGCGCCGCCCGGCCGCCGCCGGCGCTCCAGCACCAGCACGTCGAGTCCCGAGCGAGCCAGGACCGCCGCGCAGACCAGGCCGTTGTGCCCCGCTCCGATGACCACGACGTCCTTTCGGATCACGCCACCGCTCCTCGGCGACCGCGGCGGCGGCCCCGACGCACGGATCTCAGCACCTCGAGGGCGGCGATACGTCCCGGCGCTCCCATGATCCCTCCGCCGGGATGGACGGAGGAGCCGCACAGCCACAGGTTCCGGACGGGCGTTCGGTATCGCGACCAGCCGGGCACGGGGCGGGCCCAGAACAGCTGTTCCAGAGAGAGCTCGCCCTGGAAGATGTTCCCCTCGGTCAGGCCGAAGTGCTCCTCGATGTCCTTCGGTGAAAGGACCTGCCGGTGGAGGATGAGGCTCGGCAGGTTGGGGGCGAACGTGGCCAGGGTTTCGACCACCGTATCCCCGAACGCTTCCCTGGTGGCGTCGTCCCATTCGCCGTCCTCCAGGTGATACGGCGCGTACTGGACGAAGCAGGACATGACGTGCTTGCCGGGCGGAGCGAGCGACGGATCGACCAGCGTCGGGATCACCACGTCGACGTACGGCCGGCGGGAGAACCGTCCGTACTTGGCGTCGTCGTACGCTCGCTCCATCCACTCGACCGAGGGCGAGATGCTGATCGCCCCCCGAAGGTGCTCGCCTGGGCCGGGAAGCGATGGGAAATCGGGGAGGGCGTCGAGGGCCAGGTTCACCTTTCCGGACGAGCCACGGAACTTGTACCGGCGCACCGCGGCCTCCATCGCCGGATCGATCGTGCCCGGCGGTAAGAGGTCGAGGAACGTGACCTTGGCATCGGCGCTCGACAGGACGACCCTCGACTCAATCTCCTCGCCCGAGTCCAGCACCACCCCGGTGGCCCGACCGCCCTGGGCCAGGATCCGGGTGACGGGCGCAGCGCATCGGATCTCGGCGCCGAACGAACGGGCAGCCGAGGCGATCGCCTCGCTGACACCTCCTGTCCCGCCACGGGGGATCCCCCAGGCCCGGAAGGCGCCGTCGATCTCGCCCATGTAGTGATGGAGGAGGACGTAGGCCGTGCCGGGGGAGCGGATGCCCTGGAACGTGCCGATGATCCCGGAGGCCGCCATCGTGGCGATCAGGGGATCGGTCTCGAACCAGCGCGACAGGAAGTCGACCGCGCTCATCGTCATGAGCTGGACGAACGTGCCCTGATGACGCTGGGGGAGGTCGCGGAAGTCCCGCAGCAGACCCAGGAGCGGCAGCCATTCCCGGACGTCGATCCGTCCCGGGTCGGGCGGGACCAGCGACAGGACCGGCTTGATGAACCGGGCCATGTCGACCATCAGCCGGCCGTACTCCTCGTACGCCTCGGCGTCGGCGGCCGACCACCGCCGCAGCTCCCGCAAGGTCCGACCGTGGTCGTTGGTCCGCCACAGGTGATCACCTTCCAGGGGCGTGAACGTGCCATCGAGCGGCAGGAGCTCGAAACCGTGCCTCGACAGATCCAGGTCCCGGATGATCTCCGGACGGAGGAGAGACACCACGTAAGAGGCCACCGAGTACCGGAACCCCGGAAAGACCTCTTCCGTGACCGCGGCCCCGCCGACGATGTGGCGGCGTTCCAGGACGAGCGTCCTCAACCCCGCCCGGGCCAGATAGGCCGCCGAGACGAGACCGTTGTGGCCACCGCCGATGATCACCGCGTCATACGTGGGAAGGGGCATGCGTTGCTCGGAACCTCCTCCGGACGGAGACCAGGCGGAGCATACCGGATGACATCCGGCGAACGACAGATCGACCGGATCATGTTCGGCGAACCAGCCTCAGGCCGAACGTCTACACTCGGCGCGGTGAAGAAGCTGGAACTCGATGAGGGGGTCGCGGCCGAGGCCCGCGAGCTCGCCCGGCAGGTCTGCCGGCCGGTCGAGGAACTCATCGAGCGGCACACCACCGTGGCCATCGAGCGAGCCGTGCTCAGGATGTGTGGGCTCGACGGAGCTGTCGGGCAGGGGGTCGACGCCCGGCCCTTCGCCAACCTGGTCGCCGATACCGTTCGGAGACAGGTTGGACTCGATCGGGGGGTGGCCATCCCGGTGTTCGACCTGATGATCCGGGACGGGCTGTCGATCACCGAGGTGGCCCGGCGGGTGGTGAGCGGCGAGGCCCGGTTCCGATGGCCGGACGACCCTTCCGAGGCCCGGGAGGCGGCGGAGGAGGCGGCCCGGGACGCCGATAGCCGGATCCTGGGGCGGCGCCGGGAGCGGGACGAGCTGACCCGCCGCCTGGGCGATCCGGAGAAGCCGTGGATCTACCTGATCGTGGCCACGGGGAACATCCACGAGGACATCCCCCAGGCCCAGGCCGCCGCCCGGGCCGGGACCGACATCGTGGCCGTGATCCGATCGACCGGCCAATCCCTCCTCGACTTCGTGCCTCAGGGCGCCACCACGGAGGGGTACGCCGGCACGTACGCGACGGGCGAGAACTTCCGGCTCATGCGGGCGGCGCTGGACGAGGTGGGCGAGGAGGTCGGCCGGTACGTCCGACTGACGAACTACGCCAGCGGCCTGTGCATGCCGGAGATCGCGGCGCTGGCCGCGTTGGAACGGCTCGACATGATGCTGAACGACTGCATGTACGGGATCATCTTCCGGGACATCAACATGAAGCGCACCTTCATCGATCAGCGTTTCAGCCGGATGATCCACGCTCGGGCCGGGATCATCATCAACACCGGCGAGGACAACTACCTGACCACGGCGGACGCCATCGACGAAGCGCATACGGTCGTCGCCTCACAGCTGATCAACGAACGGTTCGGCCTCGACGCGGGCCTGGAGCCCTGGCAGCTCGGCCTGGGCCATGCCTTCGAGATTGATCCCGACGTCCCCGACCAGTGGCTCCTGGAGCTGGCCCACGCCCAGCTCGTCCGGGAGCTGTTCCCCGAGGCGCCTCTCAAGTACATGCCGCCGACCAAGCACATGACCGGCAACGTCTTCCAAGGCTATCTCCTGGATGGCATGTTCCACCTCACCGGGGTGCTGACCCAGCAGGAGATCCTGTTGATCGGGATGATGACCGAGGGCATCCACACCCCCTGGTTGGCCGATCGGGACCTTGCGGTAGAGAACGCCAAATACATGGTCAACACGGCGAAGCACGTGGCCGACGAGTGGTGGCCACCGAAGGACGGGCGGATCCGGGAGCGGGCGATGCGGGTGCTGGAGGAGACCGTCGGTCTCCTTCGGCGAGTGGAAGAGGACGGGATGTTCGAGGCGATCCACGCCGCGGAGTTCGCCGACACCTCGCGACGTCCGGATGGCGGTCATGGCCTGGACGGCGTGATCGAGACCGCAGAGGACTACTTCAACCCATTCCTGGAGCTGTGGGACCGAGGCCGGAGGGCCCAGCCTTGAACCGGCCGAAGCGTCACGCCGGCGAGGTCTCCCGCGACGTGAGCGCTGCCCCGGTGGAGGCCGCGTCGTGGGGATTGGTCCGGCCCTACGGCGACGACACCGACGACGGCAAGGTCCAGCTGTCCTTCACGTTGCCGGTGCCGTCGAACGCCCGGGCGGAGGCGGCGGCCCGCGACCTGGCCCGCCAGATGGGGATGGCGGAACCGATGGTCGTCCACCACAAGGCCATGGGGCCGGCGTTCACGTTCTTCATCGTGTACGGGTCCGTCGATCACGTGGTCGATCTCGACACCCTCCAGGTCGAGGAGCGTCCCTACCCGATCCTCAACCACCGGGAAGTCGATCGGCGGGTCAGGCAGGCCCTCGGGCGGCGGGCCGTTGTGGTGGGCGCCTCCCTGGGGACGGACGCGCACACCGTCGGCCTGGACGCCATCCTCTCCGTCAAGGGCTGGGCCGGTGACAAGGGACTCGAATCCTACGGTGCGTTCCGGGTGATCAACATGCGGTCCCAGGTCGATCCGGCCGCGCTGGTGGAACGGGCGGTGATGGAGGAAGCCGACGCCGTCCTGGTGAGCCAGGTGGTCACCCAGCGAGACGCCCACATCCACCACCTCCGAGCGTTCGCCGCCGAGATCGAGCGTCGCGGGATGCGAGGCCGGTTCCTGATGATCGCCGGAGGACCGCGGTTCGACCCCTCCATGGCGCAGGAGCTCGGGTACGACCGGATCTTCGGGAAGGGGACGACGCCCAGTGAGGTCGCCTCGTACCTCGCCTGGGTGCTGGGGGAACGAGGGGATCGACGGTGAGCGAGGAGGACGAGGTTCGGTCGGTCCTGGCCCGGGTCACCCAGGCCTGGCTGCATCACCCGCCGGAGGAGTTCCCCGAAGCGATGGGGTCGCTGTGGCATGACGACGCGAGCATCGTGGTCCTGGGGGTGCAGGAGATGGCTCGGGGTCGGGCGGCCTGCGTGAGGACCTACCAGGACTTCGTTCGGCAGGCGACGGTCGAGGAGTCTCGGCTGTCAGAGCCGACGGTCCGCGTCTGGAACGGGACCGCGGTGGCCACCGGCCGGTGGGAGATGACGTACGCCCTGGACGGCGAACGGCTCTCCGAGTCTGGACACGAGGCGTTCGCCCTCGTCCGAACGAACACCGGGTGGCAGATCGTCTGGCGGGCGATCGTCCCTGGAGGGTGAGCTCAGATCAGGGCCGCGGCGCTACGGCGGCGGCCGACCTTCCGGACCTCGACCGAGGCCGGGAAGTGATCCTTGACCTGCTCGGCGTGGGTGATGACGAAGAGCTGGTGGAATCGGCCGGAGAGCCGGCCGATCGTCTGAACGAACAGGTCCTTGCGTTCCGCATCGAGCGCGCCGAGGACCTCGTCGAGGACCATCATCCCGACGTCGGCGCCGGCCATCCGAGACAGGTGGTGGGAGATGGCCACCCGCAGCGCCAGGTTGGCCAGATCGCTCTCCGAGCCGGAGAACCGTTCGACACCGAAGTATTGACCGGCGTCCGCGATCTGGATGGCCAGGGTCTCCTCGTCCACCCGGAGGTCCTCGTACTCATGGTTCGTCAGCTCCCGGAACAGGGCCTCCGCGTCGCGTGAGACTTGGGGCATGATCCGGCCGTACAGGAACGTCCGGAACCCCTCCAGCAGGCCGGACACTCGGTCGAGCAGCCGAGCTTCGTCTCGAAGAGCGGAGACGCGGGCCGCGATCTCCTTCACGTTGTCGATCTTCCCCCTGAGCTCTCCGACCAGGCTGGACGCCTCCTTCGATCGATCGGAGGCCTGTCGCTCCTCTCCCCGGGCCTGATCCAGGAGCCGCTCCGCTTCCCCGTGCTCCTTCCGGCGCCGTTCGTGTTCCTCGATGTCGAACCCGAGCCCGCCTTCCTCCTCGGCCAGCGCAGCCAGCCGTCCGCCGGCGCTCTCCAGAGCGTCGCCGGCGGCCACGAGGTCCGCCTCGGCGTCGGCCAGCCGGCTCCGATCCGCCGCCAGGGCGGCCAGACGACCGTCCAGCTCGGTGGCCCGGGCAGCATCGGCCACCAGCCGGTCGAGGTCGACCAGGACGCCCCCGAACGCCTGGGCCAAGCGATCCCTCCTGCTCCGGAGCGAGGCGACTTGTTCCTCGATCCGGGACCGCCGCTCGATCGCCTGGCGGGCCTGCTCGTTCACGGCCCCGGCCTCGCGGTACCGGCGCTCAGCCTCCTCCAGGACGGCACCGGCGTGGACCGCCTTCTGCGCCGTCGATCGCGCCTTCCGCTCGGCGGCCCGCACGCTCCGGCGGCAGTGGGCCACGTATTCCTCGAAGTCCTCGCCCAGGGGACGACCGCACGTGGGGCAGGGTTGCGCCGGATCCGCGTCCCCCGCCCGAACCAACGTCTCCTGCGCCTCGGCCAGCGCGATCTGCGCCGTCTCCTGGGCGGCCTCCGCCCGGGTGGCCGAGCGTCGGGCGGCCTCCACGGCGCGCTGCGCCGCGTCGAGCCCGGCCACCGCTGCCTCGGCGTCCACGGAGAGGAGACCGTCGAGCTCCGTCTCCCGGTCCTTGGCCTCCTCCACCGCCTCGTGGAGACGGCGCCCGGTCGACAACCGCTCGGCCGTGTCACCGAGCTCGGCCCGCTCCCGCTCCAGGTCGGGAAGGACCGACAGGGCGCTCCGGATGGCCCCGATCCTGGCCGCGAGCGCCTCGTGCCGC
>DASQTB010000061.1:0-4384 GCA_035642095.1 Actinomycetota bacterium | reverse complement strand
CCGCCAGGTCCCGTCCGGGATCGGAGCTCACGACGCTTCCGTCCCGGTCGCGGGCGGGATGTTCTGGTTGAGCCGGAACAGGTTGGTCGGGTCGTACTTCGCCTTGACCGCCGCCAGCCGGTCCCAGGTGGACCCCGGATAGGCGGCCCGGACCCTCTCCTCGCCCTCGTCGGCGAGGAAGCCGACGTACGCGCCGGTGTCTCCCTGGTCCAGGGCCGCCGCGAAGTCGGAGACCCAGGCCTCGCGGAGGGGCCGGTCCTCGGGGCCCTCGTAAAAGGCGGCCACGTTCACCATGATCCGGCTCCGGCGGTGCGCGAACGCCGTGGCCTCGACGGGTACGCGGGCCATCGCTCCGCCGAGCACCCGGAGCTGGGCGACCCGCATCGTGGCGTCGGAGGTCCGCAGGTACTCGTAGATCGTCTCGGCCACGTCGTGGTCGATCGCGTCGACGAACATGGTGCGGGCCACGGCGGTGGGGTGGTATTCCTCGTCCTCCGGCGGATAGATCTCCGGGTAAGGCATCGGCTTCACCAGGTCTGCGATCGGCGTGGCCAGCGCCCGGAACGGCGCAACGGCCCGCTCACCGGCCTCTACCGCCCCGGCGTGCATCAGCAGCGCGAACACGACGAGCTCACCGTGGTGCTCCTCGGGCACGAAGGGCATCGGCGGTGCCGGCATGACGTTGGCGATCGTCGAGAGCTCCTCCGGTGCCGCCTCCGCCTCGGCGATGAAGGAGGCGATGACCTCGGGCGTCGCCGGCAGGATCAGCATGCCCCCGACGACGGTGCCGACTTCGTGCAGGCGGAACCGGAACCGGGTGGCCACGCCGAAGTTGCCGCCACCGCCGCGGATCGCCCAGAAGAGGTCGGGGTGCGTCTCCGGGTCCACTCGGAGGAGCCGGCCGTCGGCGGTCACGACATCGGCGGCCAGCAGGTCGTCGATGGTGAGGCCGTGCTTCCGGACGAGGTAGCCGATCCCTCCGCCCAGGGTGATCCCGCCGATACCGACCGAGCCGGTATCGCCGAATCCGGTTCCCAGGCCGTGAGGGGCCGCCGCGGCCGTGTACTCGCCCGCGGTCAACCCCGTCTGGGCCCATGCGGTGCGTGCCGGGGAGTCGATGTCCAGAGCCTTCATGTCCGACAGGTCGAGCACGATGCCCCCGTCGGACACGCTGTGGCCGGCCAGGCTGTGACCGCCGCTGCGGACGGCGAGCTCCAGCCCGGCGTCCCGGGCCAGCGTGATGACCCTGGAGACGTCCTCCTCGTTCGCTACCCGGACGATGGCCGCGGGGCGGTGGTCGAACCCCCCGTAGAAGAGCGTGCGGGCCTCGTCATACTCGGGATCATCCGGGCCGATCACCCGGCCGCTCAGGTCGGACCGGATCTGCTTGATCGAGACTCGGTTCGTATCCATCTTTGGTTCCTCTCTGGCTCGTTCAGGTCCTGCCGGGCCGTGGGGTCATCCGGCGGCACCCCGGGGTATGTTCATCCTTCTCTGGGTTCGACGGATAGGGGCCCGGCGACTCATCGGTCGCCGTGGGGGCACCCGGGAACAGAGTGATTGGGCTCTCGGTTCCTCACCTATGATGGGCCCTCATGCCCGATCGGCCGGAGGTTCGAGCCGATGACTGAGACGGCGCCGACGAAGGATACAGATCGGAGACCTCCCCGGCGGGGTTCCCCGGAACTGGAGCGAGTCCTCGAGGGGCATCGGACCGAGCTGACCGCCTACGCCTACCGGATGCTGGGGTCGGCGTTCGAGGCGGAGGACGCCGTGCAGGAGACGCTGCTGCGGGCGTGGCGGAGCGTCGACCGCTTCGAGGGCCGGGCGGCGCTGCGAACGTGGCTGTATCGCATCCTCACCAATGTATGCCTGGACATGCTGAGCGGAAGGCAGCGCCGGGCCCGGCCCATGGACCTCGGACCGGCCCGGACGGCCGATGCCCCTCTAGGGGACGGGCTGCCGGAGGAGGCGTGGATCGAGCCGATCCCCGATGGCCGGGTGCTGCCCGCCGACCCCGCGGAGGTGGCGGAGTCGCGCGAGTCGATCCGCCTCGCGTTCGTCGCCGCGCTCCAGCACCTTCCCCCCCGGCAGCGAGCGGTGCTGATCCTCCGACAGGTCCTGGGGTGGAAGGCCGCCGAGGTCGCGGAGCTGCTCGAGACCTCGATCCCATCCGTCAATAGCGCCCTCCAGCGAGCTCGTGCGGGGCTCGCCGCGAAGGGCGTCACCGGTGACCGCCCCTCGCAGCCGGTGGACGAGACCCAGCGGGAGCTCCTGGCCCGCTACGTGGACGCCTTCGAGCGGTACGACATGAACGCGTTGACCGCACTCTTGCGCGAGGACGCCACGTGGTCGATGCCGCCCTACGAGCTATGGCTGCGGAGCCACCACGACATCCGGCGGTGGTGCCTGGGGCCCGGCATCGGGTGTCGGGATTCCCGGCTGCTTCCCACGGCGGCCAACGGATCGTCAGCCTTCGGACAGTACAAGCCGGACCCCTCCGGCAGCGGCCGCGAGCCCTGGTCGCTCCAGGTCCTCGAGGTGTCAGGAGACCGGATCACCGGGATCACCTTCTTCCTCGACACGGGGCGATGGTTCCCGCTGTTCGGCCTGCCCCCTCGGCTCGAGCGGTAGCGCCTCCGGCAGCGAGACGACCTCATCCAGCCCGCACAGGGCGAGCAGCTCCAGCAGCTCGCCGCGCGCTCCAAGCAGCCTGATCCCGTACCCCAGCCGCCGAGCGGTGAGCTGGAGCCGGGCCAGGGCATCGACCGTGGCGAGATCCGGGTCGATGAGCGCGCCGACGTCGCACAGGATCCGCTCGATGGGCCGGGCTTCCAGCTCTCGGCGGAGGCACTCGCACAGCCCATCGATGTCGGCGGGAGCGGTCGGGCCGTCGATGACCATCACGATGTCGCTCGGATCGGAAGCCGGGTACATCTCTCGGCGTCGCGATCTCTGTGGACCTTCCAGGCGGGCCTCCCGTCCGTGTCTTCTGTCGATTGAGACCGATCCGCCGGGGAGAACTCATCGGCCGTCTCCGTCGGCCGTCACCCGATAGAGCGCGACGGTGTCGGCGATCCCCTTCAGTTGAGCAGCCTGGGTTGGCTCGAACCGCAGGGCCGGATCGGCGACCGTCTCCGCCACCACCTGGCTGGCCAGCACCTCGCCAGGCCCGGCGGCCTCCGCGATGCGGGAGGCCAGGTTGACCGTTCGCCCGAACAGGTCGAGGTCCCGCTCGATCACGGGGCCGGCGTGGACGCCTGCGTGGGCGGGGAGACCGCCTTCGACGCTCAGGCTCTGGACCAGTACGAGGGCGGCCCTCAACCCCCGCTCGGCATCCGGGAACCTGAGCATGACCCCGTCGCCGAGGAGCTTCACCAGGCGCCCGTCGTTCGAGGTCGCCACGGCTTCCGCCTCTCGCTGGAGGGTCGTGGCGTACCCAACCGCCGCTTCGTCCCCCCGCTCTTCCGTCAGCCGGGTGTATCCGGAGAGGTCGACGAACACGACCGCCGGCGGAACCGTCCGCGTCCGGGGAGCTTCCATCCCCCGGGACGCGAAGAACCCCTCGAACCCCTCCACGATGCTGGCCACGGTTCGCTGCTCGTTGTACCGCTGGATCAGCCACTCCACCATCCGAGGCAGCAGGCGAAGCAGGGTGGCGTTCGCCACCCGTGCCTCGTCGGGGAACCGTTCGAGCTCTCCCCGGAAGAGGCGCTCTCGGGTTGGAGCCACGACCTGCTCATTGAACAGGTCGCCCCATCCCTGCGTGGCCAGTCGGGTCCCTTCGGCGACGAGTCGGGCCGCCCGCAGCAGGGTCTCGTCGCTTCCGGCAAGGCCCCATCCCTCGAGGAACCGCTGGAGCCGCTCCTCCTCATCCGTGGAGATCGGCTGCGAGGGATCGGGCTGGGGCAGGCCCAGCGCCGAGTACACCGAGGGGAGCAGCGAGCCCTGCGGGCCGGCCGTGCCGATGAAATCGGCGAAGGGTCGTGTGGACCGAGGACCCCGCTCCACGACCTGGTACTCGTCGACGCGATCGAGGTTGAGGTGTCCCTCGTTCACCGCCCACTCGATCTGCTGCGTGGTGAACCCCGCTTCCAGGAGGCCCGATACGAGCTTCACCCTCAATACGTCGCCGGACCGGAACTCTCCCGGATGGGGAGGCTTCAGGATGCCGATCTCGGTCATCCACTGGAGGCGGTCGCGCGGAGCCCCCGTCTCATTTGCCAGCTCCTCCGCGGAGAGATGCCTCGGCTGGCCAGGCCTGGGCGGAGTCATCGACGATCTACATCGCTGGGGGTGGACCTCAGAGCGGCTTCGATCTCGTCGAGGTGCTCGGCCCGGTGCTCGGCTCGCGCGGGGTTCAGGGGGCTACCGGGATCGATCG
>DASQTB010000060.1:0-2681 GCA_035642095.1 Actinomycetota bacterium | reverse complement strand
CTCCTCGGACACATCCGCCTCCAGCAACGGATGGCCACCCCGGTCTGCCTGGACGAGACCATCACCTCCGCGGCGGTGGCGCGAACCGCGATCGAGCTGGGAGCGTGCCGGATCATCAACGTGAAGCTCGGCCGGGTCGGCGGTCTCACCGAAACCCTCCGGATCCAGGACGTGGCCCTGGCCGCCGGCGTGCCGCTGTGGTGCGGGGGGATGCTCGAGACCGGCATCGGGCGGGCGGCCAACGTGGCCCTTGCCGCCCTGCCGGGGTTCACCCTCCCCGGTGATACCAGCGGGTCGGATCGCTACTTCGAGCGCGACCTGACGGAACCGTTCGTGGTGGAGCCCGACGGCACCATGGTGGTGCCGACCGGGCCCGGCCTCGGCGTGGAACCTCTCCCGGAGGTTCTCAGCGGCGCGGTGCTGGAGCGAGCCACCGTCCCCACACCGCGGTTGTAGACTCGGCCCGTATGGCCGGGGATCCCCTTCGTTCCTCCGTGGTCGTCGCGCGCGGGCTGATCAAACGGTTCGGGGACCTCGAGGCCGTCCGGGGCATCGACTTCACCGTCGGGGAACGCGAGTGCTTCGGGTTCCTGGGACCGAACGGCGCCGGCAAGACCACGACCATGCGCATGATCTCGTGCACGTGGCCGCCGTCTGGAGGCGATCTCACCGTGCTGGGGATGCCGGTCGACCGAGGCCGGGACATCAAACGGCGGATGGGCGTCGTCCCTCAGGAGAACAACCTTGATGAGGAGGTGTCCGTGATCGACAACCTCCTGATCTACGCCCGGTACTTCGACATCCCCCGGAAGGTGGCCCGGCCTGCCGCCGAAGAGCTGCTCGGGTTCGTGGCCCTCACCGACAAGAAGGACTGGCGCATCGACCGGCTCTCCGGAGGGATGAAGCGCCGGCTGCTGGTCGCCCGAGCCCTGATCAACGAGCCGGACGTGCTGATCCTGGATGAGCCCACCACCGGGCTCGACCCACAGGCCCGCCACCTGGTGTGGGAGAAGCTCCGCTCCCTGAAGCGGCAGGGCGTGACGCTCGTGCTGACCACGCACTACATGGACGAGGCGGCCCAGCTGTGCGACCGGCTGGTGATCATGCACGAGGGACGGATCCTGGTCGAGGGACCTCCCCGCGACCTGGTGGCCCGGGAGATCTCACCCCAGGTGATCGAGGTGTTCGAGCCGTCCGAGGAGGCCGTCCCCGCGCTCCGGGGGTTGGAGGAGCATGCAGACCGGCTGGAGCGGCTGGCCGACCGGTGGCTGATCTACACGGGGGACGGCGATTCGATGCTGGCCAAGGTCCGGGGGATCGTGTCCGATCCCGGGTCCGTCTGGCTCCGCGGGGCCACCCTGGAGGACGTGTTCCTCCAGCTCACCGGGCGGGGGCTGCTGGAGTGAGCGCCTCCGCGACCCCGACCCCGGCGACCGGGCGGGTCGCCGGCACCGCCATCCTGCGGGTCCCCGACGTGAGCCTCCCCTCGGCCTGGCACCTGTGGGAGCGGAACGCCTCCATCTACCGCCGGACGTACCGGATCAACATCCTGCCGAACTTCTTCGAGCCGTTCTTCTACCTGCTGGCCATGGGTCTCGGCCTGGGAGCGTATCTGGGCGACCGGATCTTGGGCTTCGACTACGTCGACTACATCGCCCCCGGACTGGCGGCCACGGCGGCCATGTTCGGCACGTCCTTCGAGGTCACCTTCAATTGCTTCGTGAAGATGCAGTTCGGCAAGATCTACGACGCGGCCATGGCCACGCCCCTTTCGATCGAGGACATCGGCCTGGGCGAGCTTCTGTGGGGAACCACCCGAGCGCTGATCTACGGCCAGGTGTTCGTGCTGATCGCCGCGGCGTTCGGCGTGGTCCACACGCCGCTAGTGATCGCCTCGCCCATCGCCATCACCCTGATCGGCCTGATGTTCTCGGTGATCGGGCTGACGTTCACCGCGATCATCCCCCTGATCGACTACTTCACGTACTACTGGACGCTGTTCATCACCCCGATGTTCCTGTTCTCGGGGATCTTCTTCCCGCTGGATCGCCTGCCCGGCTGGGCTCAGGTCCTGGCCTGGTTCATGCCGCTCCACCACGCGGTCAACCTGATGCGAGCCATCACCCTGACCGGGGACGTGGCGGCCGCGCTGCTGGCCGGGGCGTGGATCGTCACCCTCACCGGGCTGCTGTTCGTCCTGCCCCTCAACCTGCTCCGACGCCGGTTGGTCAGGTAGCGGCTCGGAGCTACAGGCACCGCCGGATCTGGCCGTCTAGCTCCTGCTGGAGGGAAGCGATCCGGGCCAGCAGCTCGTCCGACTGGGCGTTCAGCAGGTCGATCCGTCCCGTGTCGTCCGCCAGGACCGCCGCGGCGAGCTGGCCCCGATTCGTCAGGAGCTGGTTCTGGGTCCCGACGACCTGCTGGGACAGCGTGATCGCCTCGCGGCACGCCCGTGGAGTCCGTCGACCCCGACCGCGGTTGCCCTGGTTCCCCCCGCCACCGCCGCCACCCTTCTGCATTCCCTGGCCGCCCCCGCCACCGCCGCCTCCGCCCTGCTTCGTCCGGTCGCGGCGGGCCGACGGCCCATCGTCTCCGGCCCGGCCGATGAAGAACCCGATCACCAGCCCGAGGACGAGGATGGCCACGGCGACGACGATCAGGCCGCCGGGGATGCCTACCCC
>DASQTB010000059.1:0-12154 GCA_035642095.1 Actinomycetota bacterium | reverse complement strand
GGCCAGGGCCGAGCCGATCCCCGGGGTCGAGGCGATCTCCTCATGCGACGCACGTCTCAGTCGCTGCAGGGACCCGAACCGGCGAAGCAGGGCCCGCTTCCGGACGGGACCGATCCCGGGGATGTCGTCGAGGGGCGAGGCCATGGCTCGCCGTTCCCGCTTCTTCCGGTGGTACTCCACGGCGAACCGGTGAGCCTCGTCCCGGATGTGCTGAAGGAGGAACAACGACTCGGACCCCCGAGGGATCCGAAGCGGCTCCGGCTGACCGGGAAGATAGACCTCCTCCAGCCGCTTGGCCAGGCCGGCCGCGGGGATGTCCAGGCCGAGGTCATCCAGCACTCGAAGGGCAACCCCCAGCTGCCCCCGCCCACCGTCCACCACGACCAGGGACGGCGGATAGGCGAAACGGCGGCGTGTGCCGGCGGGCTCCTCCCGTTCCCTCAGATACCGGGCGAAGCGCCGTCGAAGCAACTCCTCCATCGAGGCGAAGTCGTCTTGGCCGGGCACGCCCTTGATCTCGAACCGGCGGTAATCCGACCGCTTCGGCAGCCCGTCCTCGAACACCACCATCGACCCCACCACCGACGCCGGCCCGAGGTTGGACACGTCATAGCACTCGATCCGGAGTGGAGGATCTCCCAGACCGAGGACCTCGCCGAGCTCGGTCAGGGCTCGCGACCTGGAGGCGAAGTCCGAGGCCCGCTTCAGCTTGTGCCGGGTGAATGCCTCCTTGGCGTTCGTGGTGACCACCTGAAGGAGCCGCCGCTTGTCCCCCCGGGCGGGGACCTTGATCCGGACCGGTCCGCCCCGTCGAGCGGCCAGCCACTCCTCCAACAGCGGCCGGTCGAGGGGCCAGGCCGGGACGAGGACGGCCGGGGGGACCTCCTCCCGGTCCATGTACAGCTCCCGGAGGAACGAGGACACCAGTCCCGGCGTGTCCAGGTCCTCCACCCGGTCGACCACCCAGCCCTTGCGGCCGGTCACTCGCCCCCGCCGGACGAAGAACGCCTGGAAGGCCGCCTCCAGGTCGTCCTCGGCCAGCCCGATCACATCCAGATTCTCTGAGGGAGACAGGACCATCTCCTGCGTCTCGATGGCCTTCCGTGCGGCGGTCAGGCGGTCCCTGAACCGGGCGGCCTTCTCGTACTCCTCCGCCGCGCTGGCCAGACCCATCTCCCGCTCCAGCTCCCGCAGGATCGGACGGTGGTTGCCGCCCAGGAAGTCGATCAGCCGGCGGACCAGCGTCCCGTAGGATTCGTCGGTCACGCCGGTCTTCTGGGGAACGCAGGGACCCGCGCACCGCCCGATGTCGTAGTAGAGGCAGGGACGGCCGGCTCGCCGTCGCTGGTCGAAGAACCCGTTGGAGCACGTCCGGACGGGAAACACTCGGGTCAGGGAGTCGAGGGTGTCCCGGATCGCATAGGCGTGTGCGTACGGTCCGAAGAACCGAACCCCTTTCCGGCGCTTGGACCGGGTCACCATGGCCCGGGGCCATCGCTCGGCCACCGTGATGGCCAGGTACGGATAGGACTTGTCGTCGCGGTACCGGACGTTGAAGCGGGGCCGATGCTCCTGGATCAGGTTGTACTCCAGATGGAGGGCATCGACCTCACCGGAGGCCACGATCCATTCGACCCGGTCCGCCGCGGTGACCATGGCCTCCGTCCGGGGATGGAGCGGCTGCGACCAGTACGACGGTAGGCGCTTCCGGAGGGACTTGGCCTTGCCGACGTAGATCACGCGGCCGTCGGGGTCACGGAACAGGTACGCCCCCGGAGCATCGGGGACGCCGGCCGGATCGGGTCTCGGCACTTCGCTCAACGTGGACGCTGACCTTCATTGTACGGAACCCGTTCGCCGGTGAACGCCTCCAGGGTGAACGTCCGCTGAAAAACGGGATCGGCGATGGGCGGTGAAACCGAGGTCGAGGCCTAGCTGCCCCCGCCGCCGCCGGCTCCTCCGCCCCCGCCGGCTCCTCCGCCAGTCTCACCTCCCGCTCCGGGGGCCACGACGAACGTGCCGGTCATGGTGGTCGGGTGGACGTCGCACTGGAAGAGGTAGTCGCCCGGCTCCTCGATCGGATCGCCGTTGTATGTGATCTGGTCCGGGCCGGTGATCACTCCCTCGCTCGGGGGCATCAGCAGGGGCTCGCCGCCCTCCTCGGTGTACACGTTCACGTTGTGGAGCTGGCCGGGATCCTGGTTGTCGAAGTCGATCGTGTACGGCTGAGCTGCCTCGACCGCCAGGCAGTCCGTGTCGAACCCGTTGGTCACCGCCCCCGACGGGGCGGTGATGGCCAGGGTCTCGCCCTCCGGCTCGCAGGCCGCGACCGGCGCACCCGCCCCTGTGCTCTCCGGGGAGGGAACGGCCAGGAACGGCTCGGCGTCCGACCGAAGGGCCATCTGGAGCTCCCCGTTCTCCGGATCGAACCAGGCCACGTAGACCGTGCCCTCGGGTCCCGCTCCCGCCTGGGGCTCAGTACCGCCCGCCGCCGCTGCGGGAAGCGGCTCCTCGGCGAAGTCGCCCGCGGCGTTGTTCGCGTAGGCAACCCCCTCCTCGGTCTGCCAGGCGACGTGATGCACGCCGTCATCGCCAACCGCGATCGACGTCGGGGAGGCCGTCGCCCCCTCCCCCACCGGCGAGGGCGACTCCCATCCGTCGCCGACCTGATGGGTGTGCTCCACAGCTCCCGAGGAATCGAAGTACGAGAGGTGGGCCACGCGGTCCGCGTCGACGTCCATGCTGACACCCAGGCCGCCGTCCTCGTCGACCGTCTCGCTGGTCCACCGGGCCCTCCCTTGTCGGGCGACCTGGGTTGCTCCGTCCGACCCGTACGCGACCAGGACGCCATCACCAGCGGCCCCGGCCGCGGTGGAGATCGGGTCGCCAGGAGCGGCTTCGGCAGCGGTCTCCACCTCCCAGGTCGTTTTGCCGGGCGTGGCCACACGGACCAGGGCGGCAGGACCTTCGGCCTCGGTCAGCTGCTCGATGAACGAGATCATGGGCATCCCGGCATCGTCGACCGCGATCGACAGGCCCCGAGCATCGGTCGCCGCGACGACCTCGGGTTCCTCGGCGAACTCGCCGGCCGCGTTCGAGGAGTACAGGATCTGGCCGCCAGCGGTCCAGGCCACGTGGTGCACCCCGTCGGGGTCGACGGCGATCGCCGTCCGGTCGCCGGCGGCCACCGGCTCCTCCTCGGCCACTGGGTCCCGGGTCCAGATGTCCTCGACCAAGTGGGCGTGCATCACCGCGGGCAGAGTCGGGGCCAGTGGGTCGGCCGGGGCCTCCTCGCCCTCGGCGGGCAGGGCGAGATAGGAGAGGTGCGGGTTCCCCTCGGCATCGGTGGTCAGCGAGACGCCGCTGCCGGAGACGCCCTCCACGTCCACCACCAGGGGAACGAAACCCTCGTCGCCGGCCGCCGACCGGACCTCGATGTCGGGTTCGCCGCACGCCGAGCCCACCAGGGCGAGCGCGGCCAGCGCGGGCCAGAGTCTCCTCAGCACGGCGGGACGTGTTCTACCACACGAACCCTGGTCTCGACCGCGCCTCCGTCAGGCCGGTGCCGCCGCCGTCTCGCGCGGGTGGACGTCCAGCGTCCGAGCGAGGAACGCGCCCGTGTGCGACTCGCGATGGGCGGCCACGTCCTCCGGTGACCCCGCCGCGACGACTTCGCCACCGGCATCACCGCCCTCGGGTCCGAGGTCGATCAGCCAGTCCGCCGTCTTGACCACATCCAGGTTGTGCTCGATGACCACGACCGTGTTCCCGGCATCAACCAGCCGGTCGAGGACCGACAGCAGCTTCCGGACATCGTCGAAGTGGAGGCCCGTGGTCGGTTCATCGAGGATGTAGAACGTTCGGCCGGTGGCCCTCCGGGACAGCTCCGACGCCAGCTTGACCCGCTGCGCTTCACCACCGGACAGCGTCGGGGCCGGCTGGCCCAGCTTGATATAGCCCAGGCCGACGTCCGAGAGCGTCTGCAAGTGTCGGGCGATCACCGGGATGTTCCGGAAGAACTCCAGGCCTTCGTCGACGCTCATGGCCAGGACGTCGGCGATGGTGCGACCCTTGAACCGAACCGCCAAGGTCTCCCGGTTGTACCGGGCCCCCTTGCACACCTCGCAGGTGACCCACACGTCCGGGAGGAAGTGCATCTCGATCTTGATCTGGCCCTCGCCGGAGCAGTTCTCGCATCGCCCCCCCCGAACGTTGAACGAGAACCGGCCCGGCTGATAGCCGCGGACCCGAGCCTCGGGAACCTGGGAGAACAGCCGGCGGACGTGGTCGAAGACTCCGGTATATGTCGCCGGATTCGACCTCGGCGTCCTGCCGATCGGCGACTGGTCGACCATGATCACCTTGTCGATCTCCTCCCACCCCACCAGGCGACGGTGCTTCCCGGGGAGGATCCGGGACCGGTTCACCTTGTGCTGAAGGGCCCGGTGGACCACGTCCTCGACGAGCGTCGACTTCCCGGAGCCCGACACGCCGGTGACGCAGATGAACGTCCCCAGCGGGAACGCCACGTCGATGCGCTTCAGGTTGTGCTCCGCAGCGCCCCTGACCTCCAGCCAGCGCTCCCCCGGACGCCGCCGGACCTGCGGGGTGGGGATCTCCCGCCGTCCGTCGAGGTAGGCGCCGGTGATCGAATCGGGCTGATCGAGGATGTCGTCGACCGGACCGGCGTAGACGATCTCCCCTCCGGCGTCGCCCGCTCCCGGCCCGATGTCGACGATGTGATCGGCCGCCCTGATCGTGGCCTCGTCGTGCTCCACCACGATCAGGGTGTTCCCCAGGTCGCGGAGCCGGTGGAGCGTGTCGATCAGGCGGCGGTTGTCCCGCTGGTGGAGACCGATCGACGGCTCGTCCAGGACGTACAGCACGCCGACCAGCCCCGAGCCGATCTGGGAGGCCAGCCGGATCCGCTGAGCCTCGCCCCCGGCCAGCGTGCCGGCCGTCCGATCCAGCGTCAGGTAGTCCAGACCCACGTCGACCAGGAAGCCCAGCCTGGCCCGGATCTCCTTGAGGAGGCGCTCGGCGATCATCGCTTCCCGTTCCGTCAATCTCGCCGGTAGCTCCTCGAGGGACCGGAGCGCTGCGGAGACCGAGAGCGCCGTCAGCCCCGCGATGTTGAGATCCCCCACGGTAACGGCCAGGGACTCGGGCCGCAGCCGGGCGCCCTTGCACGCCCGGCAGGGCACTTCCCGCATGTACTGCTCGTACTTCTCCCGGGCGTAGTCGGAGTCGGTCTCCTGGTGCCGGCGCTCGACGTTGGGGATGATCCCTTCGAAGGTCGTCCAGTACGAACGCTGGCGTCCGTATCGGTTGCGGTACCGGACGTAGATCTCCTTATCCGACCCGTAGAGCACCACGTCCTTGGCCCGCGACCCGAGCCGGCGCCACGGCGTGTCGAGCGAGAACCCGTGCGCGTCGGCCAGGGCATCGAGGACGCGGTTCCAGTATTCGAGCCGGGTCGCGTTCCAGGGCGCCAGGGCCCCCTCGCGGATCGAGAGGTCGGGGTCCGGGATGACCAGCTCGGGATCAACCTCAAGGCGGGTCCCCAGCCCGTCGCACGACTGGCAGGCGCCGTACGGCGAGTTGAAGGAGAAGTTCCTCGGGGCCAGCTCCTCGAACGACAGTCCGTCGTACGTGCAGGCCAGCTTCTCCGAGAAGGTGACGATCTCTTCCTTCCCGTCGGTCTGCACGGTCAGGGCGGCCAGTCCCTCGGTCAGCTCCAGGGCGGTCTCGACGGCGTCCGCCACCCGCCGCCGGATGTCCGACCGAGCCACCAGCCGGTCGACCACGACATCGATGTCGTGCTTGTAGTACCGGTCGAGTCGGATCGGCTCGGACAGGTCGAGCACGGTGCCGTCCACCCTGGCCCGGGCGAACCCCTTCGAGGCCAGGTCCTTGAACAGCCGTTCGTACTCCCCCTTCCGACCCCGCACCACGGGGGCCAGGACCTGGAACCGGGTCCCCTCGGGAAGGGCCATCACCTGGTCGACGATCTGGTCGGGCGTCTGCCGGCCGATCGGCCGGCCACACTTCGGGCAGTGGGGATGGCCGATCCGGGCGTACAGGACCCGGAGGTAGTCGTAGACCTCGGTGATCGTCCCCACCGTGGATCGAGGGTTCCGGGAGGTCGACTTCTGGTCGATCGAGATGGCCGGGGAGAGCCCCTCGATGAAGTCCACCTCGGGCTTCTCCATCTGGCCCAGGAACTGCCTGGCGTAGGCCGAGAGCGACTCGACGTACCGCCGCTGGCCTTCGGCGTAGATCGTGTCGAAGGCTAGCGACGACTTCCCCGAGCCGGACAGGCCCGTGAACACGATCAGCTTGGCCCGGGGAAGCTCCAGATGGACGTTGCGGAGATTGTGCTCACGGGCCCCGTGGATGACGATCCGATCGGTGCCCACGGACCCCATTGTACCGAGGGCTCCGACAGGGCCTTCGGGCCCTACGGCGGGGGGTTCCGGGCGAACCCGACCCGCAGCGCGGAGGAGAGGAGAGAGGTCGCTCCGGTAACGCCGAGGGCCCACAGGGGCCGGCCCATCGCCGCCAGGATGAAGATCAGGAGGAGTCGGCCGTCGCGGCCGCCCAGGACCCATCCGAGCCGCCTCTCCGACGGCGGCTCCAGCCCGAGAGCGGCCACCCGGTCCTTGGTAGCCATCGACAGCACCGCCCCCGCCGTGGCCGCCACCACCAGCAGGACCACCGAGGCCTCCGAGGCTCCCTGATCCACCGCCCACAGGCCCAGGCCCGCGCACAGCGCCACGTCGCCCAGCCGGTCCAGATACCCGTCGAGCAGCGTCCCCCGGGGGCCGGCCCGGAGCGTGAGCCGGGCCACCTCCCCATCGACGCCGTCCAGGATCGAGCACGCCTGGGCCAGGGCCCCGCCGGCCACGCCCTGGCCCAGGGCCAGGAGCACGGCCCCGGCCAGACCGAAGAGGAACGACACGGCCGAGAGCACGTCCGGCGAGACGGGAAGCCGGGCCACCAGCCACGAGACCGGGACCGAGAGCCTCCGGTTCAGGAGTCGGGACACGGGCCCGTCGGTTGGTCGCGGGAGGGAACGACGGAGGAGCCGACCGGCCCGGCGGAGGTCGGCCGGCGTGTCGATGTCCTGCCACCACGTCCCCGACCGGAGCGGGACGGCCACGACCCGTTCCTGGCCGGCCAGCTCTGCCACGGCCCCCGACAGCGAGGCGTCGCCCTTCGCCCGGCTGGCCCGGGCGGCATCGAACACCGCCGCCGGGAGGAGGAAGGCCCCGCAATCGACGGTTCGGTCGTGGAGGGCCTTGCCCAGGTCCACGACGTCCCCCCGGGGGTTCAGCCTGACCTTCGTGGCCTCCTCCCACTCCTCCTCGGCCACGTCGGGATCGACCAGCACGGCGGGTTGCCCCGTGGCGACCAGCCCGTCGAGGGCGCCGTCGGCGAAGACGTGGTCCGCCGTCATCAGCACGAAGCTGGGGTCATCCGCCAGGGCCGGCTCGGCCGCGGCCAGCGAAGCGCCGTTCCCCTCCCTCCACTCCGGCGCCTCCACGACCTGGACCCTGCCGGGGGCCGCTCGGCGGGCCACGGCCGCCACCGGCCCGGCGTGGTAGCCGACCACCACGACGACCCTTTCCAGGCCCAGGGCCAGGAGGGTCCGGATCGCTCGCTCGACCAGCCGCAGGCCCCCCAGTCGAACCAGGGCCTTGGACCCGCCGCCGGTCACGGTACGAAGCCGTTCCGACTGCCCGGCGGCCAGAACGATGCCGGTCGTCGGCCGACCCAGAACTTCAACCGTTCGATCGGCCTGCCTCACCGGACGAATGGTAGTGGGCCCCTGACCCGCAGGAGTGCCGGGATCAATCCATCCGGCGAACGTCACCCCGGCGGATGACGAGGCGAACTCGGTCGAACGCCTCCGGATCTTCGAACGGGTCGCCGCCAAGGCCGACGACATCGGCCCCGGCCCCGTCGACCAGAGGCGAAGGCGTCATTGCCCGAAGGATGGCCTCGGTGGAGAGGCCGGCCTCATGAAGAAGCCGGACCTCCCCGGCATGGATCCCGGGGGGGATGGGCCCGTTGCCGAGGTCGGTCCCGTACCGGACCCGGCCACCGGCGGCGGCGAACCGTCGGAGGTTGTCGATGGCCATCTCCAGCTCCGGCGTCCGTCGACCATAGGAGTGAATGTCCAGGGTGCTGACGACCGTCATGCCCCGGGCCAGGGCCGAGACCAGATCGTCGGACAGCCGCTCCGTCCAGGGACAGTGGGCCAGCTCGTCGACGCCGGCGCCAAGGGCTCGCTCGGTCTGTCCCGGGCCCTGGACATGAGCGCTGACGGGGAGGCGCCGGGCGTGAGCGGTCTCGCACACCGCAACGAGCTCCACATCGGACAACGTCGGGCCCGCCTCCGCGTTGAGGGCCACCTTGATCACGGCCGGGTCCTGCCCCGCGAGGCGTCCGACCGCCTTGGCCGCCAGGTCGGGGCCCGAGACCTCCAGCGCCGTCCCGGGCGGTGCCCAGCCCGCCCTGGTCGGATAGCCGCCCGGAACGGTGATCATCGGTCCCGCCGCGACGATGAGCGGTCCATCGAAGTCCGTGGCCTGCGAGATGTCGGCCAGGGGGAAGATGTCCTCCGGAGGCCAGGCCAGATCGCGGACCGCGGTTACACCACCGTGGAGGACGGCCCGCGGGTCGGACAGCCCGAGGTGGACGTGGTGGTCGACCACGCCGGGAATCAGGAACCAGTCCCCTTGCACCTCCTCGTCCGCTTCCGGCGCCTGCCACGCCGGACCGGCGTACGTGACCCGGGACCCCTCCACCACGACCGCGGCGGCTTCGACGACCCGGCCCGCACCAACCCACGCGCCCAGCCCCCGCACCAGACGTCGACGGGCCCCCATCGCGAGCGGAGGATACCGGGGACGATGCAGCTCGTGACCGGACTGCGAAGGGCCCCTCCCGGCGCCGGCCGGAAGGGGCCCTTCGTTCATTCACCTCCTCGAGCTAGAGCGAGAACTCCTGGGTCTGTGGGTTGAGGTGAGGCAGGCGCATGGCGCCGCCCGTCTCCCTCCCGCTGAACCGGAAGATGTTCAGCCCCTCGGTGATGTTGGACTCGTAGATGAAGTTGTTGTACCAGTACGAAGACCACACCCCGCCGAGCTGGGTCGGCACGAGCGGGGGCGGATCCGACCACCCCAGCGTGACCGGGCTCGCCGGGTCGGTGAACTCGGTCACCCACGTCCCGGCCTGGTAGTTGCCGCTCACCAGGATGTACCGGCCGCTCCGCGTCGGGACGACGTTGTAGTTGTGGATCGTGCAGTTCTCCGCGGAGCTCTGCGGCCGGGGCAGCGTCCACTGACCCAGCTTGGCGCCGGTGTCCGCGTCGTAGAAGAACGCACTCTTTGTCGTCGGCGGGTCGGTGGCCTCGCACTCCGGCGCTGCGCCACCGCCGGGCTCCCAGCCGAGGATGATGACCTCCCCGTCCCAGGTGAACGCCGCCGAATGCCAGTTCCCTGGGTGTGCTGGATCGCTTCCTCCCACTCCAGGCTCCTCGATCGTGAAGAGAGGGACGGGGTCCGCCAGGCTGCCGCCCGGCGTGTCGTTGGCGCCGACGTCGAACACGTTGCTCATGTGCCCGGAGGCGACGGCGAGCTTGTTGACGTCACCGAGGATCACGCCGCTGTCGTGCGCCGCGTGCCCGCCCATCAGCGGCTCGCGGTGCAGGTGGCTGGCGGCGCCCGGGTTGGCCAGGGGGACCTGGATGATGTCGACCCAGTCGCACTCCTGCAGCGCAGGAGGCAAGAGCGCGTTTCCTCCCGACGTCGCGTTGTAGATCAGCACCCGGTTGTTCGCGAGATCCGGAGCCAGCGTCGCCGTGTGCGAGCCGCAGCCGGGCTGGTCGGCCTGTGGCCTGGCGCTCAACTCGACCTCGCCGATCAGCTGCGGGTCGGACAGGTCGCTGATGTCGAAGACGTGCATACCTTCGAACCCGGCGGGGACCGTCGTGCCATCACAGGGCCTAGGGGTAGCCTTCGGGGCGTTCCACGATCGAACCAGGATGTCCTCCCAGACGACGATGTCACCCTGGTCGCCGTTACAGCGCGTGCGGGAAACCTCCACCGGGTTGTCGGGATCCGAGATGTCGATGATCCGGAACCCATCGTAGTCGCCGTTAAAGGCCAGCTTGCCCCAGAATGCAAGGTCAGAATTGGCGTCCCGCTGCCCATCCGGCAGCAGGAAGCTCCCGAAGTCGGGGCTGTGCCCCTTGGCATGCATGTTGGCAGTATGTGGCCGGGTGGCGTGATCGGCCGAGGCCGGCAGGGCACCCGCGGCCGCGGTCAGCACCACCAGAGCCAGGATCGACCATCGAAGTCGACCTCTCATGAAGATCCTCCCTTCGTCTGTTCCCGAGCCCGTCGGTGGGATCGGGCTGCCAGGGACGCTTGTGGGCGAAGGGGCCCCGACATCCGGGGCAACGGGACCTCTCAGGAGGGCTCCCCAGGCCGATGGCACCAACGCCGGGCACGCGGACCCCGGCTGGATATGGGCAGATCCGAGTTTAGCCAGAGCCCCGGGCCGAGCGCAAACTCCCTGCGCCGGGCCGAAATAGCCGGAGGCGGGCGAGGCTGTTCCTCGCCCGCCTCCGAATCTACTGCTCGTCAGCCGATCGTGAACTCCTGCGTCTGCGGGTTCATGTGCCCGAGGCGCATCGCGCCGGCCGTCTCCCTCCCGCTGAACCGGAAGATGTTGAGGCCCTCCGTGATGTTGGTCTCGTAGATGAAATTGTTGTACCAGTACGAGGACCACGCCCCGCCCAGGTCCGGGGGCACGATGGGTGGCGGGTCGGAGAACCCGAGCTCCACCGCGTTGGCAGGATCGGTGAAGTCGACCACGCTGGTTCCGGACTGGTAGTTCCCGCTCACCACCACGTAGCGACCGCTCCGGAGCGGCACCACGTTGTAGTTGTGGATCGTGCAGTTCTCCGTGGCGGTCTGGATCCTCGGGAGCGTCCACTGACCGAGCTTCGCCCCGCTGGTGCCGTCGTAGAAGAACATGGTCCTGTTCAAGGCGGGTGTCGTCGCCTGACATTGCGCAGCCACGCCGCCCCCGGGCTCGTGGCCGAACACGATGACCTCCCCGTCCCACGTCCACGCCGCGGAGTGTCCGATGGTGACGCCGGGCTCCGTGATGTGGAACAAGAGTTCCGGATCCTCGAGCGTGCCCCCGCCGGAACCGCCCAGGCTGAACACCCGGAGGCCTTCGCCGCCGGCACACGCCGCCCGCATCGCGTCACCCAGGATCACCCCGATGTCGTGGCAGGTGTGATCCGAGGGCTCCCGACGCAGCCACCCGGCGCTGGCCGGATCATCCAGAGGGACCTCCACAACATCGAACCACGGACATGGGCTGTTCGAGTTGCTGCTGTACACGAGCAGGCGATCATTGGCCGGGTCGGGCACCCCGGTCCCCGTGTGGGATCCGCAGCTCGCTGCCGGCGATGACTGGCTCAGGTTGACACTGGCGACTAGCTCCGGATCGGCCAGATCGGTGGCATCGAACACGTGGAGCCCCTCGAACCCGGCCGGTACGGGGTCTCCGTCACAGAAGCGGCCGGCGGGCGCTGGGGCGTCCCACGTCCGTACGATGATGTTCTCCCAGACGATCACGTCGCCCTGTGCACCATCGCAGAATGTGCGAGATACCTGGGTCGGATTATCCGGGTCGGAGATATCCCTGATATTGAATCCGTCCCAGTTCCCCTGGATGCCCAGGTCGCCCCAGAACGCCATGTCGGTGTGGATGTCGGGGTTTCCGATGGCCGGATTCAGGAGGCTGGCAGGCTCCACGATGTGACCCTTGGGATGCATGTTCTTGGTCCTCGGGTCGGTGGTATGGCCGGCCCCCGCGGGGAGCCCCACGGCAACGACCGCGGCCGCGGCAACGAGGATGGTGATGAATCGAACGTTCCTCACGAATTCCCTCCCGTCTCGTGTACCGCCCGGGATCCTCCGATCGGACAGGGAGGCCGCGCCCCGGGCGAAGGTCGGGGTCCGGGGAAGTCCCCCGGACGGGTGGGATCTGGGTCCGGCGACCACCTCCCTTCCCAACCGTAAGCGGGCCACGACTCTACCGAGTGGTACGACGTGGGGGCAACCGCGGT
>DASQTB010000058.1:0-2710 GCA_035642095.1 Actinomycetota bacterium | reverse complement strand
ATCCGGTCGCAGCTCGGGTCGACCAGCATGCTCCAGCGCAAGCTGAAGGTGGGGTTCGCCCGCGCCGGCCGGCTGATGGACCTCCTCGAGCAGCGGGGCATCGTCGGGCCGAGCCTCGGATCGAAGGCCCGCGACGTCCTGGTGACCTGGGAGGAGTGGGAGGACTCCAGGGAGGACGCGCCGGCGCCGGCCCCAGACGGCTGGGTGGAGCCCCCGCAGAGCTCCAGATGATGAGGCGGCCGTCATGACGGCGCTCACACAAGCGCTCCCCGTCCGCGAACCCGCGGGTGAACCGGGACGGCACGGGCCTCCGCCGGGTAAACGCCGGAGTTCGGCCAGTTCGTCACGTGGTCCCCCCGACGGGCGGTACCTGATGGCGGCCGGGTACGACCTCTACGTGATCCGTCCAGACGGAACCGGCCGAGCGACGGTGCAGGTCGAGGGCTTCCCCGGCGGCGGCATCTTCCCCGACTGGACCGCCTAGGCTCAGCCGACGGCGCGGGCTCGGGACTCGGCGATCACCGTGAGGGCTTCCTGTCGCCTGGCGAATCCCTCGGTCACGACTTCCTTGCCTTCCAGATCTTTGTAGACGCGGAAGAAGTGCTCGATCTCGGCCAGCAGCTCCGGCCGGAGGTCGTCGAGCTCGGTCACGTACGACCACATCGGGTCGCGGAGCGGAACGCAGAGGATCTTCTCGTCCGCGCCCTTCTCGTCGCGCATCCGGAACATCCCGACGGGCCGGGCCCGGATCCGGCAGCCGGGGAAGGTCGGCTCGCCCACGAACACCAGCGCGTCGAGCGCGTCGCCGTCGCCGCCCAGGGTCCCCTCCACGAAGCCGTAGTCGGCCGGGTACTGGGTCGAGGTGAACAGCATCCGGTCGAGCATGATGTGGCCGGTCGTGTGGTCGACCTCGTACTTGTTCCGGGACCCCTTCGGGATCTCCACGAGGACCGTGACGACGTCGCCAGGGTCTTCCCGACCGCCCACGCTCGGGAGTCTACGGTGGGGGCCGCGCTATCATCCGGGCCTGGCAGGCATGGCCGCGCACCGAGCGCGGCCGGAGGGGGTTCGTTCCGCCGTTGCATCGAACCGAGATCGGCATCGGCCAGGCCCTGCGCCGGGCCCGCCTCCACCGGGGGAAGTCCCTGGGCGAGGCGAGCCGCGAGACCCGGATCCGGGCCGACTACCTCGACGCGCTCGAACGCGAGGCGTGGGACGCCGTGCTCGGGGAGGTGTACGTCCGGGGCTTCCTCCGCACGTACTCGGCGTACCTCGGGCTCCGGCCCGAGAAGGTGATGACCGTCTACGAGCGGTCGCACGGGCCGTCCCCACCCCCGGAGCACGACGGAGGCCCGCGTCCGGGGTTCTCCCCGTACGGGCTGCTCCGCGGGCAGCTTCACCAACGGCGGGGGCGAACGATCGCCCTGGTCGGGGCCCTGGCCGTGCTGGCGGCGGCCGGCGCGTTCGGTCTCCTCCGGCGATCGGGCACGCTCGCCGAGCCGGCCCGGTCTCCGACGACCCTTCCGGCTGCGGGGGTCGCCGCCGCGTCCGGGGTCGAGGTCCGCCTGGTCGCCCTGGACGAGGTCGGCGTGGTCGTGACCCGGGACGGGGCCGAGGAGCAGTACCGGTTCCAGGAGGGCGAGGGACGCTCGTTCGTCGCCACGAAGAGCATCCGGGTCCGGGTCGATCGGGCCGCCGCGGTGGAGCTCACCGTGAACGGGCACCACCTCGGCGTCCCGGCGGCGGGGGCGGAGCCGTACGAGGCGGAGTTCGGGCCGGAGGACTTCCGCGACATCGAGGCGGGCGCGTCCGCGTCGGAGGCCCCGCCCGTCGCGGCGCCCGGGTCGGGGACCGACGGAGGGTCGGAGCCATCGAACGGCAGCGGGTAGCACCCCTCGGGCTGGGCTGGCCCAACCTCATCTCCGCCTTCCGCATCGTGCTCGTCCCGGTGCTCGTGGTCCTGATCGTGATCGGCACCCGGGCCGCCGCCTACGCGGCGGTCGCGACGTTCGTGATCGGCGCCCTCTCCGACGGCCTCGACGGGTACCTGGCCCGTCGACATCGGATGACCACCCGGACCGGCGCGTGGCTCGACCCGCTGTCGGACAAGCTCCTCGTGGCCGCTCCCGTGCTCACACTCGCGGCGCTGGGCGATTTCCCCTGGTTGGGAGCGGCCGTGATCGTGGTCCGCGAGGCCGCGGTGTCGCTGCTCCGGGTGTATCTGGGGATGCGGGGCGTCTCGATGCCCGCCTCGGACATCGCCAAGGTCAAGACCGGGGCCCAGCTCGTCGCCATCACCCTCTACCTCTGGCCGCTGCCGGAGCGGGCCGAAGGCGCCCGCCTGGCCGCCCTCGTGATCGCGCTCGTGGTGACGGTCTATTCCGGTGTGGACTACTTCCTGAAGTCCCGCACGCGCCTGGCGGAAGGGGCGCGGTGAGGGCCGAGATCATCGGGATCGGGACCGAGATCCTCCTCGGCCAGATCGCGAACTCGAACGCCCAGTGGATGTCCGAGCGGCTGGCCGAGGTGGGGGTCGACGTCCTCCATCACCAGGCGGTGGGGGACAACGTCGAGCGGATCGCCGACGCGATCCGGCTGGCCCTCTCCCGCGCGGACGTCGTGATCTGCACGGGAGGGCTCGGCCCCACGCAGGACGACGTGACCCGGCAGGCGATCGCCGAGGTCCTGGGGGTCCCGCTCGTGCGGCACC
>DASQTB010000057.1:0-7816 GCA_035642095.1 Actinomycetota bacterium | reverse complement strand
CCGATTCGTCGGGGAGGGCCGGCCGGGCCGCCTCGACTCGGTGGTGGCGTCCCTGGCCGGCGTCCCTCGAGCCGACGTCCAGCGGGCCCTCGCTCGGGGGGCGGTGCTGGTCGACGGCGTGGCTCGCCCGAAGAGCTTTCGGCTCCGGGGGGGCGAACGGATCGAGGCCGACCTGGCCTCGGCCGCCGAGGTGCCGTCCGAGCGGGGCGGCGTCGAGGTCCGGTACGAGGACGACCACCTGGCCGTGGTGGTCAAGCCGGCGGGTGTGATCACTCATCCCACGGCGTCCCGTCGTGGGGGAACGCTGGTCAACCGATTGCTGGGCATGGGGATGCCCTGTCTCGGGTGGGCGGCTCCGATCGGCCGGGGATCGTCCACCGACTGGACGTCGGAACGTCGGGGCTCCTGGTGGTGGCGAAGGACGACCAGACCCATCGGGCGCTGGCGACGATGTTGGCCGCCCGGCGATTGGAGCGACGGTACCTGGGCCTTGTCCGGGGACGGGTGCGGCACGATCGGTTCGCGGTCGAGGCCCCACTCGGGCGAGACCGGGGCCGCATCCGGGTCCGGCCGGCGACGGGGGTCGAGGCGTCGACGGAGGCGACGGTCCGGGAGCGGTTCCCCCGAGCCACGCTGCTCGAGGTCAAACCAAGGACGGGGCGGACGCACCAGATCCGGGTTCATCTTTCCTCGATCGGACATCCCATCCTGGGCGATCGGACGTACGGCGGTGGGGGGGAGGAGGCCCGCCGCCTCGGGCTGGAACGGCCGTTCCTGCACGCCTGGCGCGTGGCCTTCGACCATCCCCTGACGGATGTCGGGATCGAGGTCGAGGAACCGCTCCCCGCCGACCTGATGCGGGCTCTGGAACGACTTCGGTCGGAGTCCTCGGCCCGAGGCTGATCCCCCGATCGGGGGACGAGACGCCGGGCCCATCGACTGCTTTTCCGGTGCGAAGGGGCCGTTTCGTCGAAGAGAGGGCAGGAACGCACCTTCCCTCCTCGAACGCTGAACCCACAGGCAAGGACACCCGTCGTACACCCCCAGGAGGAGGTCAGGAGATGGCCCGGGATATCGCTCGCTCCTCGATCGCGGTCATGGTGGCCGCCATGGTGCTCTGGGGAGCACCGTCGGCGGGGGCTCAGGAAGTGTTGCCCGAGGACGTGACCGAGGCGATCCAGGACCGTGAGGTGATCCAGGATCTTGGGAAGGTCATCGACGCGGTCACCTCGCCACCCAACTCCCCCGGCTCGGCCGGATCTGGAACCGACGGTGCTGGTCAGTCGGATGAGGGGTCCTCCGCCGGCGGCGCCGTCCTGTCCGTCGGCGTGGCCGGCAGGCCCGTGGCAACCGTTGGCCAGACCGCTGCCCAGGCCTCCCCCGGGGGGGCGACGGGAAATGCCACGCTCCTGGCGCTGGCCGGGCACGAGGTGATCGGAGCCCACGCTCGGGATGGCAGCAGCGGGGCGACGCTCGTGAGCCTGGAAGGGCTGTGCCAGCAAACGGACGGTCAGGTATGTGCCGGTCTGTTGTTCGCGGATGCGGCGGCGTCGGAAGACGACTCCAGCTCGAGTGCTGAGGCCCGAACGGCGGTGGCCTTCGCCTGCATCGGGGGAGGGGACGTTCAGTACGGGCCCAGCTGCTCTGGACCGATCACGGTGTCGCTGGCCACCAGCGAGAGCTTCGCTTCCTGGGCCGGATCTCAGTCCGTGGCTTCTCAGCAAACCGAGCTCGCCAGGGCATGTCTCCTGGGTGAGGACGCCGCCGGCGTCTGCGACGGCATCGGGGTGACACTTCTCCACGCAGAGTCCTCCGCCACGGCGACGGGCCAGACGGCCTCGGAAGAAGGAGACTCGTATCTCCTGGCCGTCGATCTGGCAGGCGACCGGACCACGGTCGGTTCCGATGAGGACGAAGCAGCCGTGCCGTCCGGCTGTCCATCCGGGGAATCCTTGGCGTGCGTGAACATCAACCAAGGGGAATCGGCGGCCACGCCGGGCAGTGCCGAATCGGAGCGGGAGACCGTCCGGGTGACGGGCGTCCCGGGCATCGTCGAGGGCGCGGACCTGTTCCTGGTGCTTTCTCCGACCGCCGGGGCGAGCTCGGATACTCCAGCGGCCAGCGTGACCGAGGCCGGCCGGGCGGGGTCGGTGGGCGCCTCGGGCGAGGGCAGCGCTGGTGGCCAGGACGGGGCCGGTGGCCCGGCGGGTGCGGTCGAAGCCGGACTGGCCGGCGGACCCTCCACGGTGGGTGATGGGCTGGCCCTCACCGGCTCCGACATCGACGGCCTGGTCGGGTTGACCCTGGTGCTGGTGGGGCTGGGGATCGTCTTCCTGACCGCACACCGGCGCCGGATCGCCGTCCACTAGGGGCCGGGGAAGGGGCCATGGAGATCGCCGCGGGGATCCGAACGTCCGATCGACCCGCTGCTCGAGGCACGCACACGGCGCTGGTGGTGATCACCGTCATGGCGTTGGTCGCAGCGGGGGCCTTTGCCGTCATCCGGAGCACGCCCGGGCCGGTCCAGGATGACGTAGTCGGTCGGGCGGCGATGCCGCTCGACGGCACGGCCTCTCCCGCGATCACGTCCATGTCGCTGGATCGGTATCGGGGCCACGGTTTCACGTTCCGCCATCCGGCCTCGTGGAGGGTCCACCGCCGCCGTCCGGTCCTGACCCTGACCGCGCCGGACGGCGAAGCGACGGTGACGGTGTCGCCGATGTCCGGCGGATCGACGCGTTCCGTGGCGGACAGGGTGTTGGGGGCCATCGAGCGCTCCTACGATCACGTCGACATTCATTCCTCCGAGGCCGGACGGTCGGGGCCCCATCGCACTGTGACCCTGGCCGGGCGGGCCACGGACCGTCCGGGAGAGCGCCTGCGCTTCCTGGTGGTGACGGTCCGGGCCCGTCGGATGTGGGCGTTCACCGCGTTCACCTCCTGGACCGCCGATCCGGACGACGTCCTCCCCGCCGTCCAGGCGATCCTCGACTCGTTCCGCCCGAAAGGCTGAGCGGCGGCGCCGCTCAGAGGTGTGGACAAGCTGTGGATAAATGTCACGCTTGTAATTCGTGTCCCGCCGGGCCTATACTCTGGGCCGGTTCGACACTCCTGAGAGGGCATGGCCGAGGGCGCTTCTCGCAGCTTCGTGCACCTGCACGTCCACAGCGAGTTCTCGCTGCTGGACGGGGCCTCCCGCATCAGCGCCCCGGCCGACTCCCCGGCGGTGACGATCCTGGATGTGGTCGAGTCGCTGGGGATGCCCGCGATCGGGATGACCGATCACGGGGTGATGTTCGGGGCGCTCGACTTCTACCGAGCGTGTCGCGGTCGGGAGATCACGCCGATCCTGGGGGTGGAGGCGTACGTCGCGCCGGGATCACGGTTCGACCGGACCCCCGGTGAGAACGAGGAGAAGTACCGGCATCTGACGATCCTGGCGCGGAACGAAACCGGGTACCGGAACCTGCTCCGGCTGGTCACGGAGTCGCACCTCGAGGGGTTCTACCACCGGCCTCGGATCGACAAGGATCTCCTGGCCGAGCGGGCGGAGGGCCTGATCGGGTTCACGGGATGCTTGGCCGGCGAGGTGTGTCGGCTGTTGCTGGCCGGACAGGAGCGAAGGGCGTACGACGCGGCGGCCGTGTACCGCGATCTCTTCGGCCGGGACGGCTTCTACGTTGAGCTCCAGGACCACGGGTTGGCCGAGCAGCGTGAGGTCAACCCGAGACTGGTCAAGATGGCCCGTGATCTGGACATCCCCCTGGTGGCCACGAATGACGCGCACTACACGGAGCGGGGACACGCCCGGGCGCACGACGTGCTGCTGTGCATCCAGCAGCCGGGCAAGGTCCTGGCCGACTCCGACCGGCTGAAGTTCGACACCGAAGAGTTCTACGTGAAGTCGGCCGAAGAGATGAGGGACCTGTTCCGCGACTACCCCGAGGCCTGCGATGCCACCCTGGACATCGCCGACTCCGTCGAGGCGATCCCCGCGCTTGAGCGTCCCCTGATCGAGCGATCCGAACCGCTCCACGTCCCCCGGTTCGAACCACCGGACGGCTTGGAGCTGGAGGACCACCTTCGCGACCTGGCCGAGGCGGGCGCCGGGGAGCGGTACGGGGAGGTGACCCCGGAGGTGCGGGACCGCCTGGAGCACGAGCTCCGGATCATCTGCGACATGGGGTTCGCCGGGTACTTCCTGATCGTGTGGGACCTGATCCGGTTCGCACGAGAACACGGCATCAGGGTTGGGCCGGGTAGGGGCTCCGCGGCAGGGTCGGTGGTCTCGTACAGCCTCCGGATCACCGACCTCGACCCGCTCCGGTACGGGCTCATCTTCGAGCGGTTCCTGAACCCGGAGCGGAAGCTGATGCCCGACATCGACATGGACTTCGACGAGCGCCGTCGTGACGAGGTGATCCGGTACGTGGGGGAGCGGTACGGACACGACCACGTGGCCCAGATCATCACGTTCCAGACGATCAAGGGGAAGCAGGGGATCCGGGATGCCGCTCGGGTGCTGGGGTTCCCGGCCAGCGTTGGGGACCGATTGTGCAAGATGTATCCTCCGGCCCTGCTCGGCCGGGAGTACCCCATCGGCAAGGCCCTGGAGCTGTCTCGCGAGCTGGCCGAGGCGTACGACAAGGAGGCGGAGGCCAGAGAGATCGTCGACACGGCCCGCGAGCTGGAGTACCTGCGACGGGAGGACAGCGTCCATGCCGCCGGGGTGGTGATCGGCGATCGCCCGCTGGTGAACTATCTGCCGCTCAAACTGGCCAAGGATTCACGGGACGACTCGCGGCGGATCGTCACCCAGTTCGACATGCATGGGGTGGAGGATCTCGGGCTCCTGAAGATGGATTTTCTGGGCCTCCGGAACCTCTCGGTCATCGAGGACGCCCTCCGCATGCTGCGGGCCGAGGGAACGGAGCTCGACGTCGATCATCTGCCCCTCGAGGACGAGGCGACGTACGAGATGCTCCGCTCCGGCGACACCACGGGGGTGTTCCAACTCGAGGGCGCGGGGATGCGCTCGCTGATCCGTCAGCTGGCCCCCGACCGGTTCGAGGACCTGATGGCCCTGGTGGCCCTGTACCGGCCCGGCCCCCTGTCGGCCAACATGCACGTCGAGTACGCCGAACGGAAGCACGGGCGAAAGCCGGTCACCTACCCCCACGCCGACCTCGAGCCCGTCCTGGCGAGCACGTACGGGGTGATCGTCTATCAGGAGCAGGTCATGGAGATCGCCGTCCGGATGGCCGGCTACACGATGGGCCAGGCCGATTTCCTCCGGAAGGCGATGGGCAAGAAGATCCGGGAGGAGCTGATCCCTCACCGAGAGACCTTCGTCCGAGGCGCCGTGGCGAACGGCTATTCCGAGCGGCTGGCCCAGGAGGTCTTCGACCTCATCGTGCCCTTCGCCGACTATGGCTTCAACGCCTCCCACGCGTGCGGGTACGCCCTGATCGCGTACCAGACCGCGTACCTCAAGGCGCATCACCCCGTGGAGTACATGGCCGCCCTCCTCACCAGCGTGAAGGACGACAAGGACAAGAAGCCCTTCTACCTGAACGCCTGCCGGTTGATGGGGATCACCGTGCTGCCGCCGGACGTCAACGCATCCGACCTCGACTTCACCCCGGCGGGCGACGCCATCCGGTACGGCCTCTCGGCGGTGCGGAATGTCGGCGCGGGGGCCGTGGGGCAGATCACCGAGGCCCGCCGGACCAGGGGCTCTTACTCCTCGTTCACCGACTTCTGCCGGAAGGTGGACCCCGCCGTGCTCCACCGGAAGGCTCTGGAGAGCCTGATCCTGGCCGGGGCGTTCGACTCGCTGGGCTACACCCGCAGGGGGCTGCTGGACGGGTACGAGAAGATCCTTGGCCCGATCCTGTCCGACCGGCGAGCCGAGACGATCGGCCAGGGCCTGCTCCTCAGCCAAGAGATGGGAACGGCCCTGGACATCGACGAGTCGGTGCTGGCGGCCGAGGAGTTCGACAAGTCCCTGTTCCTCACGAACGAGAAGCAGATGCTCGGCCAGTACGTAACCGATCACCCACTGCTGGGGGTCCGGGAGCGTCTCGAGGCCCGAACCGACATGGAGATCTCGGAGCTGCCCGCCCTGGGGGACGGAGACGTCGTCCGGGTGGGAGGCATCATCACCGCGATGGTCAGACGGTTCAGTCGACGGGGGGAGCCCTACGTCGTGTTCAGGCTGGAGGATCTGGCCGGCGGGGTCCAGGTCGTGGCTTTTCCCTCGGTGTTCGAGGAGGCCGGGGATCGAGTGGCCCCGGATCGGATCGTTCTGGTCCGGGGCCGGATCGACCTCCGCGGGCGGGAGCTGCAGATCGTGGCCCAGGAGATCGGTGAGCTCGAGGGCAGGTCGGACGGTCCGGGGCCGCCGGGGCGGACTCCCCCGAGCGCAGACCCGCTGCTCCTGTCGGTCCCCACCGCCGAGTGCACCAACGGTCTGGTGACCAGGCTCAAGCAGACGCTGGCCGCGCATCCGGGCGGGATCCCGGTCGTGCTCCGGCTGGTGTCCGAGGAACGGAACCGTAGCCTTCGGCTCTCGGACGGGTATCGGGTGGACGCCTCCGCCGGGCTCATGGCCGAGCTGCGGACCATCCTCGGCGGCTCCGCCGTGGCCCGGTCGAACGGCTCTGGGTAGAGCGGTCGCCTACACTGGGGCCAGCGCCGGGGTGGTGGAATCGGGAGACACGGCGCCCTCAAAAGGCGCTGGGCGAAAGCCCGTGCGGGTTCGAATCCCGCCCCCGGCACCGTGGAGCCCGTCACCGGCCTCTCGCGCCGGGCGTTGTTCGCTCTCGGGATCTTCCTGATCCTTGGGGTGGTGGCCAGCACGGTGGCCACGGCGCGATCGGGCGACCGGAAGCCCGGATGTATCGACGCCACGTATGACTGCGCCACGTTCCGGGCCGGCGAACCGGTGGTCCTCGGGGTGCTGTCTCCCCGGGATGATGTGGACCGGGCGGTTCGGCTGGTGGCCGAGCTGTGGGGGCAGGACCTCGGAGCCCGGCCGCTCCGCGTCCTGGCCTGGAACGATCGGTGCACACCCGAGGGTGGGGCCTCGGGAGCCCGGGAGCTGGCCACCGACTCGCCGGACGAACCGCCGGTCCTCGCCGTCGTGGCGGAGACGTGCTGGGCGGCCATCACACCGGCCGCCCAGATCCTGAGCGACTCCGGGATCACGCTGGTCTCGATGACGGGGACCCCCGTGCCCCGGGAGGCGGGCCGGCCGCGCTTCCACCTGGCCGTGGGTCCCCTGCCGGCGGTGCCGCTTCAGTCGTTCGAGGCGATCTACGCCCAGCGGTACGGCCCTCCCGATCCTCGGGCCGTGGCCGCGGCGTACACCGCGGACGCGATCCTCCGTACCGCCCGCTCCTTGGTCGGGCGGACGGCCGACGGAGCGCTGCTGGTCCCGCGCACGCCGCTTCGCGACGGCCTGATCCAGGCCGGCTTCGTGCGGGTCGGCTGGGGCCGGTCCGGGTCCTGACGTTGGGGGGGAACGGGGCTTCGGGTCGGCCGATCGGCCGCCCGGCCGCCGCCCGGCAATGTTACGGATTTGACATATTCCGCCCGACCTGCTGATAATCGAACGACCGGAACGCCTGCAGAGAAAGGAGGGGGCACAGGACGGGGATTCCCGGAACGTGAAGGATGCTCATCCCTGTTCCCGAAAGGAGGGAGCAATGAAGAAGTGGTTCCGATATATAGCCGTCCTGAGCGCCGTGGCGCTGCTGTCGGCTGCCTGTGCCGAGGACGAGCCTGCCGGCGGAGGCGCTGGTGGAGAGGAAGA
>DASQTB010000056.1:0-16274 GCA_035642095.1 Actinomycetota bacterium | reverse complement strand
CCCGCCCCGGGCGGGAGCGGCCCGGGCCTCCCTCGGACCGGAGCCCGGCGAGGAGATGCTCCCGGTGGGGACACCGACGCAGCCGGCATGGGTGGGCATCGAGTTCGACCGGGGGGCGGTGGCCCGGGCGGTCGACCGCGCCCAGCACAGCGTGGTGGTGCTCCTCGCCGTCGGCGCCCTGACCGCGGTGGTGGCCGTCGGTGGGGTGGTCTACGGCTTCGTGCTTCGCCGGGTGAACCGGCTCTCCAGGGCGGCCCGCAGGGCAGCCGAGGGCGATCTCCGGATCACTCTTCCGGAGACCGACCTACCCCCCGGCCGAGACGCCCTCCTCAACGTGGCGAGGGAGTTCGGGCGCATGCTGGCCACGGTCGATTCCCGGAACAGGCAGCAGGCCGCGGTCGCCTCGTTGGGACAGCGCGCGCTGTTCGGTGCCGAGGTGCCGGACCTCCTCCGGGAAGCCGTCGACCAGGTCGCCGTGGGACTCGACGTCGAGCTGGCCACCGTCCTCGAGCTCTCAGATGACCACTTCATCGTTCGAGCCGCCCATGGCTCGCCCCCCGTTCGGGAGGGCGTGGACGTCCCCCTCGATTCTCTCGCCGGGTACACGCTGGCCAGCGAGGGCCCTGTGGTCGTGGGAGACATCGTCGATGAGCGACGGTTCACCCCACCGCCCGTCCTACTCGAGCTGGGCGTGCGGTCGAGCGTGGCTGTCAAGATCCCGGGCCCGGCCGGACCCTACGGCGTGTTCGGGGCCCACAGCCTGCGGACGCGCCGGTTCACCTCCGACGACGCGAACTTCCTTCGCGCCATGGCCAACAGCCTGGGGGCCGCCCTCCGACACCGCCAGGCCCAGGAGCAACTGGCTCGAGCCGAGGAGCGGTACCGAACGCTGGTCGAGCAGATCCCCGCCGTGGTGTACGTCGATGCGGTCGACGATCTCAGCACGGCCCGGTATGTCAGTCCGGCGTACGAGCGCCTGTTCGGCTACACGCCCGAGGAGCGGATGGCCGATCCAGGGCTGTGGAGCAGGCTGCTCCATCCGGAGGACCGTCGCCGGGTGTTGGCGCTCTCCAAGGAGACGAACCGGACCGGTGAGCCGTTCCGATGCGAATACCGAATGGTCGCCCGCGACGGCCGCGTCGTGTGGGTCCGCGACGAGGCCGTGCTCCTCCACGGCAGCGAGGGCCAGGCCCTCGGGTGGCAGGGGATCCTGACCGACATCACCGACCGGAAGTGGGCCGAGGAGGCTCTCCGCCGGGTCATGCTCCAGAACAAGCTGATCCTCGACTCCGCCGGAGAGGGCATCTTCGGGCTCGATCGGGAGGGCCGGATCACGTTCATCAACCCGGCGGCCGCGCAGATGCTCGGATGGACGGTGGAAGAGCTGGTCGGGCAGGCCGGCCATCCGATGATCCATCACACCCGACCAGACGGATCGGTGTACCCGCCCGAGGACTGCCCGATCTACGGCGCCCTCAGGGACGGGACCACGGGCACGGTGGACGACGAGGTGTTCTGGCGCAAGGACGGGTCGAGCTTTCCCGTCGAGTACACCAGCACGCCGCTCCGTGAGGACGGCCGCCTCGCCGGCGCCGTGGTGACGTTCGCCGACATCACCGAGCGGAAGCGCTCCGAGGAGACGTTCCGCCATGCCTTCGACCGGGAGAGGCAGGCCGTGGAACGGCTCCAGCAGGTGGACGAGATGAAGAACTCCTTCCTGTCCGCGGTGTCCCACGAGCTGCGCACGCCGCTGTCCGCCGTGCTCGGATACGCGCTGACGCTCAAGCAGGACGAGGTCAACCTTCCCGCCGAGGAACGGGCCGAGCTGCTCGGCCGGCTGGCCGCAAACGCTCAGAAGCTCCAGCGTCTTCTGGCCGACCTGCTCGACGTGGACCGCCTGGAGCGGGGGATCATCGAGCCCCGCCGTCATTCCGTCGACGTCGGCGAACTGGCTCGCCGCATCGCCCGGGAGGTCGAGGTGCCGGGACGGATCATCGAGGTCCAGGCCGAGCCGGTCGTCGCCCCCGTCGACGGGCCGAAGGTGGAGCGCATCGTGGAGAACCTGCTGGTGAACGCGGCCAAGCACACCCCTCCGGGCTCGCCCGTCCGACTGCGGGTCGACCGAGCGGAGGGCGGCGTTCGGATCATGGTCGAGGACCGTGGGAACGGCGTCCCAGATCACCTCAAGGAATCGGTGTTCCGGCCGTTTGAGCGAGGGCCCGGCAAGCTGGCCCACGCTCCGGGAACCGGCATCGGTCTCTCGCTGGTGGCCCGGTTCGCCGAACTCCACGGAGGTCGGGCGTGGGTGGAGGATCGGTCCGGCGGCGGGGCCAGCTTCCGGGTGTTCCTGCCGGCGGTCAGCTCGCCGAACGGAGCGCACCCTCGGACCGAGGGCCCCGCACCCGCACCCCCCGATCGCGCAGCAGCTCCGTCATCGTGACGGCGTCCCGAACGGCGGCTCCCTGGGGATCGTTGTTGAAGAACACCCACGCCTCCGAGGCATCCATGCCGGCCAACCGGTCGGCGTAGCGACGGAGCTTGGCCCGGGCGTATCCGGGACCGGTTCGCCGGCCCTGGTGGAACCGGAGATAGGCCCATCCGCCGGTGACGACCTCGCGGTGCCGGGTGCCGGGCCGGTCTGCCAGGACCAGCGCACATCCGGCGCGGTCGAGCAGCGCCCGGACCTCATCGGTCTCCCACGACGAGTGACGGAACTCGAAGGCCGCCCGCATCGAGGAGGGCAGGAGGCGAAGGAACGACTGGAGGCGTTCCGGTTCCGCCCGAAGGTTGGGCGGGAGCTGGAAGAGCACCGGTCCGAGCTTGGATCCGAGACGCCGGGCATGGGTCCAGAACCGGTGGACGGGTTCGTCGGCGTCGCGGAGTCGCCGGATGTGGGTGATGAACCGACTGGCCTTGACCGCGAACCGGAACCCTGTGGCCGAGCTGGACCTCCACCGGACGAACGTCTCCTCCTTGGGAAGCATGTAGAAGGTGTTGTTGATCTCGACGCACGGGAACCGCTCGGAGAAGTAGGGGAGCCACTCCCGCTGGGGCAGACGCTCGGGATAGAACCGGCGCCGCCAGTCCGGATACTGCCACCCGCTGGTTCCGACGTAGACGTCCATCCTGAGTATGGTGTACCCGTGATCCTCCTCGTCATCATCATCCTGATCGTGGCGGCCATCACTGGATCGCTGGGCGGCGTCCTCGAGGTCGCCGCCGGCGTGGCCATCGGCCTGTTCCTGTTCGTGGTGGGGATCGGGCTTCTCGGCTACTGGTTCGCCAAGCGGAAGTGGCGCCAGGCCACCAGGGACGTCCACGATCGGTGGGGCGGGTACCCGGACAGAAGGGGTTATCGAGACTCCCGGGACGCCTGACCTCCCAGGGCGCCGGCGACCCACGAGCCGACCCGCTCGGCCAGTTCCCGCTCCCGGCGGCCAAAGAAATGATCGGCTCCCTCGACGACGACCGTCTCGGCCCGAGGGATCCAGCCGGCCAGGTTGCGCAGGTCGGTCAGGGGACAGTATGGATCCCCGTCGCCCGCGATGAGCAGCACGGGGACGCGCAGCCCTTCCAGCTCGCCCAGCCAGGGCAGCGGTCTCCGGGAGGAGACCGCGGCGCCCAGCGGGACGCCGATCAGCGCGGCCGCGGCGATACGAGGGTCCGTCACGGCGTGACGAAGGGCCACCCAGGCCCCGAAGGACCAGCCGACCAGCACGGTCGGGCCGTCCTCCTCTCGCCGGATCGCCTCGACGGCTGCGGCCACGTCCTGGAGCTCCGCCTCGCCGCCCCCGTAGGTGCCCTCCGATCCCATGATCCCCCGGAAGTTGAACGTCAGGACGGTCAATCCGCGCCGGGCGGCCAGGTCGTTTCGGATCGCCCAGAGGATCGGATGATCCTTGCTCCCGCCGTGGCGGGGATGGGGATGGCAGAGGACCGCGGTCCCCCTGGGGTCCCCGTCCGCCGGGCGGATCTCGCCCTCCAGGCTGAGCCCGTCGGCGGTGGTGAAGCGGACCGAGGTCACGGCGTGCGACGATGTCAGACCGCATGGGTCCTGACAACCTGGCGGGCACCGGTGTGGCCCTGGCCGGGAGCACCGTGGGGCGGGTGTCCGGGAGGATCGTGCGGGTGCCCCAGCCGGTCGAGGATCTCACCCGGGCCGCGGCCTTCGCCGAGGAGACGGGGTACACGGCCATGTGGGTCCCCGACCACGGCGTGTGGGATCCTTTCGTGCTCCTGTCGGCCTTCGCCCACCGGACCCAACGCCTCACGCTGGCCACGGGGGTGGTGACCGTGACGGGTCGGTCTCCTGAGAGCGCCGCCGCCGCCGGCTCCACGCTCGACCGGATCTCCGGCGGCCGGGCGGTGGTCGGCGTCGGGAGCGGCCCGGTGCGGGACGTCGACCGAGTGGAGCGGTACGTCGCCGAGCTTCGGGACGGGCTCCGGGAAGGGGTGCCGATCTATCTGGCCGCTCTGGGTTTCCGGATGGTTCGGGCCGCTGGGAACGTGGCCGACGGGGTCCTCCTCAACTGGTGTACCCCCGAACGGGTTCGTCGGGTTCGCGATGAGCTTGCCGACCTCGAGTCAGCGTCCGCCGATGCCCCTGGCCGACGGGTGTCGGTGGCCGTCTACGTCCGGGCGTGCCTGGGGCACGATGAGCGACACGCCCGGCAAGCGCTCGGGGAGGCCGTGGGGATGTACGCCTCCTTCCCGAACTACCGTCGTCAGATGGAAGGGGAAGGATTCGGAGATGCAGCCGCGGAGGCGGGTGAGGCGTATCGAGCGGGCCGGCCCCAGGCCGTTCCCCGGGCAATGCTCGACGCGTTCTGCGTTCGGGGAGGACGGGACGACGCCGTGGCCCGGCTCGAGGAATACCGGGCGGCGGGGGCGGACCACGTCGTCATCTACCCCGTGACGGCCCAGGAGCCGGCCTCGTCCCTGATCGGGACGATCATGGCGGCGGCCCCCGACCCCGCCGTGGAGGCCTGACTTTCCCGGACCGACGGCGGCGGGGGTACACTGATAAACACGGTTGGCACGGTAGAAACGAGGGAAATTCGAGGACATGACCTACGTCATCGCCGAGCCCTGCATCGACGTGAAGGACCGGGCCTGCGTGGACGAGTGTCCGGTCGACTGCATCTACGAGGGCGGGCGGATGCTGTACATCCAGCCCGACGAGTGCGTGGACTGCGCGGCGTGCGAGCCGGTCTGCCCGGTAACCGCCATCTTCTACGAGGACGACGTCCCGGCGGAGTGGAAACCCTACACGGCGGCCAACGCGGAGTTCTTCACCGAGGAGATCGCCGGCTACACCTCTCCGGGAGGTGCCGCCCAGGTCGGGCCGGTGGATCGGGACCACCCGCTGGTGGCGGCGTTCGAGGCCCCAGCCTAGGAGGAGGATGACAAGTGACCTACACGATCTGCGAGCCCTGCATCGACGTGAAGGACCGGGCCTGCGTGGACGAGTGTCCCGTCGACTGCATCTACGAGGGCGGGCGGATGCTGTACATCCAGCCCGACGAGTGCGTGGACTGCGCGGCGTGCGAGCCGGTCTGTCCGGTGACCGCCATCTTCGCCGAGGACGACGTTCCGGCGGAGTGGAAGGAGTTCACCCCGATCAACGCGGAGTTCTTCTCCGAGGACATCGCCGGCTACACCTCGCCGGGCGGAGCGGCGCAGGTCGGGCCGGTGGACAAGGACCACCCCAAGGTCGCAGCCTGGGAGAGCGTGGGCTGAAGTTCCGTCTCCTCGATGAGCGGCCCGAGCGGACGTTCCTGGTCCGACTGGAGCGCGGTGAGGAGAGCGTCGAGACGCTGACCGCGTTCGCCCGCGACCAGGGCATCCGAGCCGCCCGGGTCCAGGGCATCGGGGCGTTCACCGATGCGGTGGTCGGCTTTTACGACCTGCAACGACGAGAGTACGACCGGATCCCGGTCGAGGAGGAGGTCGAGGTCCTGGCGTTCCTGGGGAACCTCGGCGTCACCGACGAAGGTCCGCGGCTCCACGCCCATGCCACGCTCAGCCGTCGCGACGGTTCCGTGCTCGGCGGCCACCTCTTCGAGGGCCGGGCCGGAGCGACGCTGGAGATCTTCGTGATCGAGGTCCCGGGCGAGCTGCGCCGGATCGAGGACGATTCGGTCGGGCTCCCGCTGATCGAGCTGTAGGGCTACAGTGTGGCGATCCGGGCCTCGAGCCAGGCCAGGACCGCGAACGCGGCCGTCAAGCCGCCCATCACCACCCAGCCCAGGATCTGAACCTCCGAGGGCCGACTGGCCAGCCACAGCGCGATCAACGCCGCGGCCAGGCCGTTCGACAAGGCCGCGGCCTCGGCGACGCGCCGAGCGAGGACGGCGTAGTCCGGGGCCACCCACAGCAGGTATGCGAATCCGAAGAGGAGGACACCGCCCAGCTCGGCGAAGATGGCCGGCTCCGGTGCCGGAAGCCCGACGGTCCGGTACAGCCCATCCCACGCGGCCAGGAGAAGGAACGCGCCCAGGCCGATGTCGAGGAGCGCATCGACCCGCAGGACCCGGCGGGCTTGCCTCGCCCGCATGGGCGCAGTCTAGCGAGCGAGCCGGTCGGGTGGAGAGGCCCCCGACCGGATTCAGGCGGGGACCGGCGCCGCGCCCTGCTCCGGAGCGTCCTCCCTGATCCGGTCCGCCGGCTCACGGAGCGACCGCAATCGGGCGAACAGCGGGAGCGCCAGGAGCGTGGCCAGCCCGCCGACCACGAACCCGGTGGGGACCGACCGCTCCTGGGAGAGGTAGCCCAGGCCGGCCTGGCCCCCGACGCTCCCCACGCTGCCCACCAGCGCGTCGAACGACACCAGGGTGGCCCGCTCCGACGTCGGGATGGACTGGTGGAGGAACGTCTGGCGGACCGGCTGCAGTACCCCCGAGGCCACTGCCCCGAGGAGGAACACCGGCACGGTGACCCAGAAGAAGCGGATCGCCCCTGTGGCCACCATGGAGGCGGTGAGGCCGGCGCTGGCGAACAGGAGGATCGTGGTCCGGCGCCGTCCGGGCGCGGCGATCCGACTGACGAACACGTTCCCCACGATGCCGGCCAGCGCGAAGAGCGCCGCGATCAGGCCCGACAGCCACACCGCGTTCCGTCCGAAGAGGTCCAGGAAGTACGGCTGCCAGGCGTACCACGCCCAGGAGAAGAATCCGAAGAACAGGAACGAGGTCAGCATCAGGAGTCTGACCGGCCGGGTCCGCCATCCATAGGTGATGCCGGCTCGGGCCACCTTCCGCATCTCCGTCACCACGCCACGGAGCCGGAGGGCCCGGGGGGTGAAGCCGATGTCCCGCATCGTCCGGAACCCCACCGCGAAGGCCATCACCACCAGGGCCGCTCGGACGACATAGGGAAGGGAGAGGTCGAGCTGCCCAAGCACCCCTCCGCCCACCGTTCCGGTCACCATGGCCACGCTCGACACGATCGACGCCCGGGCGAAGACGGAATCGAGCTCGCGGTGGTAGCCGGTGGCCTTGAGGGCGTCCACCACCCACGCCTCGACGGCCCCGGAGTAGAAGGTGTAGCCCAGGCCGAGGATCACGCCCGCCAGGCAGAACAGGACCAGGCCGCCCTCGATCTCGGCGACACCAACGTAGGCCAGCGTCCCCACCGCCAGGGTGGCCTCGGAGAGCAGGAAGGACGTCCGCCGGCCCAGCGTGTCGGCCACGACGCCGGTCGGCACCTCGAACAGGGCCATGGCCGCGGTGAAGGCGGCGTTGGCCACGAACACCTCGAAGATCGACAGGCCCGCGTCGAGGAGGAACAGGGTGTTGATGCCCCAGATCAGCGAGGCGGACAGCGTGAACAACCCGCTGATGACCAGGTACCCGCGGATGACGCGGCTCGGATCCATCGCTCAGAGTGGCCGAACGCCTCGTCCGGAAGGTTCATTCCCCCGGTCTCATATGCTCGGGGGGATGAGCACCCGCGAAGAGCTGAAGGCCGAGGTGGAGCGGATCGCCCGGGAGGCCGGTCACGCTCCGGGGGTGTGGCTCGACGTGGGCCACGCTGCCCAGCTCGGCTGCCTGGCCTGTGATCGCTACGCCTTTGTCCAGGTGCTGCCGCCTCCGGGCCGGATCTTCGCCGAGAGCCTGGCCACGCCGTGCCCGGATCGAGGTGGCCGCCTTCTTCGGCTGCCCGACGACGCCGGCTGACAGGCCCCGGCCCCGGTCGGCGGCCGGTCCGTCCTGTACCCTTGAACGCCGTGAACAAGCTCGGATCCAGGCATAAGATCTGCCGCCGTCTCGGGGTCCCCGTCTGCGGCCGCCCGAACTGCGCCGTCAACAAGCGGCCCTACCCGCCCGGTCAGCAGGGACGGGGCCGTCCCCGGGAGACCGAGTACAAGGTGCGGCTGCTGGAGAAGCAGAAGCTTCGGGCGATCTATGGGGTCGGCGAGCGCCAGTTCCGCCGGTACTTCGCCCGGGCCTCCCTACGGACCGGCGTGACCGGCGAGGACCTCCTCCGCCAGCTCGAGACGCGGCTCGACGCCACGGCCCTGAGGATGGGATGGGCGCTGACCATGCGCCAGGCCCGTCAGCTCGTCAGCCACGGCCACGTCCGTGTGGACGGCCGTCGGGTCGACGTGCCCTCCGCGGGGGTCCGCCCGGGGCAGGAGATCGAGCTTTCGGAGAAGGGCCGGAACCTGATCGGCGTCCGCGAGGCCCTCGAGCTCCAGCCCGACCCTCCGGCGTACCTCCAGCGGGATGCCGACCGGGCCCGGGGCCGCCTGGTTGCCTGGCCGGAACGGAGCCAGATCCCGCTTCCCGTCGACGTCGACGAGCGACTCATCGTTGAGCACTACGCCTGAGCACGCCGGCCTAAGGTCCGACCGAGCCCGTGCCGATGCCCACCGGGACATGGCCACACCGATCTCTATGAGGATCGTCGTGACGGCCGTCGCCGTGGCCGGCCTGCTCTTCGAGGCCGCGCTCCCCGCGTGGGCACCCCAGGTGGGCCAGCCGCCCGCCCCAGGCTACCCGCCGTGCACCAAGGTCGGGGACGACGGGCCGGACGTGATCAAGGGGACCAGGCGCCGCGATGTGATCTGTCCCGACGAAGGGAACGACATCGTCTACGGCCGGGGCGGGAACGACGTGCTCTTCGGCGGAAACGGCGTGGACCGCCTGTACGGCGGCCCCGGAGAAGACGAGTTCCATTCCTGGCGGGGCAACGACCGCCTGTTCGGGGAGGAGGGTAACGACAGGCTGAACGGCGAGATCGGCAACGACATCGTGGTTGGCGGACCGGGCCGGGACGTGCTGATCGGAGCGGGCGAGGACGACTGTCTGGTGGCCGCCGACGGCGAGATCGACGAGCTGAAGGGCAACACGGGGCTGGACCGATATGAAGCCGACGATATCGACGACATCGACGGCTCGAACGAGTCGCGGGCCGACTGCTACGCCCAGGCGTAGGCCGCCGCTCTTCCCCCCCCGCGCAGGCCTGATCGGGGTTGACGCTTCCCGAGACCGCCCGTAGGGTCGGAGTCCGAAACGAGCGGAGGGGCCGGGCCCGGGGGGACCCGGCCCCTCGCTCGGTCCGCGAACGACAAGACCCCCCGCTCGGCGAGGGGCCTTGACGACTCGAGGATCTAGAACTCGGTCTCGTTCTGGCGGTTCCGGACGTACATCGTGACCGCGATGACCAGCCCGATGACCCCTAACAAGATGAGGAACTTCCTCATGGACGCCCCCTTTCGGCTGTCCTTCAAACGTTGCCCGCGTCAGTATGAACCAAACTTGGCGCCGAGTGAACCCCCCATGATGTCGGCGTCCCGGCCTAGGATGGACGCTGTGAGAGGCGACCGTGTCGAGATCGTGGTCGATACCGGCGGCGGGGTTCAGCGGTTCGAGGTCGAGGCCACCCGCTCCGGCCGGAGGGTCGAGGTGACCACGGGGCGAGGGGTCGTCGAAGTCGCCGAGGTCTCGCGGAGCGGCCAGGTGATCCGGACCGGCCGGTTCATGGCCGATCGCGTGATCGCGGTCGTCGAGCACCCCGCGGCCCCCCGCTGAGAGGGTTGCCTCCGCGTGCGTGTTCTACCCCTCCACCGTGGGTAATCGGTAGGAGACGGCTCCATGGGAGGTGGCGCCACATGAGCACGACGACGATCAAGCGCAGGGTTCGCCGGCAGGCCCGGGAGATCCGGAAGGGGACCGGCCGGCTGGGCGGGACCATCCGGAGCAAGGCCGGGGACGTCGGAGGGACCGTCCGGAGCAAGGCCGGGGACGTCGGCGGCACCGTGCGGTCCCGGGCGGAGGACCTCGGTTCCGCTGCGGCGGCCCGGACCAAGCCTGCCCGCCGCCGGGTGGGGTACTGGATCGCCGGCGAGAAGCCCAAGCGCGGAACCGGTTGGATCCTCGCCGCCGGAGCGGCCGGCGCCGCGGCGGCGTTCTTCCTCGATCCCGCGAACGGGAAGCGCCGGCGGCACGTGGCGAAGGACTGGATCGCCGCTCGGTTCCGACGAGCCGGAGGTGTGGCAGCGCGCGCCGGCCGGTCGGTCGGGGCCCAGAGCTACGGGGCGTGGCGCTCCGCCACCCACCCGACCGAGGGCGGTCCGCCGGAGAACGACGCTACCCTGACCCACAAGGTGGAGAGCGAGGTCCTGGGCTACGTCGGCGTCCCGTCGGGTCGCGTTAACGTGAACGCCGAGTTCGGCGTGGTCACCCTGCGGGGCGCGGTGGACCGCCCGGAGCAGATCGACGAGATCGAGCGCCGGACCCGCCGGGTCAACGGGGTCCGGGACGTGCAGAACCTGTTGCACCTTTCCGGGACATCGGCCCCCACCGGCTGACCGGCGGTAGGCTCCGGGTGTGACCGCCGAGGACTTCCTCCCGGAGCGGAAAACGCTGGCCAGCCTGCGCGAAGCAGCCGCGGGCTGCCGCGGCTGCTCGCTCTATCGGAACGCCACCCAGACGGTGTTCGGTGACGGGCCGGCCACGGCCGAGGTGGTCATGGTCGGCGAGCAGCCTGGGGACCAGGAGGACCGGCAGGGACGTCCGTTCGTGGGCCCGGCGGGAAAGCTCCTCGACCGGGCCTTGGGCGACGCGGGCATCGATCGTCGCAAGGTCTTCATCACCAATGTCGTCAAGCACTTCAAGTTCGAACGGCGAGGGAAGCGGCGGATCCATCGACGTCCCGCCGCAGAGGAGGTCCGGGCCTGCGCACCCTGGTTCCGGTCCGAGCTCGAGGTGGTGAAGCCCAAGGCGCTGGTGGCGCTGGGGGCCACGGCGGCCCAGGACCTGTTCGGCCGGTCGTTCCGGGTGACCAAGGAGCGAGGGCAGCCCCTCGACTCCGATCTGGCACCCCTGGTCATGGCCACCATCCATCCATCGGCCATCCTCCGGGCCGATGATGCCGACCGAGAGGAGGAGTACGACCGGTTCGTCGGGGACCTCCGGGCCCTGGCTCGAGGGATGGGGGAGACCTCCTGACCACACCGGGGGAGACCCTCGAGGTCGCCGGCCGCGAGCTCCGGGTCAGCAACCCCGACAAGGTCCTCTTCCCGAAGCGGGGCCACACCAAGATGGACGTGGTCCGGTACTTCATCGGCGTCGGAGAGGTCGCCGTCCACGCGGCCCGTGACCGCCCGGTGACGATGCGCCGCTTCCCCGACGGCATCGACGGGGAGGCCTTCTACCAGAAGCGGGTCCCGAAGCACCGCCCGGAGTGGCTGCAGACCGTCTGGATCCACTTCCCCAGCGGGCGGTCGGCGGAGGAGCTGGTCATGGCCGACGCGGCCCACCTGATCTGGATGGCCAACCTCGCGTCGCTGGAGCTGCATCGATGGCCGGTACGAAGGAACGACGTCGACCATCCCGATGAGTTGCTGGTGGACCTCGATCCCACCCCTCGCATTCCGTTCGCCAGCGTGCGCAAGGTCGCCGCGGTGGTCCGGGAGGTCCTGGAAGTCCACGGGCTGGTCGGATTCCCGAAGACCACGGGCAAGCGAGGCCTCCACATCCTGGCCCGGATCGAGCCTCGGTGGCCGTTCACCGAGGTCCGCCGGGCCGCCCTGGCCCTGGCCCGGGAGGTGGAGCGTCGGATCCCACTGGCCACCACCGCGTGGTGGAAGGAGGAGCGCCGCGGCGTGTTCGTCGACTACAACCAGAACGCCCGGGACCGCACGGTGGCCTCGGCGTACTCGATCCGGCCGGTCGACGACGCCCGGGTGTCGTTCCCCATCCGGTGGGAGGAGGTGGAGGACGTCGACCCGAGGGAGTTCCGTATGGACACCGTTCCGGCCCTCCTCCGCGACCGGGGCGACGCCCTCCAAGGGATCGACGACCTTGCCGGCTCGCTGGACGCGCTGCTCGAGCTGGCCGAGCGCGACCAGCGGGAGGGGCTCTCCGACGCGCCCTGGCCGGTCCACCACCCGAAGATGCCCGGCGAGCCGACCCGGGTTTCTCCTTCCCGCGCCCGGAGGCCTCGTTAGGAGAGGCCGAGGGCGTCGCGAAGGAAGTTCAGCTCGAGCAGCAGGAGGTTCTCGGCGACCTCCTCGGCCGCGGCCATGTGGGTGATCCCGGACAATGGGAGGAACATGTGCGGCCGCCCGGCCTCGAGGAGGGCCCGCGACAGTCGAAGCGAGTTGGCCACCACCACGTTGTCGTCTGCCAGGCCGTGGATGATCAGCATCGGACGCTCCAGGTTGGGGGCGTCGCCGAGCAGAGAGTTGCGTCGGTAGGCCTCCGGGTCGTCGTCGGGGTGCCCGAGGTAGCGCTCGGTGTAGTGGGTGTCGTACAGCCGGGGATCCGTCACCGGCGCGCCGACCACCGCGGCGTGGAACACGTCCGGCCTCCGGAGAACGGCCGCCGCCGACAGTTCGCCTCCGAAGGACCATCCCCGCATGGCCACCCGGGACAGGTCGAGGAAGTCGAACCGCTCGGCGGCGGCGTGGAGGGCGTCGACCTGGTCCTGCAGCACGGGACCGAGGACGTTTCGGTGGATCTCCCGCTCCCAGGCCGGCCCTCGGCCGGGCGTCCCTCGCCCGTCGGCCACCAGGACGGCGAACCCCTGGTCGGCGAACCACTGCGACTCGAGGTAGCGGTCCCGGCTCCGAACGACCCGCTGATGGAGCGGCCCGCCATAGGGGTCCAGGAGGACCGGCAGCGGCTCGTCCGGTTCCGAGCCGTTCGGCAACAGCAGCGCGGTTCGGAGCTCTCGGGCTCCTGCCCGGAGGAACGTCGGGGCGGCGTGGAGCACCGGCTCCTCGGCGTTGGACCGGAGCTCTGCCAGAACCGCGTCGCCGCGACGGACTCTGGATCTCGGGCTCGCGTCGACGGTCGACGAGGTGATGACGGCGACGTCGTCGGCGGCCTCGACCGCGTGGACGCCCGGGCCCTCGGTGAGCCGCGCCGCGCCCTCATCGGGTGACCACATCCAGACGTGGGCGGTCTCCGGGTCGTCGGACGCCGTGAAGATCACCCGGTCGGAGACGTCGACGATGCCGTGGACCTGGAGTCCGGGGGCCGTCACCGGTTCGTCTCCCACGAGCAGTCGTCGCGTATCGTCCCCGTCCCGTGTCGATACCAAGCGGCCGTCGGCCAGCCACGCGGGCGAGCCGTCGATCAGGTCGACCCACGCCTCGTCGCGTTGTTCGCGGACGGTCTCGGTGGAGCCATCGTCGGATACGGTGAGCGTCCGGACGTTTCGCTGGTCGCGTGACTGGACCACGATGGTCAGGGGACGCCCGTCGCTCCACCACACCCGGCACAGGTACTCGAAGCGTTGGCGGTCCCATTGCACCTCGGTCCGCGATCCGTTGAGTCCGATGATGAACAGCCGCACGTCCGCGTTGGTCGTTCCGGCGGTCGGGTAGCGAACGACGACTGGGGCGGCGGCGGGGTTCGCCGGATCGGCGATGTGCCACACCTGGACCGAGGACTCATCGACCCGGGTCACGGCGAGCCGGTCCCCGTCGGGAGACCACCAGAATCCGTGGTACCGGTTCATCTCCTCGGCGGCCACGAACTCGGCCAGGCCCCAGGAGGCGCCGGGCTCCTCGACCAGGACCCGGTCCTCATGGGCCTGGGTCAGAAGCCCAGGACCGTCGAGGCCAATGAAGCGAAGGGCGCCGCCGGATACGTAGGCCACCCGACGCCCCATGGGGTCGATCCGCGGGTCGAACACCGGTTCCGTGGCGGGGTGGCGCTGGTACAGGCTGCGATCGGGAGCCAGGTCGGCGAGGTAGAGCGACCCCCCCACCTCGAAGACCGCCTTCGAGCACGCACGATCGGTCGAGTACGCCACGATCCCCTCGGCCCGCTCACGCGCTCGCTCGCGTCGGGCCCGCTCCTCGGGCGGCTCGTCTCCCCGCCCTTTCGCCGCCTCGTGTGCTTGGGCCACTCGACGCTCGCTGGCTTCAGCGACGTCGAAGACCCACATCTCCGTGTTCGGGTCGTCGCCGGCCGGCGAACGCAGGAACACCACCCGCGACCCGTCCGAGGCGACGGTGAACGTCCGGGGCAGGCCGAGGGTGAAGTTGCGGGTTCGGGCGGCCTGTCGGGGGAACGACTCCCGGCCGCTCACCCCGCCGCGTCCCCGTACGGCTCGGTCTCGGGCTTCTCCAGCAGGAGCGTGTGCGCCGGCCTCTCCGCGATCGGCCGGTGACGGGTTCCTCGAGGAACCACGAGCAGGTCCCCCGGCCGCAGCGTAAGGACTCCGTCCTGTTCCAGGTTCGCGGCGGTGTCCGGGATCGATGTCGGTCGGTCCACTACGAGCCCCCGTCGATCGCGGCCACCGCCTCGACCTCGATCAGGGCCTCCGGCCGGAACAGACCGGAGACCTCGACGGTCGTGCTCGCCGGCGGCGGGTCGGCCAGGTAGCGCATCCGAACGTCTCGAACGGTCTGCAGCTCGGACATGTCGGTGACGAACGTCGTGATCTTGACCACGTCCTCGAACGAGGCCCCGTTCGCCGTCAGCACCGCATCGAGGTTCTCGAAGACCTGTTCGGCCTGACGGGCCATGTCGCCCTCGCCGACCAGATCCCCGCCGCGATCGAGCGCCACCTGTCCCGAGACGAACAACAGGGCCCCGCCGTCCAGATCGATCCGGACCGCGTGCGAATAGTTGCCGCCGGGAGAAGCGACGGTGTCGGGGTTCATGGGTGTGATGCGCACAGTCGGTGTCCTCCTTCCAGCGAACGGGGGGCCCAGGGTATACGGCTCAGCCGCGGCCCGGTGTGGCTTGATCGAAGGTGCACTCGCGAGGGTCGACGTCGTTCCGCCACCGCAGGAACTGGGCCAGGTGGCGGAACCGGTGCCCCCCCTGGAAGTGGTCGTAGGCGACCTCGCACACCAACCTCGGCTGGAGCGGGATCCACTCCTTCTCCTGGGCCCGCCACCGACTGGGGCCGCCCAGCACCGTGTCGGGGTGGAAGCTGTCTCCCCCCTCCAGCGGCTTCAGAAGGTCCAGGATGGCCAGTCGTTGCCGGGCCGGAAAGGCCCCGCACGCGCCGACGTGGTGCAGAACGCCCGAGTCGTCGTACAGCCCCAGCAGGAGGGATCCCACTCCCTCCCCCGACTTGTGGATCCGGTAGCCGCCGACCACGCAGTCGATGGTGCGCTGGTGCTTCACCTTGACCATGACCCGCCTTCCGGGTTGGTAGGTGAGATCGTCGCGCTTGGCGATCACACCGTCCAGGCCGGCCGGCTCCAGGTCGTCGAACCACCGTTCGGCCTCCTCGGCGTCCTGGGTCTGCGGCGTGAGCACGAAGCTGGTCTTCGGCGACAGGATCCGGCGCATGGTCCGGGCGGTGGATTCGCCGTCGATCAGCGCGGCCAGGCGATCCCACCGCTCGACCAGCGGCCGCTTCCTGAGGTCCTTCGACCCCTCCGCCAGGAGGTCGAAGGCCACGAACGAGGCCGGGATCCTCCCGGACAGCATTCGGACCCGCGACTCCGCGGGGTGCAGCCGGAGCTGGAGGTTCTCGAAGTCGAGGACGCGGTCCACGGCCACCACGATCTCTCCATCCGCTACGCATCGGCGGGGAAGCGCCGACCGGGCCGCTTCCACCACCTCCGGGAAGTACCGGTGGAGCGGACGGCGACCCCGGCTGCCGATGTGGACCTCGTCACCGTCCCGGAACACGATGGCCCGGAACCCGTCCCACTTGGGCTCGTACCGCCATCCCGCACCGCGCGGGATCTCCGGCTCCAGCTTGGCCAGCATGGGCTCGAGCGGAGGGGCGATCGGCAGGTTCACGGCGACAGTGTTACGCGGCCAGCCGGACCGCGTCGAGCAGGAGTCCCCGGA
>DASQTB010000055.1:0-19638 GCA_035642095.1 Actinomycetota bacterium | reverse complement strand
CTCGGCCGATGAGCGTTCGCACGCGGTCAGCCACCTCGCCCCGGATCTGGGCAGCCATGGCCCTGCCGTCGATGACCCGCGCGGCCACCGCCCCATCGTACTGGGGCGGTGGCGATGCGGGTCGATTCAGGCGAGCGTTATTCGCAGTTGCTGATACGGTCCCGGCCCGGGCCGCCCTTGCAGACATCTCGACCGGAGCCGCCGTTGAGCCGGTCGTTGCCTCGCTGGCCGAGCAGCCGATCGTTCCCTCCCACGCCCTTCACTGCGTCGTTGTCATCTCCGCCGCACACCGTGTCCCGTCCGCCCCCGGTCCTGATCTTGTCGTTTCCGGCCAGGCCGAGCACAACGTCCCTCCCGCCCGTGCCGTTGAGCGTGTCGTTCCCGACGGTGCCGATGATCGTGGCGGCCTTGCCGGCGCACGAGCCGGTGGTGGTTATCCGTACGTCGTCGACCTCAGCCTGCAAAAAGTCCTGTGACGTCACCACGGCGAATCGGATCCGGACGGTCTGGCCGGCGTACGGCGTCAGATTCGCGGTGATACGAGTGAACGCCATCGTCTGTGGATCTCCCACGTCCGTCCGAAAGACCTGAAGGAGGACGTCTCCGGAGGCCACGGAATCCACGGCGGCACCGGCCCTGAGCACGTCGACCCTCAGTTGCTGGTTCGGAGCGGCCGCCGGGTCGAGCGACGCGGGGGTGGCGAAGGCCGCTGCGGACTGGTACGCGAGGAGAAAGCCGAGGGAGTGCTGAACCCCCGGCTCCAGCGTGACGTCCTGATACATGATCGTCCTGCTCACACTGGTCTGATCGGCGACGGCGGCGAAGCTCCCCTGGGGCGGCGCCGGGATCGGAAGGCCACTTAGCGGGGCTGTGGTCCCGGAGTACGCCCGCCAGTCCGCCGGTCCGACGTTGTTGACGGTCCACCCGGTGACGTTGCCCGTTTCGAAGTCGCCATTGGTGAGGGTGGCCGCTCCCGCCGTCGTCGGAGCGAGCACCACGAGGAGGATCGTCACCACAAGGGCGAAGGACACCCGTACCGCCGGCCGATTTCCTCGACCTTCCATCACTGCCCCCTTCCAGTCTCGATTGCGGGCCAAAGCATGACCTTCCGCTCGGCCGAATGCAAACACCGCTCGGACGAAAGTCAAGGAGCTCGTGTTCAGATGAGGATCTGGTCGAGGAAGCGCTTCGTGCGCTCCTCCTTGGGCCGGGAGAAGAACTCCTCCGGGGTTCCCTCCTCCACCAGGAGGCCACCGTCGAAGAACAGGACTCGGTCGGCGACTTCCTTGGCGAAGCCGATCTCGTGGGTGATCACGATCATGGTCATACGCATCTCGCGAGCCAGCGCCTTCATCACGTCCAGGACCTCCTTGATCATCTCCGGGTCCAGGGCCGAGGTGGGCTCGTCGAACAGCATGATCTTCGGCTCCATGGCCAGGGCCCTGGCGATAGCCACTCGCTGCTGCTGCCCGCCCGACAGCTGCATAGGATATTTGTCGGCCTGCTCGGGGATCCCCACCCGCTCCAGGAGCTTCATGGCCTTGTCTCCCGCTTTGGCCTTGTCCCATCTCCGGACGTTCCTAGGCGCCAGGGTGATGTTCTGGAGGACGGTGAGGTGAGGGAAGAGGTTGAACGACTGGAACACGATTCCGATCTCCGAGCGGACCTGCTCGATGTTCCGGAGGTCGTCGGTGAGCTCGATCCCATCCACCACGATGCGGCCCTTGTCGTGGCGCTCCAACCGGTTGATGGTCCGGATGAACGTCGACTTCCCCGACCCGGAGGGACCGACGATGACAACCACCTCGCCCCGGCGAACCGTCGTGGAGATGCCCCTCAGGGCCTGGAACTTCCCGAACCACTTCTCCACGTCCTCGGCCACGATCATCCGACCGTCCTGCTCGCTCATCGCTCACCCACTCCGAGCCGGCGCTCCACCCGCTGGCTCCACCTCGACATCGTGAACGCGATCACCCAGAAGAAGAACGCCGCGGGGAGGAGGGCCTCGGCCTGGTTGCCCACGAACCGGAGATCGTTCGAGGCCCGGTCCGCGGTGTCCAGGAGGTCGGTGAAGATGTCCAGGGCGGCCAGGAGCGAGGTGTCTTTGAACACGCTGATGAAGTGGCCAATCATCGACGGGATCGTCGACCGAAGGGCCTGGGGCAGGGCCACCAGGGCCATGGTCCGGGTGGTCGACAGCCCGAGGGCCCGGGCGGCCTCGTACTGGCCCTCCGGCACGCCCTGGAGGCCGCCCCGGACGATCTCCGCGACGTACGCCGAGCTGAAGATGGTGATCATGAACATGGCCCGCATGATCTGGGACAGGTCCAGCTGGGGCGGCAGCAGCAGGGGGAGCACGAACCGGCCGAACACCAGGAGCGTGACCAGCGGCACGCCCCGGACGAGCTCGATGAACCCCACGCAGAACCCGGACACAACCGGGAGCGAGCTTCTCCGCCCCAGTGCCAGGAGGAGGCCGATGGGGAACGACACGAAGATGGCCACGACTGCCACGATCAGGTTCAGAAGGAGTCCGCCCCACTGTTCCGTGGAGACGTCGCCGACCGACAGCAGGACGACGAGGGCCGGGAAGGCCAGGATCCACGCCGCAAGCAGCGGCCGCCCGAGCCGCGGCCCCGATCGACGCCCTAACGCCAGCCCGGCGGCGTAGACGACCACGGCCACGCCCAGGAGGAGCCACACCAGAGCGCTGTCCAGGAGGTAGACGAGTGCGCCAATGGTCAGCGCCCCCAGCACCGCCGCCAGGAGCAGCCGTCGGCGGGACCACCGGGACGGCGGGAACGCGCCCCGGGAGAGCCCGGCCAGGCCGGCCAGGAGGAAGGCGACGGCCCACACCCGCCACAGCTCCTCCACCGGGAACCGACCCGTCATGTACACCCGGAGGTTGGCCTTGAACACGGTCCAGTCCGCAGAGACGAACACGAAACGGAGGAGGCGGAACGCCACGTAGAGGACGAACACCCCGGTGACCACGGTGAGGACGCTGTTCCACCAGTTCGAGAACAGGTTCCTCCGGACCCACTCGCCCGGGGTCAGCGGCTCCGCGGTGGGGGCGACCTGGACGACCGGCTCCTCGGGGGCGGTGAGGACCCCACGATCGAGATCCTCGGGAACGGTGCCCCGAACCGTCACCGTGCCGTCCCCTTCGTGGTCACCGCCCGGTTGAGCAGGTTCATCAGGAATGAGATCGTCAGGGTCAGGACGAGGTAGGTGGCCATCATCAGGAGCAGGATCTGGGTGGCCCGTCCGGCCTGGTTGATGATCGTGCTGGACACCTGGACGATCTCCGGGTATCCGATGGCCAGGGCCAGGCTGGAGTTCTTGGTCAAGTTCAGGTACTGGCTGTTGAGCGGGGGGATGGCGATCCGCAGGGCCTGGGGAAGGACCACCAGGCGGAGCTGTTGTCCCGGCGTGAGTCCCAGGGCCTCGGCGGCCTCCTTCTGGCCCTTCGACACCGCCTGGATGCTCCCCCGGATGATCTCGGCGATGAACGCAGCCGTGTAGATCACCAGCCCCAGCAGGAGCGCTGTATATTCCGGGCTGAACTGGATGCCGCCCGCGTAGCCGAACCGCCCGACCTGGGGAACGTCGCCGCGGATGGGGGTTCCCGTGAGGAAGAGGCCCCCGACCGCGATCGCCAGAAAGACGCCGATCGACCACCACACCCGCCGGGGAGGCTCCCCGGTCCGCTCGTTGGCCCGGGTTCGCCACCGCCACGCCAACGCGGCCGTCACGGCGCCGGCCGCCAGGATCAGCGCCCACAGCCCGGCCCCGGCCTCGAGGCGGAACCACGGCAGGGCCGTCCCCCGGTTCGACACGTAGGCCACTCCCCCGAGCGAGAAGCCTCCCCCGATGACCGGGAGGGCCAGGACCACCGCCCCCCACCAGAAGATGATCTGGACCAGGACGGGCGTGTTCCGGATGATCTCCACGTACACCTGGGCCACCTTGCGGACCAGCCAGTTCGAGGACAGGCGGGCCACGCCCATCACCACACCCACCAGCGTGGCCAGGACGATCCCCACGACAGCCACCCGGATCGTGTTCACCAGCCCGACCAGGAAGGCCGACACGAAGCTCTCGTTCGGGCTGTAGGCGATCCCCTCCCCGATGGGGAAACCGGCCCGCTGGCGGAGGAAATCGAACGACAGGTCCAGCCCCTGCTCCCGCACGCCGAAGTCCAGGTTCAGGATGAGCTCGCGGCCCACGATCACCACGAGCAGGATGAACGCCGCCTGCCCCACGAAGCGGAGGACGCGCACGTTCCGCCACAGGGGCGGACGGGCGGCGTGGGCGACGGTGGCCACAGCCGAAGGATAGGACCGCGGGGCCCGGGAGGGAACCTCGGGCCCCGCCGATCCTCAGCTCAGCGCAGACCTACCGGAATGGGATGGCGTACTGGATCCCCCCGTCGGTCCACAGGGCGTTGATGCCCCGGTCGATGTCGAGCGGGGTCAGGTGCCGGTCGAAGATCTCCCCGTAGTTGCCCACGGCCCGGAGCACGTTCTGCATGAACGTGCGCTCCACGACCAGGCCCGGGTCGAACCCCACTCCGGCCTCCTCGCCCTCCTCCACCGAGACGCCCAGCAGGGCCCCGATGAAGGGATCGGACGGGCTCTGGCTCTCCTGGTCGACGTTGCCGGAGTCCACCTCCAGCTCCTCGGCCAGGATCAGCCCGTTCGTCACCATGTTGATCACGTCGAACCACTGATCGTCGCCGTCCAACACACCGGGAGCCAGCGGCTCCTTCGACATGACATCATCGAAGATCACCAGACCGGGGATGTCCTCCTCCCACGTGGGCAAGAGGCCCGAAAGCGCCGAGCGATCCCCGGTTACGGCGTCGCACCGGCCCTGCCGAAAGGCCTGGAAGATCTGGTCGTAGTCCTCCAGCGCCACCGGCTGGAAGTCCATCCCCAGAGCCCCGAAGTAGTCGGCCAGGTTCAGCTCGGTGGTCGTCCCGGTGGTCACGCAGATCTGCGCGCCGTCCAGCTCCTCCAGCGTCCCGAACTGCTGCTCCGGGGCCAGCATGGCCTGCCCGTCGTAGTAGTTCGGGTGGGCGAACGACACACCCTCGGCGCCGTCCCGGCTCGAGGTCCACGTGGTGTTCCGGACCAGGACGTCGAACTCGCCCGCCCGGAGGGCGTTGAACCGGGCGTCGGCGTCGACCGGGATCAGCTCGTAGTGCGTTCCCTCCTCCGGGGAGTCGGTGCCGAACACCGCCGCGGCGAACGCCTTGCAGAAGTCGATGTCGAACCCCTCGATCGTCCCCTCGGCGGTCTCGAACCCGAACCCGGGCACGGTGTTGTTCACGCCGCACTGGAGGATCCCCCGCTGCTGGATCTCCTCCAGGAGACTGGCCGGCTCCTCGGCCTGAGCGGGGGACTCGGCCTCCCCCTCACCGCCGGCCGCGGGCTCCGGCTCCTCCTCCCGCGTGCACGCCCCCAGCAGCACCACCAGGGCCGCCGCGAGGGCGGCGAGCTTCCAGATGCCTCCGCGCATCTCCCCCTCCTTCGCTCGGTGGGCCCCCCCTCGGGGCCCCGGCCCTCTCCCGGCCAGGGAGCATAATCCGTTCGCGAAGAGCAAGACAAACGCAGCATCCGACCACCCTGTCCCGGTACGTGCTTGGGTTGCCGCTAATGCCGGAAGTGGCGGCGGCCGGTCAGGACCAGGGCCATGCCGTGCTCGTCGGCGGCCTGAAGGACCTCCTCGTCGCGGATCGAACCCCCGGGCTGGACGACCGCGGCCACACCGGCCTCAGCGGCCCGATCGATGCCATCCCGGAACGGGAAGAAGGCGTCCGAAGCCATGGCCGAGCCCTCGGCCCGCTCCCCCGCCTTTTGGACGGCGATGTCGACGGAATCCACCCGGCTCATCTGGCCCGCCCCCACGCCCACCGTGGCGGTGTTCCTGGCCAGGACGATCGCGTTCGACTTCACCCGGGCGGCGACCGTCCACGCGAACAGCAGATCCGACCACTCTTCGTCGGATGGTTCCCGGTGGGAGGCGACCTTCATGTCGAGGCGCGTCTCCTGGATCACGTCGGCCTCCTGGACCAGGGCCCCACCGGAGATCCGGCGGACGTCGAGCTCCGGGCTCTCTCGCGGCGGGGCCCGCACCAGTCGGAGGTTCTTCCGAGCCGCGAACACATCCCGGGCTCCACGCGTGAACCCCGGGGCCACGACGACCTCGGTGAAGATCTCGCTCATCGCGGTGGCCGCGTCGCCGTCGACCTGGCTGTTGAACGCGACCACCCCACCGAATGCCGAGACGGGATCCGAGGCCAGGGCGGCCCGATAGGCGTCCGCCGGAGCGTCCGCCACCGCGGCTCCGCAGGGATTGTTGTGCTTCACGATGACGACCGCCGGCGATGCCAGCGTAGCGGCCAGGTCTCGGGCGGCGTCGGCGTCGAGCCAGTTGTTGAACGACATGTCCTTCCCCTGGAGGACCTCGCCCCCGTCCAACGGCCCGGTGCTCGGCGTGGCCGCGTATAACGCGGCCGCCTGGTGAGGGTTCTCTCCGTACCGGAGCTCCGAGACGCGTTCCAGGCCGATGGCCCACTCGGGAGGGAGATCCTGGGACACGTCCCAGAACCACGCCGCGATCGCCGCGTCGTACCTGGCCACGTGGCCGAACGCCTCGGCGGCCAGTCGCCGGCGAAGCCGCGGGTCCAGACCACCCGCCCGGACCGCGGCCAGCACCGCCTCGTAGCGGTCCGGAGAGATGACGATTCCGACCGAGCCGAAGTTCTTCGCCGCCGCCCGAACCAGGGTCGGCCCTCCGATGTCGATCTGCTCGACCACCTCGAGCGGCTCCCGCCCGGAGGCGACCGTCCGCTCGAAGGGGTACAGGTTCACGACCACCAGGTCGAACGGCTGGAAACCCCGCCCGGCCAGCTCCTCGAGGTGCCGGGCGCTCGACTTGTCGGCCAGGATCCCGGCGTGGATGGCCGGGTGGAGCGTCTTCACCCGGCCGCCCATCATCTCGGGGAATCCGGTGACCTCGGCCACCTCCCGGACGGCGATGCCGGCCTCCCGGATCGCCGCGGCGGTCGATCCCGTCGACACGATCTCGACGCCGGCGTCGTAGAGACCCCGAGCGAACGGCACCAGCTCCCGCTTGTCGGAGACGGAGACGAGCGCTCGGCGGACCGGCAGCGACTCCCTCAGCGAGCCGTCTCCTCCAGGCGGACCCGCCGCCCCTCGACCTGCACCCGCCGTTCGCCCAGCGCCCGGACGGCCTGGGGATAGAGCCGGTGCTCCACCTCCCGGATCCGGGCGTGGAGGGTGGTCGGGTCGTCGCCGTCCAGGACGGGGACGGCTTCCTGGGCCACGATCGGTCCGTGATCGACCTCCTCGTCGACGAGGTGGACCGTGCACCCGGTGAGCTTCACGCCCCAGGCCAGGGCGTCTTCGATCGCGTGGGCGCCGGGGAAAGCCGGGAGGAGGGAGGGATGCACGTTCAGGACCCGACCCCAGTGCCGGCGAACCACCACCGGCCCGAGGATGCGCATGTAGCCGGCCAGGCACACGATGTCGATCCCTTCGGAGGCCAGCACGGAGACCAGTTCCGCGTCGTGGGCCCGCCGCGTGGGGTGGGCCACGGGATCGACGTGGACCGCCCGGATGCCGGCGGAGCGGGCCCGGTCCAGGGCCTTCGCTTCCTTCCGATCGGAGATCACCAGGGCGAGGGCGGGCCCGACCACCGGATCGTCCAGGAGCGCCTGGAGGTTCGTGCCCCCGCCGGAGGCAAGCACGGCGACCCGCGCGTCCACGGGCGGAGGATAGGCGAGAATTGGGCCTCGTGGCATCCGCCGAAACGGCCCCTCCCCACCTGCGCTGCTCGGTGCACCCCGACCGCGTCTCGGTCGGTCGGTGCGAGGAGTGCGGCCGACCGGCCTGTCTGGGATGTGCCGTGCCGTTCCGGGGGCGCGTGCTGTGCACGACCTGCGCCTCGAAGGCGCTCGGCACACCGGAGCCGGTCGATCGGAGCGTGCCCCGGAGATCCCTCAGGATCGGATCGCTGGTCGGAGGCCTCCTGGGCATCGCTCTCCTGGCCACCGTTCCGCCCTGGCACCGCTCGGGGACGCTCACCGGGACCTTCACCGCCTGGCGGCCGGGAGGGGAGATCCCAGTGCTCCTGGCGGTCCTGTCGACCGTCGCCGCTGCGGTCGCGTTGGTCGTCGGCGCGGTGATCCTGCGGCGGTCGCCGGGGACGGTTCTGATCGCCGTGGCCGGCCTGTCCCTGGTGGCCGCGGGTTCGACCGCGTTCAGCCTCCTCCGGGCGCCTGACTTCTACGCATTCACACCGGCCCCGTTCGTCGCCCTGGCCGCCTCCACGGCTGCCGCGGCGGCCGCGGTGGTCGGGCTGGCCTGGCGGAGCGCCGGAGCCGCTCGAACGGCGCGGTAACCTGCGGCTCGTTCCCGGAGTCGAACACGGTGCACATCCTCCTTCCTTGACTCGGTGGATGGGCTGGGGTTCAATCGCCCCCGGGCGCCGGCTGGCGCCTGGGGAAGGACGAAAGGAGCGCAGATGGCGCAACCGACGCGGCCCGGGGGCTTCGACATGAGTCGCGGCTCGACCGGGTCGAAGATCCTGCTCGGCGCGGCGATCGTGCTGTTCATCACCCTGTTCCTGCCGTGGTCGGGCATCGACCTGGGCGAGTTCGGTGAGTTCGCCGGGATCTCCGGGAACATCAGCGGGTTCTCGACCGGCGGCGCCATCGCCATCCTTCTGGTCCTGGTCCTGATCGCCCTCATCGCCTGGGAGATCATGCTGATGGCCGGCGTCACCATGAACCTCGGCACGATGTCCCCCTCGCTCCTCTCCGCGATCCTCGGCGGCGTGGGTGCCCTCCTGGGCCTGATCGTGTTCCTGATGGCCATCGACGCCATCAAGTGGGGGGCGTTCATCGGCCTCCTGGCCGTCCTGGCCCTGGCCTACGGCGCCTACATGCGGTACACCGAGGGCCGGGCCCCCGCTCCTCCGCCCCCACCGGCCGCCTAGTCTCTTCCGACGTCTCTCGCGGGCCCGGGATCATCCGGGCCCGCGATCGTGGCCCGCTTCGAGCGAGCCGTCCACCATCCCCCGACCGCCCCCCCGACCGGCCCCCACGCCAGCCCGAGGAGAAAGGTCGCCATCGGGTCGGCTCCTGCGGCGACCTGGAGGTCCGACACGAGGACGGCCACCGGGCCGGTCGCCTCGTACACGAGCCGCGACGCCACGCACCATCCCGCCAAGATCGCCGCGAAGGTGAGTCCCGCCGCGGCGCCGATCAGGCCGCCGTCCCGCCCCGACGCGACCCCGCCTCGGCGGGCGGCCAGCCTTCCCCCCGCGACGGTGCCGGCCAGGGGGACGAGGAGGAACAGGAGGTAGCCGGCCGGGGTGGAGCCGATGGCGAACGGCAGCCGTCCGCACGGTCCTCCCGTAGCTCCTTCCCCGCCGGGGAAGCGGGTGTACGAGATCACCGTGCACGAGACTCCCAGCGCCTCGAGCTCGACCCCGGCCCCCATGGCCGCGGCGGCGGCGCCGGTCCCCGCATTTGGGAGGGCCGCCACCGTCCCCACGACGATCACCGCACCGGCCGCCGGACCGCGCTGGAAGGCGCCGTCGAGGTACGCCCGAACCGCGCCGGGGTGAAGGGCCAGGACGACCAGGACGCCGGTCGTCCCCAGGGCCACGGAGAGCCAGGCCATGCGCCACCCTCCGGCCAGCATCGCCCGGGTTCGGCGCTCCATCGATCCGTCTGCCGGCCCGGCCGTTACTCCCCCCGCCGCCCCGCACGCCGCCCCGAGCAGGAGCGGCCACGTGAACGAGCCGAGGATCGACGGAACCGCGGCATCGACCCGGGCCGCCGACGCCACTGGTTCCGAGGAGGCCCACATCGCCACCAGCGACACGAGGAGCGACCCGACCGCGTAGGGAACCGCAACGGCGGCGCCGCGGATCGCCCGGACCGGGGCGGGGGCCCCCGTTCCGGAGGCGACGGCTCGACCACCGCGGAAGAGCAGCCAGCCGGCTGCCGCCGTGGCCAGCAGGAGGGCGAGCCTGACGGTGATCGGGCCGACCTCGACCGGGACCCGGTGGACCAGCGCCGGGACCAGCGCTGCCTGGCGGAGGGCGTCGGCCAGGGAGACCAGCCCGGCGGCCCGGAGAGCCGCCACGGCCACACCCAGGCCGAGCACAGCGGCGAGGGGCAGGGTCCCGTGCCGGAGGGCCGGTCGCCACGTCGTCGCCGCCCGGCTCCGGTCGGCGCCGGGCGGCGCCTCGGTCACGACAGGACGGCCTGGACCAGCTCGGCCACCTCGGGCGGGTTGCGACCGACCCGCACGCCGACGGCCTCGAACGCTTCCGCCTTGGCCTGGGCCGTTCCCTTCGATCCGGTGATGATGGCCCCGGCGTGACCCATCCGCTTCCCCGGCGGGGCGGTGAATCCGGCCACGTACGCCACCACCGGCTTGGTCACCCGTTCCTCGATGAAGGCCGCGGCGCGCTCCTCGTCGGCTCCTCCGATCTCCCCGATCAGGACGACGGCCTCCGTCTGGGGGTCGTCCTGGAACAGCGTCAGGGTGTCGACGAACCCGGTCCCGATGATCGGGTCGCCCCCGATGCCGATGCACGTCGACTGTCCGACCCCCCCCTGGGTCAGCTCATTCATGATCTGGTAGGTCAGCGTTCCCGAACGGGAGACCAGCCCGACCGCACCCTGGCGGGTGATCTCGCCGGGAATGATCCCGAGGTTGGCCCGTCCGGGAGAGATCAGCCCCGGACAGTTCGGGCCGATCAGCATGTGGGCCTTCCCCCGCAGGTAGTTGGCCACGCGGGCCATGTCCAGCACCGGGATCCCTTCGGTGATGCACACGATCAGTCGCACGGCGGCGTCGACCGCCTCGAAGATGGCGTCGGCGGCGAACCTGGCCGGGACGAAGACGATGGACGCGTCCGCACCGGTCTCGGCGACGGCCTCGGCCACCGAGTCGAACACCGGGATGCCCTCAACCTCCTGGCCCCCTTTCCCAGGTGTCACGCCGGCCACCACGTCGGTGCCGTAGGAGCGGTTCCGGAGGGCGTGGAACTGCCCCTCCTTCCCGGTGATGCCCTGGACCACGACGCGCGTCTCCCCGTCGAGGAGGACGGCCACCCTAGCCGCCCCCCTTCGCCAGATCCACGGCCTGCCGCGCGGCCTCGAGCATCGTCGCCGCGGGGACGATCCGCTCGTGCTTCGCTTCGGCCAGGATCTCCCGGCCCTCCTCGGCATTCGTGCCGTCGAGCCGGACCACGATCGGGACGCGGGCCTCGACCCGGCCCAGGGCCTCGACGATCCCCCGCGCCACGACGTCGCCCCGGGTGATTCCCCCGAAGATGTTCACCAGCACGCTCCGGACCGCCGGGTCCGACAGGATGACCTCCAGCGACGTGGCCATCAGATCCGCCCCGGCGCCGCCCCCCACGTCGAGGAAATTCGCCGCCCGCCCGCCCGCTTGCTGGACGACGTCGAGGGTGGACATCACCAGCCCGGCGCCGTTGCCGATGATCCCGACCTCGCCGTCGAGCTTGACGTACTGGAGGCCCTTCTCCTTGGCCCGGGCCTCGGTGGGATCGAGGCGGAAGGCCCTGGCGAACTCGGCCAGGTCGGGATGACGGTACAGCGCGTTGTCGTCCACGGTGACCTTGGCATCCAGGGGCACCACTCGTCCGTCCTTCAGCAGCGCCAGCGGGTTCACCTCAACCAGCGTGGCGTCGTGGGCGATGAGCACGTCGTAGAGGGTGGACAGCAGCGCGGCCGCGCCGTCCCGGGCCTTGTCGGGGAACCCGCCGACCAGCCGGCGGATCTGGAAGTCCTTGAAACCCAGGAGCGGATCGATCTCCGCCCTGCGGATCGCTTTCGGATGCGTCTCGGCGATCTCCTCGATGTCGACGCCGCCTTCGCTCGAGGTCATGGCCACGTAACGCTTCTCCGTCCGGTCGAGCGTGACCGCCATGTAGAACTCCCGATCGATATCGACCACTCGCTCCAGCAGGACCTGGGAGACCGGCATCCCCTGGAACCCGTCCTCCAGCATCTTCCGCGCGGCGGTCTCGGCCTCGCGGGGAGTGTGGGCCATGACGATCCCGCCGCCCTTGCCCCGTCCGCCGGTCTGGACCTGCACCTTGACCGCCACCGGCCCGAGCCGTCCGGCCACCTCGCGGGCCTCGGCCGCGCTGGAGGCGACGCCTCGCGGGATCAGCCTGATGCCGTGGCGCTCGAAGAGTTGCTTCCCCTGATGCTCGAACAGGTCCATGGACTACGACGCCGCTCGGGATCCCGACAGCCGCTGGCGAAGCCAATCGACGATCGTCGACGTCGGGGCCCCCGGCGTGAAGATCTCCTCGATGCCGGCATCACGGAGCGGGGCGATGTCCTCCTTGGGGATGATCCCTCCCCCGAACACGACGACGTCCTCAGCGCCCCGCTGCCGGAGAAGCTCGACCACGCGGGGGAACAGGGTCATGTGGGCGCCGGAGTGGATCGACAGACCGACCGCGTCGGCATCTTCCTGGATGGCGGTCTCCGCGATCTGCTCGGGCGTCTGGTGGAGGCCCGTGTAGATCACCTCGTACCCGGCGTCTCGAAGGGCCCGGGCCACGACCTTCGCCCCGCGGTCGTGTCCGTCGAGGCCGGGCTTGGCGATGACGATGCGGTGCTTCTCGGGCATGCGGCGGAAGTCTAGCCGACCCGGCCCAGACACCGAGTCGCTCGGTCCGCTTCGCCGCTCCGGGCTGGGGCGTCGGATAATGAACGAAGTGTCCACTCCACGCATCCATGTCCGCGCGCCCGGCGTCAAGACCGGGTCCCGGATCGGGCCACTGGGCCCGTTCCGGGGCACCCTGGGCCTTCACTGGGTGATCGGCTCGATCGCCGTGGGCCTGGTGATCGTCCTGGCCACCACGTGGATCCTGTTCCGGGAGCCCGGCGAGCCGTTCCAGGAGGTCGAGGCGTTCACCGTGGATCAGGTCGTTCCGGGCACGCCCAGGGAGGCTCTGCCCGGAGTGTTCTTCGGCCTAGCCGAAGACGGGCGAACGTTCGCCGTGGCCGAGCCGGCCAACTGCCCGCTGGAGGTCATCGAGGGCGGCTACCTGGACTGCGCGGAACACCGATACGGCCTCGACGGAAAGGGCCGCGGGGGGCGGTCGCTGGCCGTCCTTCCCGTCCGGATCCACCGGGGAGCGATCTTCGTCGACACGTCGCCCCTCGGGTAGCCGGACGTGGGACCGGCCATCCGGGCGCACGAGGCGTGGTTCACGGACGCCCGTCCTCCCTACGACTGGTCGTTCGCCGTCGAACCCGCGACGCTCCTCCTGATCGGGGCCGCCGTGGCCGTGGCCGTCCTGTGGCGCCTGGCGGCCGGTCGCCTCCCTTCTCCTGAGCTTCCGTTCCTCCGGCCGCTGGGAAGGCTGTCGCCGTACGTCCCCAGGCTGCTGGGGATCCACGCCGGGGTCTCGCTCCTGGCCCAGGCGGCGATGGGGACCTACCTGGCGCCCTCGCTCGATCTCCCCTCGTCCCCGCTCGGCTCGGCGGTGGCCATCGGCGAGGGAGTGCTCGGCGTATGGCTGATCACCGGCTATCGGATCCGAACGGCGGCGTGGCTTCTGGTCGCGGCGGGACCTCTCGGCATGCCCGGCTATGGGGTGGTGCCGATCCTCGAGCGGGTCGACCTCCTGGGGGTGGCCCTGTTCCTGGCCCTGCTTCCCCCGGCAGACAGCCCCGGCGGCGCGGTCGACGCCGGGCCGGGACGCGTCCGCCTGCCGCTGTTCGTCCTCCGGTTGGCGGTTGGAGGGTCCCTGATCATCCTGGCCTTCACGGAGAAGCTGGCCCGACCGGACCTGGCTCTGGCCCTCCTCGATCGCTACCCGGCCTTCAACGTGCTGGCCGCCTTCGGCGCCCCCATCGACGACCTCACCTTCGTCAGGATCGCCGGGGCCGTGGAGCTGTTGTTCGGTCTCCTCCTCATCTCCGGGGCCCTCCCCCAGGTCACCGTGATCGTGGCCGGCATCCCGTTCAACGCCACCCTGTTCTTCCTGGGGACGCCCGAGCTGATCGGCCACCTCCCCGTCTACGGGGCCATGCTGGCGCTCCTGGTGTATGGCTCCGACGAGCGGCTGGCCCCGGAGGCGTCGTGGCTTCCCCTGATCGGCTCGATGGCTTGGTCCGCTTCGTGGGAATCGAGGCGTTTGGGGAGAGGAACCTCCGGGTAGATCGGAGGCGAGAGGAACGGGCGCTCGAAGCGCCCCCAGTTCGCGAATCACGGACCACCGCCCGCACGTCGTATTCGTCGACCCCTAGGAGGAGACATGCTGAGGAAGCTGATCGCCCCCATCCTCGTCGCCGGCACATTGTCCGTAGGTGCGGCGGCTCCCGCGACGGCCCAGACGGTCCAACGGGGCCTGGTGAACGTCAATGTGGAGGACGTCACCGTCCAGGTCCCGATCGCCGTCGCGGCGAACATCTGTGACGTGACCGTGGCCGTCCTGGTCAGCGATCTTCGGGACGACGGCTCGGCCGTGTGCGACGCGTTCGCCGAGAGCGACGCCACGGTGACGCCGCGCGAGCGCGGAGGCCCGGTCGTCCAGGATGGCCTGATCAACGTCAACATCAGCGGCGTGGTCATCCAGGTGCCGATCGCGGCCGCTGTGAACCTATGCGACGTGACCGTGGCCATCCTGGCCACCGATCTGCTCGATGACGGCGAGGCCACCTGCGACGCCGTGGCCGGATCGGGCGCCTCCGGCTGACGCGGATCCGCGAGCGCCCGTTCCTCTCCTATCCGACCTTCCGCAGCGGGGCGTACGCGAGCAGGAGGCGCTTCTCGCCCTCGTCCTCGAAGCGGATGACGGCTTCCGCGTCGTGGCCTCGGCCGGAGACCGCGATGACCACGCCCTCGCCGAACCGCTCGTGGGCCACGGTATCCCCCGTGGCCACGTCCGGCGGCTCGCCGGCAACAACCCGGTCCGGGGTTCCCCGGCCGTCGCCCTGCTCAAGCACGTCGATCAGCTCGGTGGGGATCTCGTTCAGGAACCGCGACGCCGGGTTGTACGAGGAGGCCCCGAACAGAGACCGGCTCCACGCGTGGGTCAGGTACAGGCGCTTCCGGGCCCGGGTGATCCCCACGTAGGCCAGACGACGCTCCTCCTCCAGCTCGTCGGCATCGGTCATCGACCGGAAGTGGGGAAAGACGCCGTCCTCCATCCCGGCGATGAACACGACCTCGAACTCGAGCCCCTTGGCGTTGTGGAGCGTCATCAGCGTCACGGTGGAGGCAGCCTCGTCGTACTCGTCCTGCTCGGTGACCAGGGCGATCTGCTCCAGGAACTCGGGGACGCCGGCGTCCGGGAACCGGGCCTCGAACTCTCCGCCCACGCCGACCAGCTCCTTGAGGTTCTCCTTCCGGGACTCGGCCTCGACGGTCCGTTCCGCGTCCAGCTCGGCGTAGTATCCGGTCTCCATGAACGCGGCTTCGATCAGTCCGGAGGGGCGGGCATCCTTCTCGACTCTGGTCCGGAGGCGGTCCATCACGTCGACGAAGCCGCGGACCGCACCGACGGCCCGCGGCGACAGCAGCGCGATCTCCTCGACCCGCCGGCATGCCTCCAGCAGGGTGATCCCCTCCTCCCGGGCGAAGGCCTCGAGAGCGGCGACGGTCTGATCGCCGATGCCCCGCTTCGGCGTGTTGATGATCCGCCGCATCGACACCGCGTCCTGCGGGTTCACCAGCGACCGGAGATACGCCAGGATGTCCTTGATCTCCCGGCGCTCGTAGAAGCGGACCCCGCCGACCACCCGGTAGGGGATCCCGGCCTTCATGAACACGTCCTCGACCACCCGGGACTGCGCGTTGGTCCGGTAGAAGACGGCCAGGTCGCCGTAAGCGAACTCGCCCTGGTCCGTGACCAGCCGCTCGACCTCCTGGGCGATGAACCACGCCTCGTCGTGCTCGTCCTCCGCCCGGAACCGGGTCACGGGGGTGCCGTGGTCGGCGTCGGTCCACAGGTGCTTCGGCTTCCGCTGGAGGTTGTGCTCGATCAGCGCGTTGGCCACCTCCAGGATCGTCCGGGTGGACCGGTAGTTCTGGTCGAGGATGAACTCCTCCGCGTCCGGATAGTCGTGCTCGAAGTCGAGGAGGTTCTGGATGGTCGCCCCCCGCCACGAATAGATGCCCTGGTCGGCATCGCCCACCACGCAGAGGTTGCGATGTTTCGAGGCCAGCAGGTTGACCAGGTGGTACTGGGCCCGGTTGGTGTCCTGGTACTCGTCGATGAGGATGTGCCGGAACCGTTCCTGATAATGCTCGAGCACCTCGCCATGGTCCCGGAACAGCCGCACGGTCCGAAGGATCAGGTCGTCGAAGTCGACCGCGCCGGCCGCGGCCAGCCGACGCTCGTACTCGAGGAACAGGTCCGCGACCTGGCGCTCGTACCAGTTGCTGACGGCAGCGGCGAAGTCGCCGGCATCGAGGAGGTTGTCCTTGGCCCGGCGGATCGCCGCCATGACGGCCTTCGGCGGGAACCGCTTCGGGTCCACCCCGGCGACCTCGAGGGCCATCTTGACCACCCGCTCCGAGTCCGCCTCGTCGTAGATGGAGAAGTGGCTGGGAAGACCGAGGAGCGCGTGCTCCCGGCGGAGGATCCGGGCGCAGGTCGAATGGAAGGTGAGGATCCACATCGCCCGGGAGACCCGGGAGCCCAGCAGGGACTCCACCCGTTCGGCCATCTCCTGCGCGGCCTTGTTGGTGAAGGTGATGGCCAGGATCGAACCGGGAGGTGACCCCTTCTCCTTGATCAAGTAGGCGATGCGATGCGTGAGGATCCGCGTCTTGCCGGAACCGGCCCCGGCGACGATCAGGACTGGGCCGTCGGTGCGGAGAACGGCTTCACGCTGGACGGGATTGAGCGGCGCGAGGAGGGGGGAATCCGCCACGAATCCGATTGTAGCGACCGCGGGTGCGGCTATCCTCGGAACGTGGCCGATGGTGTCAGGACGTCGGTCCGGCGCCACGACCTGATGCGCGCGGGGGGCATCGGCGCGGTCGCCGGCGGGCTCTCCGGCCTGTTCGGCGTGGGGGGCGGTATCCTCATCGTCCCCGGACTCGTCCTGTTGCTGGGCATGGCCCAACGACGGGCCCACGCCACGTCGCTGGCCTCGATCGTCCCCATCGCCGTGGCCGGGACTGCCGGCTACGCCGTGGCCGGCGCGGTCGCCTGGCTCGCCGCGGGACTGCTCGCCGCGGGAGGGGCGCTGGGCGCGGTCCTGGGAACCCAGGCGCTTCGCCGCATCCCCGAGCGAGCGCTCCGGATCACCTTTGCCGCGTTCCTCCTAGTCGCCGCGGGGGCGCTCCCCTTCGAGGTCACCGCCGAGCGTGCCCCCTCGATCGATGTCGTGGCCGGGATGCTCCTGGTCGTCGTGGGGATGGTGGCGGGCGCCATGGCCGGCCTTCTCGGAGTTGGCGGCGGCATCGTCATGGTCCCCGGCCTGGTGCTCCTGGCCGGGGTGCCGCAATCCGTCGCCAAGGGGACCTCTCTCCTGGTCATCATCCCCACGGCCCTGGTGGGCACCGTGCGGAATGTGTCGCACGGCGATGTCGACCTGCCCGTGGCGGCCGCCGTCGGCCTGGCCGGCGTGGCGACCTCGTTCGTGGCCTCGATCCTGGCTGTGGAGATGAACCCCGTCCTGTCGGCGATCCTGTTCGGCGCGCTCTTGGTGGCCATGGCGGCGCGCCTGCTGCTGGCCGCCCGAGGCCGTCCGGTACCGGGTGAGCGTCCCTGAGCGTGCTACTCCCACTCGATGGTGGCCGGCGGCTTCGAGGAGACGTCGTACACGACCCGATTGATCCCCGGGACCTCCCGAACGATCCGCGACGAGATCCGCTCCAGAACGTCGTGCGGGAGGCGAGCCCAATCGGCGGTCATGGCGTCCTCGCTGGTGACGGCCCGAAGGACCACCGGGTGCTGGTACGTCCGCCCGTCGCCCATCACCCCAACGCTACGAAGCGTCAGCAGCACGGCGAAGGCCTGCCACAGTGAGGCGGCGACCCCCGCCCGCCTGACCTCCTCCTGGACGATCCCGTCGGCGGCCCGGACCATGTGCAGGCGCTCCCTGGTGACCTCGCCGACGATCCGCACGGCCAGCCCCGGACCGGGGAACGGGGGACGGCCGACGATCTCCTCCGGCAGCCCCAACTCGGCGCCCACCGTCCGGACCTCGTCCTTGAACAGGTCCCGGAGCGGCTCTACCAGCTGGAGGTCCATCCGCTCGGGCAGGCCCCCCACGTTGTGATGGCTCTTGATCTTGGCGGCGGTCCGGCTCCCGGACTCGATGACGTCGGGGTACAGCGTGCCTTGGACCAGGAACCCGGCCTCCCGGTGCTCTCGGGCCACCTCCTCGAACACCCGGATGAACTCCTCGCCGATCCTCCGCCGCTTGTCCTCCGGATCGTCCACGCCCTCGAGGCGAGCGAGGAACCGGTCCTCCGCCTTGACGTGGACCAGCGGAACCTTAAAGTGCCGGGCGAAGGTCTCCTCGACCTGCTCCGCCTCACCCTCCCGAAGGAGGCCGGTGTCGACGAACACGCAGGTGAGACGATCGCCGATGGCCCGGTGAACCAGGAGAGCGGCCACGGCCGAGTCCACACCTCCGGAGAGAGCACAGAGCGCCTCGGCGTCCACCACCTGGGCCCGGACCCGCTCGACGGCCCGCTCGATGACGTTGACCGGCGTCCACTCGGGGAGCAATCCGCACCCGTCGTACAGGAACCGCTTCAGGATCTCCGTGCCGTGCGGGGTGTGGGCGACCTCCGGGTGAAACTGCACGGCGAAGAACCCCCGATCGGGATCCTCCATGGCGGCCACCGGACTGACCTCGGTGCTGGCAGTCACCCGAAAACCCTGGGGGGCCGCCGTCACCGTATCGCCATGGCTCATCCACACGGTCTGGCCGACCGGTAGCTCTCGGAAGAGGAGACCCCCGGACGTGGTCAGGCCTGTCTTGCCGTACTCTCGCGCTCCCGTAGCGGCCACCTCCCCGCCGAGTACCTGGGCCATGGCCTGCTGTCCGTAGCAGATCCCCAGGACCGGCACGCCGAGATCGAGCAGCCCCTGGTTGAGGACCGGGGCTCCCCGCTCGTACACGGAAGCCGGCCCCCCGGAGAGGATCAATCCGGCCGGCCTCCGAGCCAGAAGCTCGTCCGGCCGAACATCGAACGGGACGATCTCCGAGTACACGTGGCACTCCCGGACCCGCCGGGCGATCAGCTGCGCGTACTGGGCCCCGAAGTCCACCACCAGGACGGGGCGGGGATCGTCCGTCATCCTCCCTGGCCGACCCCCTGCTGGTGCTGGAGCGACTTGCCCTCCGTCCGGATCGCGGGGGCCACCATGACCTCGGCCTTCTGGAACTCCTTGATCGACCCGTAGCCGCACGTGGCCATCGATGTCCGAAGCGCGCCGAACAGGTTCAGCGTGCCGTCGTTCTCGTGCGCCGGCCCGACCAGGATCTCCCGAAGGGATCCGATCCGCCTCGTCTCCACCCGGGCCCCGCGGGGCAACTCGGGATGGAACGTGGCCATGCCCCAGTGGTAGCCCCGG
>DASQTB010000054.1:0-4059 GCA_035642095.1 Actinomycetota bacterium | reverse complement strand
GCCAACGGGGATCGACTGGCCGACGCGGATCGCGAGGTCTACCTCCGGCCATGGATCGAGGCTCCCGCCGCGTTGATCCGGGCCGCCCGGGGTATCGACGGCATCGGCCTGGCCGGGACCGGGGAACGCCTCGGCGCCCTGGACGCCCGGGTCCTGCTGGTGTGGGGAGAGGATGACCCGTACCAGCCGGCCGAGCTGGTCGAGGGCCTGTCCGACGTTCTGCCCGGCTCGACGGCCGCCCTGCTCCCTGGGTGCGCCCACTTCGTCACCGAGGATGCGCCGGAGGCCGTGCTGCCCCTGATCGCCGAGTACCTCCGGGTGCATCATCTGCGGGCGGAGCACCATCATCACGACGGGCCGACGCCGGTCGAGCTCGGCATCTCCTTCGACCGGCCGGCCTCCACCGATCCGGAGGTCTGAGCGGTGTCGGAGCTGGATCTGTCGCTGTCGGTGAAGGAGCTCGACGCGTACCTCGCCGAGCGGCGGGCCGCGCGCGTGGCCACCGTCGGCCCCGATGGAACCCCGCACGTCGTCCCGTTGTGGTTCGTGTGGCACGGCGGCGCGCTGTTCCTGAACTCCACATTGGGGAATCCGACGGTGGAGCACATGCTCCGGACCGGGACCGCGGCCGCGGTGATCGACGACGGTGACGAGTACGAGGAGCTCCGGGGCGTCGTCCTCCGAGGGAGGGTGGAGCGGCTCGGCGACACGGCCCCCCCAGACGTGGAACGGGCCTGGTCGAACAAGTACATGGGCGGCGGCGAGGTCCCCTACCGCCGGTGGCGGAACCGAACCTGGTTCCGCCTGACGCCGGTCCGCACGGCATCCTGGGATTTCCGCAAGATCCCGGCGGCGAAGGCCCGACGGGACGCGGCTCGCCGGCGAGAGGAGGACTGATCGACATGCCACAGACGCTGCGGCTCAAGGGGATCCGCTCGGAGGGACGGCATGGAGCCAGCGACGGGGAGCGCGATCGGACCCAGCCCTTCGTGGCCGATCTGGAGATCGAGGTGGAATCGGGCGGCGACACGATCGAGGAGACCGCCGACTACCGCGACATCGTGGCCACGGTTCGAGCCGTCATCGAGGACGAGTCGCACACGCTGATCGAGACCATCGCCCGTCGGGTGGCCCAGGCAGTGGCGGATCTCGGGCGGGTCCGGATGTGCCGGGTCGTCATTCACAAGCCGGCGGCAGCGGACCGTCACGGCGTGGGGGACATCTCCGCCGAGGCCTCGGCGTCGGGCGGCGCCGCTCCATGACCCGGGCGTACCTGGGGCTCGGCTCGAACCTCGGCGATCGGCTGGCCAACCTGGGACGGGCGGTCCGGCTCCTCCGTGAGCGTGGCGTCGATGTGCTCCGCTCGTCGCGCGTGTACGAGACGGAAGCCGTGGGCGGACCATCACAGCCCGACTACCTCAACGCCGTGGTGGAAGTTCGGACGGAGCGCTCGGCCAGGGAGCTCCTCCGGTCGGCGCTGGCCGTAGAGGACGAGATGGGTCGGGTCCGGGCGGAGCGATGGGGCCCTCGGGTGATCGATGTCGACGTGCTCACGTACGGGGATGACCGGATCGATCAGCCGGACCTGACCGTGCCCCATCCCCGGATGCACGAGCGGGCTTTCGTGCTGATCCCGCTCCTCGAGCTCGACGCCGACCCGCCGCTCCCCGGCGGCCGCGGCGTGGCCGACGTCCGCCTGGGCCCCGACAGCCTCACCGGGGCCCGTCCGTTCGCTCCGCCGCTGGACACGCAGGCCCGCTCCGAGGCCTGATCTATACTCCGCGCCGTGACCCGCGCGACCCCATGGACATCGCGCTGGTAGGGGCGGGCAGGGTCGGAACCGCCCTGGCCGTGCTGCTCTCGCGGGCCGGCCACCGCATCTCGGGGGGCGCCGGCCGGGAGGCCTCTCGGGAGCGCGTCCGGCGGTTCCTCCCCGGCGTTCCGTTCAGCACCGCTGGCCAGGCGGTCCGGGGGGCCGACGCCGTGATCCTGGGGGTGCCGGACGACGACATCGCCCCGGTGGCCGGGGAGCTGGCCGAGGCCGGAGCGTTCGAGCAACGTCAGGCCGTTCTCCACCTGTCCGGCTCCGCCCCTCTAGCGAGCCTCGACCCGGCGCGGGCGGCGGGATCGCTGGTCCTGGCGCTGCATCCACTCCAGACCTTTCCGGACGTGGAGACGGGTATCGAGCGGGTGCCGGGCAGCGCGGTGGCCGTGACGGCCTGGGAGGAGGAGGCCGCGGTCCTCGGCGAGGGCCTGGCCCGCGACGCCGGAGCCCGCCCGTTCCGGATCGACGAGGAGCGGAAGGCCCTGTACCACGCCGCCGCAGTGTTCTGCTCCAACTACCTCGTGGCAGTGGAGGGCCTGGCCGAGGAGGTGTTTCGGGCCGCCGGCCTGAAGGAGCCGGTGGAGGCATTCGGCCCGCTGGTCCGAGCTACGCTCGACAACGTGCTTCGGGCCGGCCCCGCCGAGGCCCTGACCGGTCCGGTGGCCAGGGGCGACGCCGGAACGGTGCGCCGGAACCTCGAGGCTTTGGCCAGGCACGTCCCCCATGCCGTTCCCGCGTACGTGGCCTTGGCCACGGCGACCCTCTCGATGGCGGAGCGATCCGGCCGGGTGCCCGAGGACGGGGGGTCCGAGATCCGGGAGGTCCTCGACGGATGGAGGTGACGGGCGATCGAGATGGCCTCCGCGAGGCGTGCGAGGCGGCCCGGGCCGAGGGCCAGACGGTGGGGTTCGTCCCCACCATGGGAGCGCTGCACGCCGGGCACCGGTCCCTGATCGCCCGGGCCCGGGAGGAGTGCGGGCTGGTGGCCGTGTCGATCTTCGTCAACCCCCTGCAGTTCGGCCCTTCGGAGGATCTGGCCTCGTATCCGCGGGATCCAGACCGAGACGTGGCCCTGTTGGAGCGGGCCGGCGTCGACGTCGCCTTCACGCCGAGCGCCGATGAGATGTATCCGTCGGGGCGGCCCGAGGTCACCGTCGATCCAGGCCCGATCGGGGAGCGGCTGGAGGGGGGCTCCCGGCCGGGACACTTCCGGGGCGTCTGCACGGTGGTGGCCAAGCTGTTCGGCCTGGTGGGGCCGTCGCGGGCGTACTTCGGGGAGAAGGACGCCCAGCAGCTCGCCGTGGTCCGGAGGATGGTGACGGACCTCGACCTGCCCGTCGAGGTGGTGCCCTGCCCGACGGCGCGGGAGCGGGACGGCCTGGCCGTGTCATCCCGCAACGCCCGTCTCTCCCCGGACGAGCGCCAGGCGGCCCCATGCCTGTACGAGTCGCTGGCCCGGGCGGCGTGGTTGGTCGAGGGTGGTGAGCGAGACGTCGGCGTGCTGAAGGCGGAGATGGCCAAGCGCGTCGGGATGGAGCCGCTGGCCCGGCTGGACTATGTGGCCGTGGTCGACGAGGACACGTTCGAGGAGGTCGACCGGCTCCGTGGTCGCTCCAGGGCCCTGATCGCGGCCCACATCGGGTCGACCCGCCTGATCGACAACGTCCCGCTCCGGCCGGGTGGCGTGAGCGAGAATCCTCCCAGGGACTGAACCGATGCTTCTGGCGATCGACGTCGGCAATACCGAGACCGTGGTCGGCGTGTTCCGGGACGCGGACCTGGCGTGGCGGTGGCGGATGGCCACCGTCCCGAACCGCACGGCCGACGAGCTGGCCCTGCTGTTCGGCGGCTTCCTCGGACAGCAGGGGCTGTCGTTCGATCGCAACGTCACCGGCGTCATCGTCTCCAGCGTGGTCCCGGGCGCCACCCAGGCGCTTCGAGAGATGGTCCGCCGCTACTTCGGCTTCCCGCCGGTGATCGTCGAGCCGGGAGTCAAGACCGGCGTGGCCATCCTGATCGACAATCCCAAGGAGGTGGGCGCCGATCGCATCGTCAACTCGCTCGCGGCGTTCACGCGATTCGGGGGCCCGGCGGTGGTGGTCGATGGATCGGCATTCGCCCACCACGATCGGTGCCAGGCCGCCCGTGGCGATCACCGTCGGCTGGCCGAGCTCCTTGGCGATCCGCTCGATCATCCCGTCGACCATCGCCGCGTAGCCGAGGACCAGGCCCGA
>DASQTB010000053.1:0-8334 GCA_035642095.1 Actinomycetota bacterium | reverse complement strand
CTATATCGCCATCAACGAGGGGAAGGAAACGAAGAACTACGACCTCAAGTCGATTCGGGCCTGTCTCTCCGGCGCCGCCCCGCTTCCCAAGGCCGTGGCGGAGAAGTTCGAGAGCATCACCGGCGCCCGTGTCGTGGAGGGCTATGGCCTGACAGAGACGTCGCCGATCACCCACGCCAACCCGATCTACGGGAAGGTGAAGGTCGGCTCGATCGGCCTCCCGGTTCCGGACACGGACTGCCGGATCGTCGACATCGAGGACTGGACCAAGGAAGTCGAACCCGGGCAGCAGGGAGAGTTGATCATCTCCGGACCGCAAATCATGCAGGGCTACTTCAACCGGCAGGAAGAGACCGAAGGGATGATCAAGGAAGACTCGAACGGCCGGCGGTGGCTCCTCACCGGCGACATCGCGAAGATGGACGAAGAGGGCTATTTCTCCATCGTCGACCGGAAGAAGGACATGATCATCGTGTCGGGATTCAACGTCTACCCCACGGATGTCGAGCAGGTCCTGTACCGGCACCCCGAGGTGAAGCAGGTGTGCGTGATAGGAGTACCCGACGTGAGGACCGGCGAATCGGTGAAGGCCTTCATCGTTCTGAAGGAGGGAGTGGCGTCCTCGGAGGACGACATCCTGACCTGGGCCCGCGATCCGGAGCACGGTCTGACGGGGTACCGGGCGCCGAAGCACATCGAGTTCCGCGACGAGCTCCCCACCACGATGGTCGGCAAGGTGCTCCGCCGGGTCCTTCTGGACGAAGAGAAGCAGAAGGCCCGGGCGAGCTAGCCCCCCCTCGGCGGCCCTCGGCGTGTCGCCTCGTAGGACCTCTACGGCGGCGGTTGCCTTCCGGGCGGCGGCGGTCCCCCTGCGGGAGGCGGGGGAGGGGGCTGTGCCGGAGGCGGAGCGGTTGGCGGCGGAGCCGCCGGGGGCGGCGAGGGGGGAGGCGGCCCGAAGCCCGACGTCGTTCCGGCGGCGGGAGGCGGTGCCGTGGGCATCGGTCGAGGCCCCTCCCGCATGAGCAGGCGGACCAGCCCCGTGACTGCCGCGATCACGAAGCCCGCCAGGGCCAGCCAATAGCCCCACTCGTTCTCGACCTCGACGAAAGCCCTGAGCTGGCCGGCCTGGTCGCCGAAGAGGCCGGACTCGAACTGGCCGGGCAGCAGGAAGACGAGGATCGCGCCGATCGCCCCGAGGATCAGGGCGACGAGGCCACCGGTCCGACCACCGAGGAGCGAGAGGAAGATCCCGAGCAGGGCGACGGCGGCCGCGGCGATGGCCAGGATCTGCACCAGCCCGAGGTCGGGCTCGACCCCGCCGGCCTGGTCGCCCGGCAGCCCAGGGACCGAGGGGGTGGGGCCGGGAACCGGCGCATCCTCCGTGTCGCTCTCGGCCAGGGCCTCCTCCGCTTCTCCGGTGATCAGCTCCAACCCCGTCACGGTCTCCTCGAGCTGCTCCTGGGTCACCTCGCCACCGAACTGCTCTCCGAGCTGGCCGGCCAGGTCGCCGAACCCCTCCTGGGCGCACTGCACGGTGAAGAACGGAAACACGAAGGCGATCAGGGCGATGAGGAAGAAGGGCGAGGACAGGAACCGTTTCATCGGTGTCCTTTCGGGTCGAGGTTTGTCTGTTCTTAGACGACGCCTGGAAGGGAGTCAAGCACCGGTCAGTCCGCGATCCGCCCGGATCCTGGAGCGGCCGAGGATCTGCCGTCCGCCTCCTCGGCCTTCCCCCGGCGCCGGCCACGGCGCAGCAGGATCCACGTGCCGAAGGACACGATCGCTCCGGCCGCCGCCAGGGACCCCAGCGCCAGGAGGAGCGCCACCTGACGAGTCATCGCGTTCCCAGTGCCCGGCGGCGGACCTCGGTCCTGCGCTCCGCCTCCAACCGCTCCAGGTCCACGGTGGAATAGTCGACGAACCTCATCGCCTCGGCGATGGACCGGTGGCCGGCCTCCTGGGCGATCAGCCGATGCATCGTCTGGCCCACACGACGGTAGGTGGGGTGTCCCTGAGGCGTGGTCCGGAGCTCGATCAGGTGCATCGCCTCCCGGGCGTTCATCTCCATCACGAATCGGATCCGGTAGGCCATCGAGACGGCGTACTGGGCGACGGTTTCCAGACCCGCCCGGCGGAGCTCGGCCCACAGCTCGGCGGACTCATCCATCGTCCTGGCCCAGTCACGGTCCGCTCCGGCGGCGACGATCTCAGGAGGCATGGTGTAGCCATGGCCGGGCGAGAGCTCCTGCCACTCGATGGTGAGTGGCCGGTGTCGCTGGAGGTCTCGGAACGCCCCGTAGTCGCACAGGACGTCGAAGCGGTAAGACGTGCGCTCGAACGCCCGCCCCGGCTTGTGGCGTCGGTTCGTCCGCCGGCCCACGTACGCTCGGAGCACCGTGGCCCGCTGCTCTTCCGTCATGCCCCGAGCCGCCTCCAGGAGCTGATCGTCGGAAAGGTCGGACGAGGCGTAGAGGGCCGCGGCCACGACCTTGATCTCCCCGTCCGGGTCGAACTCGACCAGGGCCACCTCGGGCCGGGGCTCGGGATCCACCCCCGCCAGCGCCTCGACGGCCGCCGCCTCCGTGGTCCGTCGCGTGTCACGTAGATAGTCCGACCACGCCACGCCCCGGTCGGCGACGTCCACTCGGCGAAGGAACGCCGGGATGACCTTCCGGAGCTCGACCAGCATCAGGTCGGCGTAGGCCCGGACCTCCTCCAGAGGGCTGGCCCGCATCCGGAGGAGGAGCTGCTCGTAGGCCTGGCCGGTGGCGAAGATCCCAACGTTCGAGCGGGTGGCTGCGGGGAGCAGCCCCCGGAGAGCATCGAGGGCCTTGGCCCGGATCGTGGCCCGGTAGACGAACTCCGAGTCTCCCGGATCCTTCGGATGGACCTCCCGGTAGTAGTCTTGCATCGGCTCGATCCAGGACGCGTACGTGGCGAACGCCCGGTCCAGCACGTCCCGGAACGGCCCTGGGAGGCCGTCCGCATCGACCTCCGGCGGGATCACGTAGCGCCAGCGATCACCGGGCCGGTCGTCGTAGGGGACGTAGCGCGTCGACTGCTCCAGGTACGCGGCCAGCCGCCCCCACTCCAGGACCTTGGCCAGGATCTGGCTCGACTGCTCGCAGGCCAGATGGACCCCACCGAGCTGGGCCACGGAGTCGTCGCCGTACTCCACGAACACCCGCTGGTACAGGTCCTCGGCCCGCCGCGTGCCGACCGCTGCCTGGCCGCTTTCCCGCACGGCGTGGTCGGCGAATTCGTCCAGGAACAGACGGCGGAGGGACTTGGGGGAGCGGGAATACCGCGCGAACAGGGCGCCCTTGGTCACCTCCGGCAGGTTGACCAGGGCGAACACCGGGCCGTCGAGGTCGGTGAAGTAGGGCGAGAGGAGGTCGCGCTCCTCCGCCGAGAACTCCTCGGGGGCGAACCAGAGCGTCACCGGGCGGATGGTACCGCGGGCCTCCGACCCGCCGTGACTAGTCGTCCCCGGTCTCGACCGTCGGGGTGGGCGGCAGGGTGATCGTCGGGGTGGGCTCCACGGGCTCGACCGCTTGCTTCACCCTGACCGTCGTGCCGGGCTGGACCTGGGAGCCGCCGGTGGGGTTCTGCTCGGCGACGGTTCCCGGGTCACACTCCTCGGAGGCCCGTTCGCCGGTGACGTCGAAGCCCAAGCCCTGCGCCTCGATCGCGGCCTGGGCGTCGTCGATGCTCTGGCAGATCACGTCGGGAACGAGCACGGTCTCGGGCCCGGAGGAGACGGTCACATCCACGGAGCCCCCCGGCTCGATCTGTTCCCCGGGTGCCGGGTCCTGGGCGATGATGGTTCCCTCCTCGGCATCGCTGGCCTCGTCGGTCTGCGTGCCGAGCTCGAGATTCTCATCCGCCAGGGTCTGCTCGGCCTCCTCGACCGTCAGTCCCTCCAACCTCGGCACCTCGACCTGGCGCTCACCGCGAGAGACGGTGATGGTCACGGTCTCGCCGCGTTCCAGACGCTCCCCGGCCTGGGGGTCCTGTTCGAACACCTCGTTCCGGGGGACGTCCTCGTTGACCTCGCGTTCTACCTCGACCTCGAACCCCGCGTCCTCCAGGGCGTCAGTGGCCTCGTCCTCGGTCTGTCCGACGACGCCGGGAACGACCACACCGGTGGGCTGTTCCGGCAGCAGCGTTCGGACCAGGAAGTACGCCGCCGCCCCGAGGGCCGCAAGGAGGAGCAGCACCACCAGGACGACCCACCACCGGCGCTTGCGCTCCGGCCGCTCGTCGGGAGGGACGCCGGTCATCACCGCGGTGCCCTCGTCCGGCACTCGCCGGGTCAGCATCTCCGTGGCGTCCCCGGCCAGGAGCGGCGTGGCCAGGGTGGGAAGGCCGGCGGAGGCCCGCTCCAGGTCCTCCCGGAGCTCGTCCGCGGTCTGGTACCGGTTGTCGGGGTTCTTGGCCATGGACTTCATGACCACAGCCTCCAGCGAGTCGGGAACGTCCTGGTTGAGGTGGCCCGGGGGAACCGGATCTTCTCGGACGTGCTTGTAGGCGATGGCCACCGGCGAGTCGCCGACGAACGGGGCCCGGCCGGTCAGCATCTCGTACAGCACGCAACCGAGGGAGTAGATATCCGAACGGGCATCGACCGGGTTCCCCTGAGCCTGCTCGGGGGAGAGGTACGACGCCGTGCCCAACACCGCCGCCGTCTGGGTCAGCGTGTCCCCTGTCGAGCTCCGGGCGATGCCGAAGTCCATCACCTTCACCTCGCCGTCCCGGGTGAGCATGACGTTCCCGGGCTTGATGTCCCGGTGGACCAGCCCCGCTTCGTGCGCCGATGCCAGTGCCCGGGCCACCGCTTGGGCGATCTCCGACGCTCGGTCGGGCATCAGCGGCCCCTCCTGTCGAACGACGTCGCGGAGGGTCCGGCCCTGGACGAACTCCATGACGATGTAGTGCACGTCGCCCTGGTCGCCGGTGTCGTATACGGACACGATGTTGGGGTGGTTGAGGCCGGCCGCGGCCTGGGCCTCCCGGCGGAACCTGGCCACGAACTGATCGTCCCCGGCGAACTGGGGAGACAGGACCTTCACGGCCACGGTTCGTCCCAGGACCCGGTCCGTGCCCCGGAACACCCTGGCCATGCCACCCTGCCCGAGCAGGTCCTGGATCTCGTAACGGCCGTTCAACACGCGCCGGGGGGACTGCTGGCTCACGGCTGGCCGTCCATCGGCGACATGCTAGCGGGGGGACGTCTGTACGAACCGGTCAATCGTCCTTGTCCTTCCCCTTCCCCTCCCCCTTGCCCTCGCTGTGGCCGGGCGCTTCCTCGCTGTTCCCGGATCCCGAGGAGGCGCCTTCTTCTTCCTCCTCGCCCTCGTCGCCGGAGGGCTCCTCCTCGACGGGCGTCTCGGGAGCGGCGGCCTCCATGGACGCGGCCACCACGTCGAGGCCCTCGTGGAGCGCCGACGCCGTCTCCTGGTCGGTGATCTCCGCCTCCTCGACGCCCTTGTCGATCTCCTCCTGGGCGCCCTCCAGCTCGTGGAGGGCTCCCTCGAGGTCGGCCTCCAGGTACCGGTCGCCGGCGGCGTCGACCTTGTCGGCGATCTTGGTGGCCGCATCGAGGGTCACGGTCCCGTCGGCCACCCCCGAGGTCAGAAGGTCATCGAACGCGGCCAGGGCATCCTCGGGCGCGGGGATCTCCTCCGCCGCCTGCTCCCGGGCCTCCTGCCGCCGTTCCCTCCGGCGCTCCCCCCGGTCCCCGTCGGCCAGAAGCGTCAACGCCAGGAAGCCGGCCACGACCAGGATCGCCGCGCCCAGGAGGACCAGAAGGAGCCAGGGGGGCCGGCGACGGCCGACATCGGGCGGAAGAGCACCGGCCGGCGCGATCCCTTCCGTTCCCGGGGGGGCCATCACCGCCGTATCCCCTCCGGTGGCCGCCGCCCCGATCGGCACGGTGGCCGTCGCCCCGGACCGGGCGTCGGCCAGGGCCCGGCGAAACTCCTCGGCCGACTGGTATCGCCGGCCGGGATCCTTCTCCAGGGCCCGCATGACCACCGCCTCGAGCTGCGGTGGGACCCCCGGCCGGTAGGCCGACGGCCGTTGCGGGTCTTCGTTCACATGCCGGAAGGCCAGGGACACGGGCGAGTCGCCGGTGAACGGAGGACGTCCGGCGACCATCTCGAACAGCACGCAGCCCAGGGAGTAGATGTCGGATCGAGCGTCCACGCTGTCGCCGCGGGCCTGCTCGGGCGACAGGTACGCCGCGGTTCCGAGGACGGTGCCGGTCTGGGTCAGTGTGTCGTTGGCTGCCGCCCGGGCGATCCCGAAGTCCATCACCTTGATCCGGCCCTCGGTGTCGATCATCACGTTGCCCGGCTTGACGTCGCGGTGGACCAGGCCGCGCTCGTGCGCCGCCTGGAGGGCGGTGGCCACGTCCTCGGCGATGGCGGAGGCCCGGTCCGCATCGAGGGGTCCCTCGACCTTCAGCACCTCGCCCAGGGTCCGGCCCTCGACGTACTCCATGACGATGTAGTGCGCCGCGGCGTCGTCGCCGGTGTCGAACACGGCCACCACGTTCGGGTGGCTGAGGGCCGCCGCGGCCTGGGCCTCCCGGCGGAACCGGGTCACGAAGTTATCGTCCTCCGCGTACCGGTCGGCCAGGACCTTGATGGCCACGGTCCGGTCCAGGACCTGGTCGGTGCCTCGGTACACCCGGGCCATGCCGCCCTCGCCCAAAGTCGTCTCGACCTTGTACCGCTCGTTGAGAACCTGTTGGGCCATTCGATTGGTCGCCTCGCTGAGTCCTTTATTCCCCTCGGAGGTGGGCATCCATCAGCGCCCGGGCGATGGGGGCGGAGATCTCGCCGCCGGTGGCCTCGCTGCCCAGGTTGCCCCCGTTGAGGACGACCACAGCCACGGCGATCTGCGGGTCGTCGGCGGGAGCGAATGAGACGAACCAGGCGTGGGGGGCCTCGCCCTGGGCGGTCTGGGCGGTGCCGGTCTTGCCGGCCACCTCGATGCCGGGGATCTGGGCGGCCGTGCCGGTCCCGCCGGACACCACGCTGGTCATCATCTCCGTGAGCGTCCCTGCGTTCTCCGAGCTCATCGGCTGGCCGAACTCCTCCGGGCCGAACTCCCGGAGGACCCGCCCCTTCGGGTCCTCGACCCGGCGGACCAGACGGGGGTCCATCATGATCCCCTCGTTCCCGATGGCCCCGGCGATCAGGGCCATGTGAAGGACGTTGGTCCGGACGTCGCGCTGCCCGATGGCCGACTGGGCCACCGCGGGGAGGTCCTCCTCGAACGCCTCCAGGCCGGGGATCTGGCTCTCCACGAAGGGGATGTCGAACGGGACGTTGCCGTTGAACCCGAACCGCTCCGACTGCTCGATCAGGGCCTCCGGCCCCAGCTCCAGCCCCAGGCCGGCGAAGTAGACGTTGCACGACTGCTGGAGGGCCGAGGCCATGTCGATCTGGGAGCCGCCCGAGCAGGTCCCACCGCCGAAGTTCTCCAGGTCATCCTCGGTTTGGGGGAGGTCCAGGGCCGTCGGATTGGGCCGGAGATGGTCGGGCCCGAGCCCGTTCTCCAGCGCCGCCGCGGCCGTCACGATCTTGAACGACGAGCCCGGCGGGAAGAACGTGTCGATGGCCCGGGACACCAGGGGCGAGTCCGACTCCTCGGGGTCGAGCCGCCGGTAGGCCCGGCGGACCTCGTCGGGATCGTGGGACGCCAGGGGGTTCGGGTCGTACGTCGGGTTGGCGTACAGGGCCAGGACCTCGCCGCTGCGGGGATCGATGGCCGCCACCGCGCCCTCTCCGGCGGCGCTCAGCTCGCGGGCGGCGATCTCCTGGAGCTCGGGCTCGATCGTCAGGACGAGGTTGGCGCCCTTCTCGTCCCGTCCCAGGAGCTGGTCGATGAACCGCTGCGGGAACAGCTCGTCGGCTCGGGCCGAGAGGTAATCGTTGTAGCTCTGCTCGAGCTCGGTCCTGCTGAAGATGAACGAGTGGTACCCGGTCACGTGGCCGTACCCGAGCGACGAGTCCTGGGGATAGATCCGCTGGTACTTGAGATCCCCTCCGGTCGCCTCGCTGGTGGCCAGGAGGGTCCGGCCGTCCGCGGCCAGGATCTCGCCCCGGTCGACGTCGTACTCCTCGATCAGGAGCCGTTTGTTGGCAGTGTTGTTGGCGATCCGGTCGGCCGCCACGACCTGGATGTAGTTGAGGTTGACGGCCAGGGCCCCGAACAGCACCAGGAAGCCGACGGCCAGCCGCCGGATCTGCCGGTCCACGTCAGCCCCCCCGTTCCCGAGCCGCCCGGACGAACTGCGTGGCCTCCGCGCTCTCGGCGGGACGC
>DASQTB010000052.1:0-2481 GCA_035642095.1 Actinomycetota bacterium | reverse complement strand
CATCGCCTTCCGCCACGCCTTCGTTCGTCATCAGGGGCGGTTCATCTATGGGTTCCTCCTCGCGCTGTTCGCGGTGTCCATGCTCACCGCCGTCACCCGCCGCCGGCTGGTGATCGGAGCGGTCGCTTCGGCCCTGGTGATCTCGGCCGCCGCAGCGGCAGCCGCCGAGCCGTTCTGCTCCTGCCCGTGGAACGCCGAGGCACTGCTCCCGGGACGTGGTCTGGAGAATCTCGTCTCGGTCATCCGGCTGCCGGAGACGGAGCGGAGACTGGCCGCCAGTGGGCACGAGAATCTCGAAGCCAGGCAGCTGCCCAGGAAGTGGCGGACGACGATCGGGGGGGGGACGGTGGATTCGGTGCCGTTCGACCTCTCCTTCGTCCCGGCGAACGACCTCCGGTGGGTCCCGAACCCGGTGCTCCAGACCTATCACGCGTTCACCCCGGAACTGGATGGCTGGGCGGCCGGGCATTTCCTCGGCCGGGACGCCCCCCAGTTCCTCGTCCTGCAGTACGCCGACATCGATGAGCGAAACCCGATGCTGGCCGAGCCAGCCACGTGGCGGGCCATCGCGGCCCGATACGAGCCGGTGGCCACCGCGACAGCTCAGGACGGCCGAGGACCGCTGGCCCTTCTCCACCGCCGCCCCTCGCCCCTCCCCATCGAGCGCCGGCCGCTCTCGGGGACGACCACAAGCGCGATGGGGAGGTGGATCGACATCCCGCCCTCTGACGACTTGGTCCTGGCCTCGGTGGAGCTCCAGCCCGACCTGGACGGTCGGCTCGCCGTCCTCCTGTGGCGGTACGCGCCCCTCTACATGGATCTCAGATATCCCGACGGAACCGTGCGCACCATCCGGATCATCCCCGCCACGGCGGAGGAGGGGATGCTGGTGAACCGTCCTCCGTTCACACTCCGGTCCTTCGTCCGGCTGCTGGAAGGCCAGCTCCCCGAGCCGGCCGTCGCCTTTCGCCTCCACGGGCCGGGATCAGGCTCCTTCGACCCCTCCTTCGGCGTGGTCTGGCACCGGATCCGGTGGGCGCCGCCGGGCTGAGGCCGTTCCTGGCCACGCCGGACGAGCCTCCGTAGACTGCCTCCAGCGTGGACGACCGGAGGCCGCAGATCCTGTCCGTGGTGGTTCCCGTGTTCAACGAGCGGGCGCGCCTCCGCGAGGCGGTGGAGAGGCTCGTCAAGACGCCGCTTCCCCTTCCCCTGGAGGTGATCATCGTCGACGACGGCTCGACGGACGGCAGCGCGAACAGCGTGATCGACCTCCTGGAACCGGGTCGAGTCCGACTGCTCCAGCACCGACGGAACCGGGGCAAGGGCGCTGCGGTGCGAACGGGGATCGCCGCGGCCACGGGCGACATCCTGACCATCCACGACGCCGACCTCGAGTACGACCCTGCCGACTACGCCAAGCTGCTGCAGCCGATCCTCTCTGGGGAGGCCCGGGTCGTCTTCGGCACCCGGGCGTTTGGTTCGCACTCGGCGTTCTCGTTCTGGTACGTGGTCGGGAACAAGGTCGTGAATCTCTGGGCAAGCCTGCTGTTCAACGCATGGCTCTCCGACGTCTACAGCTGCTACAAGCTGGCCTACACCGACCTGTGGCGCTCGCTCGGTCTTCGGTCTGAGGGTTTCGGGATCGAGGCCGAGTCGACGGCGAAGCTCTTGCGGCGGGGCGAGCGGATCTATGAGGTATCGATCGCCTACCACGCCCGCACCCGCGAGGAGGGGAAGAAGATCCGGGCCGGAGACGGCGTGCGCGCCCTCTGGATCCTGGCTCGCCTGCGGCTCTGGCCGAGATGAGCGGCGGGCCGGGGAGGCCTGCTCCGACGACGGGCTCTCGGCAGATCGATCGGCGCCGTCACATGGTGGCCCAGTCTTCGGAGCGGGGGCCCACGGCCTGGACGGTGCTCTTGGTCGCGGCGACCGTCGTCCTGACGATCGGGCCTCCGATCGTGGGGGTGGGCGTGTTCCACGCATCCGACCTGCTGCTCGACCATCCCCCCTGGTCGGCGACGGTTCCGGCCCGCTCGGCCCCGGTCAACCCACTGCTCGGAGATACCGTCAACAACGAGATCCCCGTCCATGCGGCGTACCGGCATCGGGTCGGGTCCGGCGATTTCCCCCTGTGGTTGCCGCAGCCGTCGGGTGGGAGGCCGCTGGGGACGATCACCGACGCGGGGACCCTTGGTCCTCTGGGGCTTCCGTATCTCGTCGTGCCTCTGTGGTTCGCGCCGGCGCTGGTGAAGCTCCTGGAGATGGCCGTCGCCGGCGGGTTCACCTTCCTGTTCCTTCGTCGGTTGCGTCTGAGCCAGGTGGCCTCGCTCATCGGGGGCCTCGTGTACATGACGTCCGGGTTCCAGGTCGTGTGGTCGAACTGGCCCCAGCCCCGCGTCGGGGCGTGGATCCCGGCCCTCTTCTGGGCCCTGGAGCGCGGGATGCAGCGCCGGGACCTGGCAGGCTTCCTCCCGGTCCCCC
>DASQTB010000051.1:0-10152 GCA_035642095.1 Actinomycetota bacterium | reverse complement strand
GCCCACTCCGGGAGGACCCGGTCGAAGGCGGCCGCGAAGATCACCCGCGTGGAGGAAAGGAACAACGTTCCCGCCCAGCCGATGAACCACAGGCTCATCACCAGGATCAGGGCCACCTGGAACACGGTGTTGTGGATGTAGAAGCCGGCCAGGACTGCCGGGTAGGGCCAGATCGGGATGGCCGGCGTGGGGGCCCCCTCGACCCCGTAGAAGCTATTCGCCCAGTTGTAGTTGGCCGCCATGTAGAAGTCGGATCCGAACGTCTTCCCCGCAAGCAGGAGGAACACGATGGCCATGAGCACGGTGCCCCACAGCCCCCACATCATCCCGTTGCGGACCCGTCGGAAGTCGCTGGCTCCTCGGACCTCCCCGTAGAGCGTGGCCCCCCAGTTCGGCCACAGCAGGAAGAACACCAGATACGGGATGAGGAGCAGGGTCGGGCCCAGGATCGGGGTCAAGGCGAACCCCGAAGGCTCGTAGGCGAAGCTCCGGGCATCCCGGATCGTCTGGGTGTAGGCGTCGCCGCTGGCCCCGAAGAGGCTGGCCGCCTCCTGATTGAACGCGCTCTGGAATCCCTCCCGTGAGCCGAACACCAGGATGAGGAACATGATGCCCACGCCGATCATGCCCAGCCAGAAGCAGAACTTCTGGATCTTGGCGTACGTCTCCATCCCCAGCGACACGAACAGACCGGCCAGGGCGATGGTGATCAAACACACCACGAAGATGCCGGTGTTCGATCCCCACCACGCCGCGTCGATGAACCCGATCTTCAGGTCCAGCACGGCGAACAGGGGCTGGAAGAGCTGAACGGTCAGGATGTTGCCGTAGATCGGTGCCCACTGCCACAGGATGAACCACCACCCCGTGACCGCCAGCACGAAGGCGATGCCCCCGCCGAGCGTTCGGCTCTGCCACACGTAATCGCCGCCGGCCCGAGGCATGATCGCGATCAGGCCGGCATAGGTGAGGACCAAGAACGTGACGAAGATGCCGGTGATGATGATGGCCGGGTACAGCTGGCCGTCGGGGATGTACGGGGCGAATGAAAGCGCGCCGAAGAACCCGAGCGTGATGAGGTTCACGGACAAGAACGCGTAGACGAAGGCGTCGAACCGTGACCAGCCCTTCACCAGGCCCGTGGCCTTCCGTAGGAAGACCGGCGGTGCCGTCTCAGCACCAGTTGCCATTGCTCCCTCCTCTCAGCCCGTGACCAACTGGTAATTCTTGACCTTGCCTCGCTTGTCGTCCAGCTCGACGATCGATCCCTGCAGCACCCCCTCCTCGTAGGCGCTTCCCGGATTGATGGCCAGCGTCTTGCCCAGCCGCTGCGTACCCTTCCCCTCGTGGATGTGCCCGTGGAGCGAGACGAGCGGCTGGTGTTCGGCGATCGACTCGCGGACCGCCCTGGAGCCGACGGGGCGCATGGCCCGGCCGCCGAGGATCGGCTGAAGATCCTCGTCCAGCGCCGGGGCATCGTCCAGGTTCGAGCCGAACGGAGGCGCGTGGAAGTTGAAGATGGTCCGGCGGAGGTCGGGCGTCTTGTCGACCATCCGTTCGATGCGGACCCGGAGCTTGTCCTCCGGCGCCTCGCGATACGTGTTCCACGGCGTGGGATTGGTCCATCCCATCGAGACCATCGAGAAGCCGCCCAGGTCCAGGACCTTGCCCTCTCCCATCTCGACCACGTCGGACCGTGCGATGACCTTGTCCACCTCGAACATGTCGTCGTTGCCCGGGCACACGATCAGCCGGATGTCGGTCCCGGCCAGCTTCTCCTGGGCGATGTCCATCCACCGTCCCACGGTGGTGAGCATGGCCTCCTTGAATCGCTCGTCGACCAGGTTCTGGTCGGCAACCAGGGCGGCCATCTCGTCGCGGGACACGCGGACCGGGTAGTACCCGCGGTTGATGATCTTCTTCTCGATCTCCCGGACCTGTTCTTCGGAGTCCAGGGCGTACGGGAGGTCCTGAAAGGTGACCCTCCATCGGGAACCCTCGTCCACGATGGGGATCATCGCCTTGCCGGTCATGTCTCCGCCGCAGATGACGACGTCGGCGCCGTAGAACGGCCCCGCGTTGACCAGCTTTCGCCAGCACACCTCGGACCCATGGAGGTCCGTGGCATAGAAGACCTTCAGCATCCGCCGGCCTCCCCCGGACGTATGGTGAGCGCTTCGGGGACGAGCCGCAACGCGGTCAGTGGTGGGCGACCTCCTCGGGGAGCTCGTACCACCGCATCCGGTCGCCGATCTTGGACCGGAGTCGCCACCGCAGGCTCTTCGGGGCCTCGTCGGCCCGGCGGCGAAGCTCCTCGGCCTGGGCGATGGGGTCGAACGGCGCTCCGGGCGGGACCAGCCGTGCCCGCTCCTCCGGACCGAGCAACGTGACTCGGTCCAGGTTCCCGGCCACCGTCCGCCACCAGCCCCAGTCCTCGCACACCACCTGGCACAGTCTCGTTGGAGACAGCGCGCCGGACTCCTCGTCGTCTTGGATGGGAAACGCCGCCAGGAGGTAGACCGCGTCCTGGAGGTCCTTCTGGTTGAGCTCGACGATCTGAAGCTTGGACAGGAGAAGGTCGATCGGGGCCAGCGTGTACGGCATCCGGTCGATGCGGTCCCGGAAGTCGAGGACGTGGCACATGTCCAACCGATCGATCACCACGTCGAGGGCCCGATGACCGTCCGGAGATCGGAAGTACATCTGCTTGTGCCCGTACAGGGCATTGAATTCCTTGTCCGGCACGAACCCTCTTTCGGCCAGGAAGGGTCCCAGGGCGGAGCGGGCCGTCCCCACCGAGGCGAGATCCATGTCCTGGTCGGCCCTGGTCCTGGGAGGGAAGGCCGAGCACAGCAACCGCACGGCGAGCCCACCGAGGAGCCGGATGGGGACGCCCCGGCGGGACGCCGCGGAGATCAGGTCGATCGCCTGACCGAGGTGATCCCCCGTCTCGCTCTTCACGGTCGCCACGATACGCCACCAGTCCTCCCCAGGCCGTGCACACCCCCTCTCCCCGGCCCCTCAGACGAGCCCGACGGTCGTTCCTCCCTCGTCGACGTCGATCCGCGTGTAGGCCGAGTCCCGACCGAGGCCCGGCATCCGCATGATGTCGCCGGTCAGGGCCACCACGAAGCCCGCCCCGGCCGCCGGGATCAGTTGCCTGACCGGCAGCCGGAACCCGAGGGGGCGCCCCTTCAGCGCGGCGTCATGGGAGAGGGACAGATGGGTCTTGGCCATACACACCGGCAGCCGGTCCATCCCGGCGGAGCGCAACCGCTCCAGATCACGCTCGGCCTGGGGGGCGAGGTCCACGCCGTCCGCGCCGTACAGCGTGGTGGCGATGGCCTCGATCTGTTCGCGGACCGCCCGGTTGGGAGCGTTCAGCGGCCGGAACGACGACGGTGCGTCCAGCGCCCCGAGCACCGCTTCGGCCAGGTCCTCGGCTCCCTCGCCCCCAAGGGCGAATCCCCGGTGCAGAACGGCATCGTGGGCTCCCATCTCCAGGGCCATCCCTCGGATCGTGTCGAGCTCCCGATCCGTATCGGACGGGAAGACGTTGATCGCCACGACCGCGGGAAGCCCGAACGTCCGGACGATGTCGATGTGGGCGGCGAGGTTCTCGGTTCCTCGTTTCAGGGCGTCGAGGTCGACTTCCTCGCACATCGACTCGGGGAGGCCGCCGTGCACCTTCAGGGCCCGGGCCGTGGCCACCACGACCGCCGCCGAGGGCGCGAACCCGCCGGCGGGGCAAACGATGTGACAGAACTTCTCGAACCCCAGGTCGCTCCCGAATCCGCCCTCGGTCACCACGACGTCGGCCAGCTTCAAGGTCAGGCGAGTGGCCACGATCGAGCTGTTGCCGTGGGCGATGTTCCCGAAGGGCCCAGTATGGACCAGCGCCGCCCCACCCTCGGTCGTCTGGACGAGGTTCGGACGGATGGCTTCCTTGAGGAGAACGGTCATCGCCCCGGCCACGCGGAGATCCTCGGCCGTGACCGGGCCGCCGTCTCGCCTTTCGGCGACCTGGATCCTGCCGATGCGCGCTCGGAGATCCTGCAGGTCTGAGGCCAGCCCCAGGACCGCCATGACCTCCGATGCCGCGGTGATGATGAACCCGCTCTCCCGAGGGATGCCGCTCGAACCGCCGCCGAGGCCGGTCACGATGTGGCGGAGGGCGCGATCGTTCATATCGATGCATCGCGGCCAGCCGATGCGGGTCGGGTCGATGGCCAGCGGATTCCCGTGGTACAGGGACGCGTCGGTCGCCGCTGCCAGGAGGTTGTGGGCCGCGCTGACCGCGTGCAGGTCTCCGTTCAGATGGAGGTTGATGTCCTCCATCGGCACGACCTCGGACCGCCCGCCGCCCGTCCCACCGCCCTTCCGGCCGAACACGGGCCCCATCGACGGCTCCCGGAGGCACACGATCGCGTCGGCGCCCACCCGGCGGAGCCCCTGCGTGAGACCGATCGACGTCGTGGTCTTGCCCTCACCGGCCGAGGTCGGGGTGATCGCCGTGACCACGACCAGCCGGCCATCATCACGTCTGGCCAGCCGGGCGGGCGCCGACGGGAAGAGCTTCGCCCGGCCGGAACCGTACGGCTCGACCTCATCTGGGCGAAGGCCAGCCTCTCCGGCCACGTCAAGGATCGGTCGGATCGAGTTCTGGCCGCCCAACGAACCCTCCTGACCAGTGCTGTTGCAGATTAGGGAACGAGTCGCATAATACCCAACGTGGCCGCCGCCGTGCAATCCGTGGCGCGGGCGATCCGCGTCCTCGAGCTGGTGGCCGAGCACCCCGGCCGGCTCGGGGTCAGCGAGCTGGGACGGCGGCTCGGCGTTCACAAGGCGACGGCGTTTCGGCTGGTGTCGACGCTTGCCGCCGCCGGCCTGCTGGAGCGCGAACCCGGGACCGACCACTACCGGCCCGGGTTCGGCCTGGTCCGGCTGGCCACGCCCGCCCTGGCGGATCTCGACCTCGTCCGGCAGGCCCGACCGGTGCTGGAGCGGGTCGCCGAGACGACCAACGAGACGGTGAACCTGGCCGTGCTCGACGGGCTCGAGGTCGTGAACATCGACCAGGTCGCCGGGGGCCACGCCATCCTCAACGTGAACTGGGTGGGGAAACGCACACCCCTGCACTGCACCTCCAACGGTAAGGTCCTCCTGGCCCACCTGCCGGAGGACCGGTGGGACCGGGTGCTGGCCGGGCCCCTGGACCGGCCGACCTCCTGGACCATCAGCGACCCGGACGTGCTGCGGGCGCAGCTCCGGCGAGCTCGGGCTCGAGGCTACGCGTACACGGTCGAGGAGCTGGAAGTTGGGCTGAACGCCGTGGCCTCACCGGTCCGAGGGCCGGAAGGGGAGGTCGTCGCCGCCGTCAGCGTGGCCGGACCCGCCTACCGGGTCACCCCCGAACGCATCCCGGAGCTGGCCCGCGCGGTAGTGGAGGCCAGCATCGAGGTCTCCCGTCGGATGGGCCACACGGAGAGGAGGGAATCGGTTGTCGCCGATTGAAGAGAACCCAGGGATCCTGCTGTATACCCGGATCCGTCGATCGCCGTACTTCCAGAGCTCGCGGAAGCACGGTGTCAAGCGGTACAGCGTCTACAACCACTTCTATCACCCGCGGCACTACGGCGACCCCATCGAGGAGTACTGGCACCTGGTGAACGGCGTCACCATGTGGGATGTCGGCGTGGAGCGGCAGATCCAGATCACCGGGGCCGACGCGTTCACGTTCGCCAACATGCTGGTCCCTCGAGATCTCCACAAGTGCAAGGTCAGCCAGTGCAAGTACGTGTTCGTCACCGCTTCCGACGGCGGCATCATCAACGACCCGGTCCTGCTTCGGCTGGAGGAGAACCGGTTCCTCCTCTCCCTGGCGGACAGTGACGTGGACCTGTGGGCCATGGGCGTGGCCCATCACTCCGGGCTGGACGTCCACATCCAGGAAGTCGACATCGCTCCCGTCCAGATCCAGGGGCCGAACGCGAAGGCGGTCATGAGCGAGCTGTTCGGGGAGACGATCCTCGACCTCCCTTACTACGATCTGGCCCAAGACCTGAAGCTCGACGGGATGAGCGTGTTCGTCTCTCGAACCGGCTACAGCGGCGAGGTCGGCTACGAGATCTACCTGTACGACGCGTACCGGCACGCCGATAGGCTTTGGAACACAGTGCTCGAGGCCGGGAAGCCCTACGGCCTGGAGGTTATCGGCCCCTCTCACATCCGGCGCATCGAGGCGGGGATCCTGGCGTACGGCGCCGACATGTGGCTCGACACGAACCCCTTCGAGGTCGACATGGGCTACTCGTGGATGATCGACCTCGAGCAGGAGCCGGATTTCGTGGGGAAGGACGCTCTGACCCGTATCAAAACGGAGGGCGTGAGCAGGAAGCTGGTCGGCGTCGACATCGACGGCCCGTCGCTCGGCAGCTACATCGACAACGAGATGATCGACTTCTTCCCGGTGCTCTCGGATGGGAGGCGCGTCGGGCAGGTCACGTCGGCGTGCCATTCCCCGCGCCTGGACAAGAACATCGGGTACGCCATGGTGCCGATCGAGCTTGCCGAGTTCGGGACCGAGGTCGAGGTCGAGACCCCGCACGGCCGGGCCGGGGCCGTGGTCGCTCCCAAGCCGGCGTACGACCCGAGCAAGGAGATCCCCAAGCAGTGACCGTCGTCCCGGAGGGCCGGCCCGCCGGCGGCGTGGCCGGCATGCTGGAGGCTCCGCGGTTCGAGGTGGTCCCCCTGACCGGGGTCGACGCCGAGGTCGACCACCTCCCACCGGGCGCCACCGTGACCGTGACCTGCTCTCCCCGGCGAGGCGTGGACACCACGATCGCCCTGGCGGAGCGGCTGGCCCACCGTGGGTTCGACGCCGTGCCCCACGTCGCGGCCCGGATGCTGCGCAGCAGGGCCCACCTCGAGGAGGTCACGGGCCGGCTGATCGCGGCCGGAGTGCGCGACGTGTTCGTCATCGGGGGCGATCCCCCCGAGCCGGTCGGCCCGTACGAGGCTGCCGGACAGGTCCTGGAGACGCTCGGAGAGCTGGGCCGTCCGTTCCCCGCGGTGGGCATCGCCGGTTACCCCGAACGGCACCCGTTCATCGCCGCCGAGGAGCTCGATCGGGCCCTGCTCGACAAGCAGCCCCTGGCCTCGTACCTGGTCACCCAGATCTGCTTCGATCCGGCGGCCACCTTCCGGTGGCTGGCCCGGACCCGCGACCTGGGCGTGGGGCTTCCCGTGCACCTCGGGCTGCCGGGCGCGGTGACGAGGCGGAAGCTCCTCGAGATCGCCCTCCGCATCGGCGTGGGTGACTCGATCCGCTACCTCACCAAGCACGGCAGCCTCGTGGCCCGGCTGGTCCGGCGAGGAAGCTACCGGCCCGATGCCTTCCTGGCGGGGCTGTCGCCGTCGCTGGGGCGCGGCGGCCGGGGGATCGCCGGGTTCCACATCAACACGTTCAACCAGGTGCGGAGCACGGAGCGGTGGCGCCGACGGACCATCGACGCCTACCGATTGGCGGGCTCGGCCGGCCCGGCAAATCTCCCCGAAGGCGGGGAGGGAGCGTGACCGACGTACCGGCCCGGGCGGACGTCGTCGTCATCGGCGGGGGCATCGTGGGGAGCAGCCTGGTCCGTCACCTGGCCGCCCTGGGCCTGACCCACATCGTCCTGGTGGAGCAGGGACGGTTCCCGAAGGCCGGCGGCTCGACCAGCCACGCCTCGAACTTCCTGTTCCCGGTCGACCACTCGAAGGAGATGACCCGGTTCACTCAGGAAAGCATCCGCCAGTACCGAACGCTCGGGGTGTTCACGGAGTGCGGCGGGATCGAGGCGGCCCGTACCGAGGAGCGGGTGTCCGAGCTGAAACGGCGGATGGCCTCGGCCCGGGCATGGGGCGAGCCCGCCGAGGTGGTCTCTCCGCAGCGCATCCGGGAGTTGATCCCCTACGCGAACGGCGACCTCCTCCTGGCGGGCTTCTGGTGTCCCGGCGTGGGTGTCGTCGACTCGGTCCGTGGTGCGACGCTGATGCGACGCGAAGCCGAGCGGACCGGGGCCCTCACGGTAGTGGAGGGGACCGAGGTCACAGGATTCGACCTCCGTCGGGGCCGGATCCGGGGGGTCCGCACCTCGGGCGGGGACATCGAGGCCGAGACCGCCGTGGTCTGCGGCGGCGTCTGGAGCCCGCGAGTGGCCCGGATGGCGGGCGCGTCCATCCCACTTACGCCGGCCGTGCATCAGATGATCACGGTCGGCCCGGTCCCCCTGTTCGAGCAGACCGAGGGCGAGATCGAGTACCCGATCCTCCGCGACATGGACGCCGGCATGTACGAGCGGCAGATCGGCTCGGACATGCACGTCGGGTCCTATGCCCATCGACCGATCCTGGTCGATCCCCACGAGATCCCCTCGATGCGCCACACGAAGGCACCGACCGAGCTCCCGTTCACGGACGACGACTTCGCCCCACAGATGGAGCGGGCCCGCGAAGTCATCCCGGACATCCTCGAGGACGAGCGGGTGGCCATCCGTCGGTCGATCAACGGGCTGCTGTCGCTGACCCCCGACGGCAACCCCGTCCTCGGTGAGTCGCCGGAGGTCGGCGGACTGTGGGCGGCGGCCGCCGTGTGGATCAAGGAGGCGCCCGGCGTGGCCAAGACGGTGGCGGAGTGGATGACCGGAGAGGAGCCGGAGATCGATCCCCACCCCTCGGACATCGCCCGGTTCTACGAGCACCAGCGGACCCGGACCCACGTCCGAGCCCGAACCGGAGAGGGGTTCAACAAGACCTACGGAATCGTCCACCCTGCCGAGCAGTGGGGGTCGAACCGGAACGTCCGGGTGAGCCCCTTCTTCGACCGCGAGCGCGCCCTGGGCGCCGAGTTCATCGAGACGGCCGGCTGGGAACGACCACATTGGTTCGAGTCGAACCGCGGACTGCTGGATGAGTACGGCGATCGGGTCCAGCAGCGTCCAGCCGAGTGGGACGCCCGATGGTGGTCGCCGATCATCGACGCCGAGCACCTGGCCATGCGCGACCGGGTGGGGATGGTCGACCTGACCGCCTTCGCCGTCTTCGACGTGAGCGGGCCCGGGGCCCTGGAATACGTGCAGGGCATGGCCGTGAACCAGATGGACGTGGCCACCGGACGCGTTGTGTACACGCCGCTTCTCAGTGAGCACGCCGGCCTGATGGCCGACCTGACGATCATGCGGCTCGGCGAGGACGAGTTCCGCGTGGTGACCGGCGGAGCCACGGGTAGGCGTGATCGGAAGTGGTTCACCGACCACCTTCCCGACGACGGCTCCGTGTCCTTTCACGACGTCACCTCGGCGTGGTGCACGCTGGGAGTGTGGGGCCCGCGGGCCCGAGATCTGATGCAGTCGATCGCGGATGACGACCTCTCCGACGGAGCGTTCCCTTTCGCCACGTGTCGCCGGATCACCGTCGGCCCCCTCGACGTCCTGGCCTCCCGGATCTCGTACGTGGGCGAGCTGGGGTGGGAACTGTACGTGCCGATGGAGCAGGGCGCCACGTTGTGGGACACGGTGGCCGAGGGCGGCCGGGAGCTCGGGATCGTCCCGGTCGGGCTCGGCGTCTACCTGACCACGGGACGGCTGGAGAAGAGCTACCGATCCTTCGGCGACGAGCTCGAGCTCGAGTTCGATCCGATCGAGGCCGGCCTGGCCCGGCCGAAGGTCAAGGAGCAGGACTTCATCGGGAAGGAGCGGTACCTGGAGCGCCGCGACGAAGAGCCCGCAGCGATCCTGTGCACCCTGACCGTCGACGACCACAGCTCCTCGACGGGGGAGCGCCGGTACATGCTCGGTCACGAACCCGTGCTCACCGCCGACGGGGAGTCGATCGTCGACCGCAAGGGTCGCCGTTCCTACGTCACCAGCGCCGGGGCGGGGCCGTCGGTAGGCTCGCACATCCTGATGGCCTACCTCCCTCCGGACCACGCCCGGGAGGGCCACCATCTCTCCGTGGAGTATTTCGGAGACCGGTACCCGGTCACGGTGGCCGTCGCCGGGAGCACCCCCCTGTTCGACCCGGACAACGCCCGCGTGCGAAGCTGAGCGCGAGCCCCAGAAGGAGGTGGGCATGGACCTCGCTGAGCGGATGGGACGACTGGGCACCGAGTCG
>DASQTB010000050.1:0-14040 GCA_035642095.1 Actinomycetota bacterium | reverse complement strand
TACAACCCTTGGTGAGGGCATCGGAGGACAAACGGTACCGCACATCGAGGTCGTCCCGTCAGGGCGGCTGATTGCGGCGGAATTGAATGACGGGGGCGCCCCATCTCCCTTTAGGACGACTGTCGATGGCGGGTGGAATCTTGAGCAATTAATCGTGAAAGGCAGCAGCCCCGGGAACGTGGGTCGCTACGAGGCTGCCCCGCGTCTAGGTGACTACCTATCGCCGTGATGTGGCCGGACGTCACGAGGCCAGTCGTATCACCCTTTGCCCTCCTCCACGAAGCACAGAGGAGGGCCTTGCTCCGCTCCTGGCCGAGCCTACCTCGAAAGCCGCCATTTCGCTGCACCGCTGGTGGCGTGAGCTTCGGCCCTCGTTTGATCGGCTTCTGGCACCCCTGGAAGGGACGTGCCTCCATCTTCAGCGCAGGAGATCCTGGGGGTCTCAAACACAACTGTGGCCGCGCGCCTAGTGGTATGCGCATCTAGGGTTCGCCTGCGTTCCCAGCATCGGCACTTCTGTTCCGTGGATGAACCTCCGACCCCAGCCCGACTGGGTTTCTACAAGTCGGTGCCGGGCGCGGTAGCCTGAAACCCGTGTTCGGAGGCGCGTGGCGGCTGGGGCGGATCGGTGGAGTCGAGATCCGAGTCGATCCATCCTGGGTCGTTATCGCTCTGCTGATTACCTACAGTCTGTTCCTCCAGTTCAGCCAGCAACTCTCTGGCCTCTCTTCGGGCGGAGCGGTGGTCTTGGCAATCATCGTGGCTATCCTCTTCTTCACCTCCGTTCTGGTCCACGAACTCGCTCACGCGCTCGTCGCTCGCCGGCGAGGGATTCCCGTCCGGGGGATCACCCTGTTCCTCTTCGGCGGAGCCACGCACGCCAAGGTCGAGGCGAAGGGACCGACGGACGAGCTCCTGGTTAGCATCGTGGGCCCGGTGACCAGCCTTGTCATCGGCGGACTGTGTGTAGCCATCGGTGCGCTGGCGTCGGGCCCGGTCGGGGCGGGATTCCGTTACCTCGGCGTGGTGAACCTCGCCCTGGCGATCTTCAACATGCTTCCGGGGTTCCCGCTCGATGGCGGCCGGGTCCTTCGTTCGCTGGTCTGGCGAGCAACGGGAAGCCTTGACAGGGCCACACGCGTCGCCAGCATCGCCGGCCAGGTGGTCGGGTACCTCCTGGTGGCGGCAGGCATCTTCGCCCTGGTGCAGGGTGTCCTGGTCAGCGCGATCTGGCTCGCGGCGATCGGGTGGTTCCTGGCCCAGGCGGCTCGGTCTTCGTACACCGAAGTCGCGGTTCGCGGACTCCTCCGGTCCGTCGATGCGGAGGATCTCATGACCCCCCAGCTCGTCTCGGTCGCTCCCGACATCTCGCTGCGGGCTGCGGTCGACGAGTACTTCATGCGGTTCGACCACGCCGCCTTCCCCGTGGAGGAGGACGGCCGGACCATCGGGCTCCTCACTCTGAAGAGCGTGCGGCGACTTCCGCAGGGCGAATGGACGACCCGGACGGTTCGGGACACCATGGAGCCCCTGGGTGATCAGTGCACCGTGGAGGCCACCGCTCGGATGGATCGCGTGCTGTCGAAACTTCAGGACGGCGGCATCGGGCGCTGCCTGGTGGTCCGCGACGGCGAGGTCGTCGGCATCATCACTCCCTCCGACATCGCCCGCTGGCTCCAGCGCCGGCGAGCGTTCACCAGCTGAGACGGGATCAATCCAGCCAGGCCTTGGCTCGCCCGTCGTATGTGTTAATCCGCCACGACCTCCGCCCATCCTCCAGCCGGCCTTTGGCGATCCGCTCGGACGGCGTTCGGGGCAGATCGTCCCGAAACTCCCAGTACCTCGGGACCTTGAAGGGCGCCAGTCGCTCCCCCAGATGGGCCCGAAGCCGCTCGGGATCGTGGGCCCGCCCCGGCTGAAGGACGACGTACGCCTTTCCTTCCTCCCCCAAGTCGTCGTCCGGCACCGGAGTGACCGCGCAGTCGAGGACGTCGTCGTGTGCTCGGAGGGCGAACTCGACCTCGGCCTGGGAGATGTTCTCGCCACCGCGCCGGACGAGCTCCTTTCGCCGACCGCGGAAGTAGATGCGGCCGCGGTCGTCTCTCGAAACAAGGTCTCCGGTATTCGCCCAGCCGCCGAGGAAGAACGTCGAGGTCGCCTCGGGGTCATCCAAATAGCCCTCCATGAATCCCAGCCCTCGGATCCGCAGTTCCCCCACGTCACCAGCCGCCACCACCCCGCCGCTCTCGTCCACGACGGCTGCCTCGCAGTGGGGAAGTGGGGAGCCGATCGACCCGGTGCCGACCAGCTCGTCGTGCTCATCGTCCGACACGGCGATGTTGACGCCGGTCTCGGTCATCCCAAAGGCCTCGAGCCACGGAACCCCCCACCGGTCCTCGATGTCTCGATGGAGCGTCGGCGGGATCCCCGAGCAGATCACCCTGTCCAGCCGGTTGGCGCGGTCAGCGGTGCTCGGCGCCTGCTTGAGGAGCAGCGTGGGCATGACGCCGAGACAGTAGAAGGAGTTGACCCGCCATTCGCTCACCGACCGCATGAACGACGAGGGATGGAACCCGTCGAGCACGATCAGGTGTGTTCCGCATCGGATCGCGGCCACAACGTTCCACATCGGGTCGACGTAGGAGAACGGCTGAGCCGTGAGGAGCCGCCTCCCGGGGGCAAGCCTGAGCAGCGCCGCGGTCACGGCCCCCATCCTCTGCCAGTACGCGTGGGTCAAGAGGCAACCTTTCGGGAACCCCGTAGTCCCCGACGTGTATTGCACGTTCGCCACCGTCTGAGCCGTGCACCGACCCGGACCGACGGGCTCCGCCCGCTGAAGCAGGGCAGGGAGATGATCCTCGACGCCGACGGAGAGGATGGATGAGACCCGGCCCTCCGAGACGTGCCGGGCCACCGGCTCCGTGGCCTCGTCGCAGATCACCACCGAGACTCGACTGTGCTCGATCAAAAACCCCGCATCGTTCGAGCCGTACCTGGCATTGATCGGCACCGCCGTGGCTCCGGCGGTGACCGTCCCCAGCCAGGCCAGTGGGAAGAACAGCGAGTTCTTCATCATCAGACCGACCCGATCACCGGGTCGAACGCCGAGGTCTCGAAGGGCTCCCCGGGCTCGAGCCACCAACTCACCAAGCTCGCTGTACGTGATCGTCGTCCCGTCGCCGAACGACAGGACGGGGCGAGAGCCGTGGGCGACGGCCTGGCGCTCGAGCAATCCCGCCAGGGATTCAACCCGGGGATCGGGGTTCAACGGCGCGTCTCGAGGAACCGCCGGATCCCGGCCTGTGGAAGCCCTCGATCCCAAGCCTCCATGGCCGCTTCGCGCTCGGCCTCGAGAGCCCGCTCGATGACGGCTGTCGGCGGTCGCAGCATCTGGAGGTGGAGCGGGGTGGCGGCACCCTCCCCGGACAGAGCCGAGGCCACCCTGATGGCCTCCGGGACGACATCCTCCACTTTGGAAACAACAACATCGAGCAGTCCCAGCTCGACGGCGCGGTCTGGGCCGATCCGTTGGCCCAGGAGGACCAAGGCCAGAGCGCGGCGTCCGGTCAGGGCGGGGAGGGTAACCGTGGACCCGTTCGAGATCGTGAGGCCGAGTCCGTTCTCCGGAAACAGGAACTCGGTGGCCGGACCGCCCACTCTGACATCGCAGGCGCAGACGATCTCGGCGGCGCCTCCGACGGCGATCCCGTTCACCGCCGCCACCACGGCCACGTCGGTCCGCATGATGGCTCGGGTCACCTCCTGGAACCCGTCGATCACCTGGGCGAAGGTGTCGCGATCGATCCCGTCGGTCGCCTTGAGGTCATCCCCGGAAGAGAACGCCCTCCCTTCCCCGGTGAGGACGAGCCCGTCCGTCCCGCGGCCGTGCCGGTCGATGGCCTCCTGGAGCGCCCGCAGGCCGTCGAGGTCCAGCGCATTCAGGACCTGGGGGCGAGACAGGCGAATCACGGCGATCCCGTCGACGAGCTCGACCCGCACCCCCTCGGCCACGGTGGCGAGCCTAGCCGAGCTCCGAGGCGCCCACGTGATTCCGGCCGGCGGCACAGAACGACAGGAAGTCGCACCACCGGCAGTAATCTCCCGGCTCGGGAGCGAAGCGACCCCCGGCGATGCCGGCCAGGGCCTCCTTCACCCGCGCCCTGGTCTCGTCCGGGTCCCCCGCGGGCCGGGACCGAACCTCGTTCTCGGCCAGGAAGAAGTAGGTGAGCGTGAGGTCCTCGGGCCGCTTGTTCCAGACCTCGATGCACGCCAGACTGTACAGGTCGAGCTGGAAACCGAACAGCGGATCGCCCTCCCTGGGAACTCGGCCGGTCTTGTAGTCCACGACCTCCCATGCTCCCTCTGGCGTGCCGAATACCGCGTCGATCCGACCGCCCACCACGTAGCCGTCCAGGTACAGGAGGAAGGTCCGCTCGGTGAACAGCGGCACGCGGTCGGCGAATCTGCTCGAGCCGAAGGTCTCCCGGAGCGCGGCCGCCTTGCCGGGGACACCCAGTCGCTCATCGGGGGACAGGTCGGGCCAGTCGTCGACGTCGAGCAGCGTCGCCTGGCCGCGGCTCTGGAGCTCGATCCAGCGGTGGACCTCGCTGCCCAGCCGGGCGGCCTGGTTCGGCTTTCTGGGGAGAGGCCGGACGTGCGACCAGAAGAACAGCTTGGGACACCGAACGTAGTCGAGGAGCCCGCTCACCGACAGATTCGTCGGTGGCTCAGGGGTCCGTTCGGTGCGGGTCCGCCGCTCGATCAGTTCCGCACGCTCCACATCTGCCTGAACCTGCTTCCGATAGGAGGACAGCTCCGCACCATCGAGCGTCTGGAGCACCCTCCATTCGACGGCGGACGGATCCTCGACCGCGTCGATAGCGGCGCGGTGCCAACCCTCGGGAAACAGTTCATCGGCATCATCATCCCGAGCCGGGCGCGGCCATGGGCCGGCTCGCTCCCGGCGCACCTCGATCAACGGATTCTCATCCGGTCGACCGTCGGAGGGAAGCTCCGTGGCGACGTCGGCCTCGGCGATCTCCCGGTAGAACCGACCGAGGTCATGGGGCAGCGACGGTCCCTCGTACCAATAAGCCGTCGAGGCCACCAGCAGATCACGGGCCCGGGTCAGCGCGACGTAGCACAGCCGTCGCTCCTCCTCCAACCCTCGATCCTTGAGAGCGCCCCGGAACGCCTTCAGATCGCCCTCGTACTGGGGCAGCACTTCGCGGTCACCCCGGAGGTCGAACGGAAGCGTTGAGGCCTGGGTCATCGGGTTCGGCTGACGGCTCACATCGGGGAACAGGCTGGACGTGGGGGACCGGGGATGCTCGGCCAGCCCGGGCACGAACACCACGGGCCACTCGAGTCCCTTGGCCTTGTGGATGGTGAGGAGCTTCACCGTGTTGGCTTCCGAGGGCTGGGCGGGCTCCAGCTCGTCCTCGGTCTCCTCCGCGGTATCGAGGTACGACATCAGCGTCGAGAGCGATGCCTCTCCGCGGATCGGGGAGAAGGAGGACACGTGCTGGATGAGGTTGAGGAGGTTCCGGCGAGCGCCGACGGCAGATGGATCCGACGATGCCTCCAGCTCGCGGAGGAGCCCGGAGCGCTCGGTGACCTCGCCGACGAGGTCCTCCAACGAGCCGGTCGCGACCCCCCGCAGGCCGGCCAGGATCGTCCGGAACTCACCGAGTCGGGCCCGGCCCTCGTCCGACAGGCCGGTCATCTCCTCGTCGTCGAGATGATCCAACGCCTCGGCCAGGGCGAAAGCCACGTCGCCGGGCATGTCGTCCTCATCGACCAGGCGTTCCTGAAGGGCCCGGTTATGCCGGGCGGACCATCGAGCCAGGGCGACCAGGTCCCGGTAGCCGACCCGCCACCGAGGTCCCATCAGCAGCCGGGCCAGGTGGATGTTCCGACCGGGGTCCTCCAGCAGCCGGAGCCACGACACCACCTCGACCACCTCGGGCATGAGCAGGAGGCCGCCCAGGTCCACCACCTCGGCTGGGATCCCCCGAGCCCGCAGCTCCTCGGCGATTGGAGCGAACAGCCGCCGCTTCCGACATAGCACCGCGAAGTCCTCCCACCGAGGCGCATCGGAGGGAGACCGCGTCTCCGCCTCGGCCTCGATCATGTCGGCGATCCGCCGGCCCTCGGCCCGGGCATCCGATGCCACGAAGGTCACCACCCGCCCCTCCCCCCGGTCCGGGTCCGGCCGGAGGTGCTTGCCCTCGGCCCGGCGCTCGGGGGGAACCTTCCCGATCACGCCGTCGGCCACCGCGAGGATGTGGGACCCGGAGCGGAAGTTGACGTACAGCGGTCGCTCCTCGGTACCGGTCCCGCCCCCGAAGTCCTCGGTGAACCGGAGGATGTTCTTCAGGCTGGCCCCTCGCCAGGCGTAGATGTTCTGGTCCGGGTCCCCCACGGCGAAGATCGGATAGTCCTCGCCGCACAGGTGCCGCAGCAGGTCGGCCTGGGCCACGTTGGTGTCCTGGTACTCGTCGAGCAGCACCACCGGATACCGCTCCCGGAACGCCGTGACGACCTCCCGGTGCTCTCGAACCAGGCGGACGGCGTGGCTGATCTGATCCCCGTAGTCGATGGCCCCCAGCTCGGCCTTCCGCCTCCGGTAGCCGGCGATGAGATCGGCCAGTTCGGCACGCTTGAGGAGGGTGATTCGTTCCCGGCGGTCGTCGTTCGTCTTCGGCTGGATCTCTTCGGCGAGCCTGCGACTCGCCGCCGCGACCACCTCCGGCTCGACCAGATGGTTCGCCAGTTGGTCCGAGAGCTTGAGGGCCTCGCCGACGATGTAGTCGGATCTCACCTCGAAGTGCTCGAACCGGGCGTCGTCCAGGAGGGATCGGACCAGCTGCCAGCGCTGAGCCTCGGTGAGGAGTCCTCGGCTCGGCTCCAGCCCCATCCGAAGTCCGTGCTCCTCGACCAGCCGAGCGGCGAAGGCATGATAGGTGAAGACGGTGGGCTCTTCTCCCTCGGGCAGGGCCAGAGGCTCCACGGCGGCCCGGACCCGGCGGGAGAGCTCCTCGGCGGCCTTGTTGGTGAACGTCAGGCAGAGGATCTCCGAAGGCATGGCCCCCCGGTGCCCGTCGGGCGGGGAGAGCCGATTCGTCCGGACCAGGACCAGGTAGGCGATGCGGGCCGCCATGACGGCTGTCTTTCCTGAACCGGCCCCGGCGATCACGGCACACGGCGACAGCGGGTGGGAGATCGCCTCCCACTGCTGCTCGGTCGGCACCCGCCCGCCCATCGCCGCCACAACTTCGGGCGGCGCGTCGGCATGCGGCCGCTCCCCCCCGCGGAGAGGAAAGGCGATCACATCAGCCGGGCTCACGTGGTCACCTCAGCTCCCTGGGGCCACACCGGGCAGATCGGCTTGAACGAGCACCACATGCAATCGGCCGCGGGGTTCGGAGCGAACCGCTCCGCTCGAACTGCCGCCAGCAGCTCGAGGATCCGTCCCTCGGCCCACGCCTCGTACTCGCTCGGAGAGTCGAAGATCCGATCCGGCTTCACCGGGTAGTGCTTGTAGCCGCCGTCGGAGCCCTCGTGGAAGAGATATGCGAGCTCGAGCAACCGCGGCTCGCCGAGCGCAGCCAGCTCCGGGACGCGACGCATCGCCAGGAAGTACGCGCCGAGCTGGAGGCTCTGCTGGACCTCATCCCCAGTGGGCGTGCTTCGAGCCGTCTTGTAGTCGACAACGCGGAGGCCGCCCTCCCCGAACCGGAACACCGCATCGATGCGTCCTCGGATCTCCGCCCCGTCCAGTCGGAAGGCGAAGGCTTCCTCGGACTTCACCACGTCGCCGTGGCCCTCGTCGGCCAGCCACAGACGGAGCATCCTCCGGGCGTCGAGATTCCGCTGACGCTCCAGCGCCCGATTGGGGAACACCCCCGGCCGCCACGCCGCATCGAGGGCGTCCTCCATCGCCTTCTCCTCCCGCTCCAGCTCCCCCCGCTGGACCCGGTCGATGATGTCGTGGATCACGGTCCCGAGCCACATCTGGTGGCTCCGCTCGGGATCGAGGCCCATCTCCACGGCGTACAGGTACTGGAGGGCGCAGTTCTCCAGGACCGAGAAACGGGAGTACGACGTCCGGATCTCATCCGGATGCAACGGCTCGCCGGGATCCGACCAGTCACGGGCTCCCCACCACGAGCCGGGGTCGGCGGCGGCACGAGGCAAGCCGGCCAGCGCGGCGAGGCGCTCCGCCCGAGGCGCATCGGTGTTTGACAGACGACGACGGAGGGTCGCTTCCAGCGTGCGGAGCGACGCGGCCGGTGACACCGCGGCGGGCGGCCGGATCCAGTCGAGTCCCATCCGAGAGACGAACCGAGAGGGCGTCCGAGGGCTGCGCGCGCTGGTCGAGTGACTGGCGAAAAGCACCGTCCGTCGACGAGCCCGAGAGACGGCCAGGCGGAACAACGCCCGCTCCTCGGCCAGTCGCCGCCGCAATCGATCCCGGGGGGTCCGCCGCGACGCCAGCGCTTCCACATCGATCAGCGGCTCTCCGTGACCGAGGCTGGGGAACTCTCCCTCGACGCAGCCGACCACTACGGCGAGGTCGAACTCCATCCCGTGGGTGCGATGGGCGGAGACGATCCGTACCGCGTGCGGGTACCGCTCCTCGGGGGGGATCCACGGGTCCGGGCCGAACTCGGCCACGTCGAGCGTCTCCAGGTAGTCCTGGATCGTGGCGTCGGGGCGACGCTCGACGAACCGGGTGAGGACGTTCCCCAGGGCGGCCAGAGCGTCGAGTTCACGATGACGGTCCTCCGCATCGACGAGCCGGCGGAAGTAGGGGACGGTCGACCAGAGCCAGAAGAACAGGCCGTCGGGGCCGCGCGCCTCGGCCTGCGCCGGGATGTCTTCGATCAACCGCCGGAACCGTTCGGTGTGGGCCTGGAGGTCGTCGGGGACATCGTCGTCCTCGACGATCTCCCGTAGCGATCGCCGTTGGAGGTGCGCGTGCCGGCGCAGCCTGCGGACATCGTGGGGATCCAGGCCGACCAGCGGTGTGGACAGCAGCCGCTCCAGGAGATCGTCTCGGCGCCCTTCGTCGAAGGCGTACCGGAGGAGGTCGATCACGGGGCGATTGACGGGCTCGGTGGCCACGGCTGAGGCCTCGGCCACGACCACGAACGGGACCCCGTGGCGAGCCAGCGCGTGGCGAAGTGCGGTGAGGTACTCGCCGTACCGCCGCAGGATCACGGCCATGGACTCCCACGGGGTGCCCTCCTCGACCCTGGCCCGGAGCAGCTCGTGGGCGACGGCGTCAGCCTCCTCGCCGGGGTGAGCGAAGAGACGGGCGTCCATGCCGGGGACCGGCCCCGATGGCGGAGCGGCCTCCGGATCGTCGAGGGGCGCGAGGACGTCGAGCCGTTTCCCCAGGCGGTGGCTCTCCCCCAGCCGCACCCTGCGGAGCCCGCCCAGCGTCTCGTCCAGCCGGGCCAGGGGTTCGGGCGAGCCGCCCAGGTACCCGAAGACGTGACCGCCGGGATCGGCGGCGACCACCACCGAGGTCGCTGCCCGGCCGAGCGCCCGGAGGATCGCCTCGGCGGCGGGGGTGGCGTCCTGGTAGTCGTCGACCAGCACGTGATCGAACACGTCGTCCGGGGACAGATCCCGCTCCAGCAGCGTCACGGCCTGGAACAGGAGGCCGGCGAAATCGATGCGATCGCCCAACGCATCGAGGTACCGTCCGTAGAACCCGGCGATCTCCGCGTACTCCTTTCGCTCCGATCGTTCCACCAGCGCAGACACGGCCTGGGGGTCGAGCAACCGCTCCTGGGAACGGAGGACGAAGTCGGCAACCTGACGGACGAAGCCGGGAGCGTGGAGGAGATGCCCGAACCGGGGCCAGTCCCGGGAGGACTCCCCGACCAGGAGCTGGCGCACCGTGGCGTACTGCTCGGGAGCCGAAAGCAGTCCGGGCGGTCGGCGGTAGCCCAGGTCCTCGAACCGCCGGCCGAGAAGGCGGAAGGCCAGGCCGTGCGCGGTCTGGACGGGCACGTCGGCCAGGGACCGTCCCAGCCGATGGACCAGTCGATCGCGGCCCTCCAGCGCCGCCCGGCGGTGCAGCGCGAGCAGGAGGATCCGTTCGGGGTTCGCCCCTTTCTCGACCAGCCGGGCGAACCGCTCCCGGAGCAGGGTGGTCTTGCCGGAGCCAGGAGGCCCCTCCACGAGCAGGGCGCCTCGATCGAGGTCCAGGACCTCGGTCTGCCCCGGACCGGGGGCGAGGGGGAGCCGCGTCGCCATCATCCCTATGCTAGCCCCGCCCACCGACACCGCCGCACGCGGGCTTCAGGTTCACGACAGCGGAACCGATACATAGCGTAGGGATGCCAAGCCCTACGCCCGGCACGCCGCGTCACCGCCCACTAGCGGATCGCCCCTGGGTCTCAACCCTGGTTGGGGGCTTACTGGCGCTCACCCTGGCCGGCTCGATCGTGGCGCTGGTCCTGGTACGAGAGGCGCCGGCCCCCGGCGGCGGCGGGAACCTCGGCGGTGGAGGGCCCCTTCGCTCCCAGGCCGCGTCCGCACCCATCCAGGTCAGCGGCCCGCAGCCGAGCTCCGAGAGTCCGGCGGGGGCGCCGGGCCAGGGCGCCTTCCCGGAGCCCGAGCAGGAGTCGGGAGCCGCCCTGCCTCCCTCGACCGTAGGGGCCGCAAACCTCGATGGCAGAGATGGAGAGCCCGAGAGCCTGGACAACACGGAGGACGGGGCGCCTCCCGGCGGCGAAACCACCTCTGAGGAGCAGAACGAGCAGGAGACCTCGCCCCCCGAAAAGACGACGCCCGCTGAGCGCACGTCCGAGGGGACGAAGAATGAGAACCCGGGGCCCGAGCGGATGAAGCATGGGAAGCCGAAGCCCGTACGGACGAACCCCGAGAAGCCGAAGCCCGAGAAGCCGAAGCCGCATGGGCAGGCCGAGGCGAACGAAACGCTCCCGGGGCAGAGCCTGCCGCCCACGCCCCCTCCTGGCCATGGAGGAGGCCCGCCGGGAGGGGAACCTCCGGGACATCAAGAACACTGAGATGGTTTCCGGAGGCCCTCAGGCCCGGGTGCACCAGTACAGCTCCGTGACGTAGGGCAGCTCGAACCGCTCGCGTCCGGTCAGATCGGGATGACTCCGGCTCAACTCGCGGATCTCGTCGAGCACGCTCCGGCGGTCGTCTGGGGGGAGGACGGCGATGTAGCTGACGGAGGCCGCCCGCTCCACGAGGCCCGACTCGTCGAGCTCCTGCCGGTGGACGAACCGGAGCTGATGGAGGACCCCGAACAGATCACTGGCCGAGAAAGCCCGGCGCCACTCCCCCGTCCGCTCACTGGGGGTGTCGCCGAGGTGTCGATCGATGATCTCGGTCATGCTCCGGACCCAGTCAACGGACTCGTCGCGAAAGTTCCACAGGAGTGCGAATCGTCCTCGAGGCCTGAGGACACGATGAACCTCGGCCAGGGCCCGGTGGCCGTCGAACCAGTGGAAAGCCTGGGCACAGACGACCGCGTCGAAGCTGACATCGGTGGCGGGAATGGCCTCCGCCGTTCCTCCCACGACATGAGCCCGAGGCACGGTCCCAGCCAGGGTGCGACGCATCGGATCGACCGGCTCCAGCGCGGTGATCCGGGCTCCGGTGGGAACGAGCATCCGCGTCAGCTTCCCGGTCCCGGCGCCGAGATCGAGGAGGCTGCACCCCCGGCTGACCTCGAGCTCCTGGACCAGGCGATCGACGGCCTCGATCGGGTAATCGGGACGACTCCGTTCATAGGAGCCGGCGGCCCGGCCGAAGCCGGTCGCCGCGGCGCGATGGACGTTCGCACTCACGGCCGTCGGGAAGGCGCCTTCCGCCCGGCCCAACCGTAGGTCTGCGGATCGAGCGCCGGATCCCATCCCCTCGGACGATCGACCACGAGACGAAGTGACAGGCCCTCGAGCTCGCCCCGATGCCGCGCCGCGGATCGGAACCACTCCTCGTCGCCGGGCTCAACCACGGCAGAATCGCTCGTTCCTGGCGATCGCATGGAAGGTTGGTCGACGACGACGGACGACGGCTTGAACACGCGCTCCAGGGCCTGACGGACCTGAGGGTCTTCGGTCTCGATCTGGGCCCGGCGGCCATCCCACACGGCGACGCCGACGACCCGGTCCGGGGCTTCGGCCCGGAAGAACTCGGCGCGCACGGACGAGAAGGATACTCAGTCAGAGCGGCGATCGGCCGGGTTCGGCTCGGCCGCCAGGGGTCCCTCCTGGAGCACCGCGAAGGCGCACCGGCGGCAGAACCGCGATCGGGGTGCGGCGGGCCGGCCGCATCTCTGGCAGGCCTTCTCCTCCACCAGGTCGAACCGCTGATCCCGGTGCCTCCCCGTCCGAGCGATCCGCCCCTCTCGCTCCAGCTTGAGGAGGTGGGCCAGGACCGACCGAGCCGCCGCCGGGAAAAGGTCCGGGGAGACCTCGTCGGCGTAGATGCTCGGCACAAGCTCCTCGGGGGTCCGGGGACCCTTCTCCAGGCCATCGAGCACCTGCCGCTCGCGATCCCGACGGTGCCGGAGATAGAAGTCGAGGAGTCCCCGAGGCGTGAAGATGACCGGCCCATGGCCCGGGTAGATCGTCTGCGGGTCGAGGCTCCGCAGCCGCTCCAGGGACCTCACGTACGCCGCCATATCGCCGTCGGGAGGATCGATGACACTGGTCCCCCGGCCGAGAACCGTATCCCCGGTGAACACCTTGCCCTCACCCTCCAGCAGGTAGCAGACGTGATCCGGCGTGTGTCCCGGCGTATGGATCACCCGGAGATGGGCCCCGTTTGCGTCCACGACGTCGCCGTCGGCCAGCGGGAGCTCGCCTGCCTGGGGGCGGAACGCATAGACCGGGGCCCCGGCCGCCTCGGCGAGCCGGATCGCGCCGGGAGCGTGATCGGGATGCCGGTGCGTCAGGAGGATGGCCACCACGGGTTCGGCCTCGTCGAGCAGGGCCAGGATGTGCCCGGAGTCGTCGGGACCGGGATCGATGACCACGGCCGGACGTTCTCCCACGACCCAGGTGTTCGTTCCTTCCAGGGTGAAGGGTCCCGGGTTCGGGGCCAGAACTCGGACGATCCTCGGCTCCACGAGCCGGATTGTGGCAGGCCGCGAGGCCACGGAGCGAGGTCCCCGTTGGCTCGCCATCTCCTACTCTTGCTCGAGAAGATGAGTCCATCGAAGGCCGGCCGGCCGGCCCGCGTGGGCCGAGCCGGAGCCCTGGTTCTCGCCGCGCTGGTCCTGGCCGGATGCGAAGGACGGCTGGCCGTCCCCGCCCCGGGCGACCCGGTTCGGCTCCGACTCTCCTTCCGGCCCGGGCGAGTAGATCGGTACCGAACGGAGGTCCGAGGCGTGCAGGTGTTCGGCACCGGGCCGACTCCCATCGGGGTGCGGGGGGAGGCCGTCTCCGGCGTTACGCACCGGGCCGTGTCGGTCGACCCGGGCGGCACCGCCACGCTGGAGGTCGATCTCGATCCGATCTCGGCCTCGACGAACGGGCGGGAGATCCCGATCGGGTCCAACCCGGAGCCGTGGCGCATCATGGTCGCCCCCCTGGGGGCCATCCTCGACAGCAGCCGGCCCATCGCCCTGGAAGCACCGCCGGAGCAGGCCGCCCAGGGGCCCACCGTCCATGCGAATCCGTCGGGAGCGATCAACCCGTTCCCGTTCCTGACCTCGGAGCCGGTCACGGTGGGGACGGGGTGGTCCGGTCGAGGCCGGATCCCGTCTCCGTTCGGGGGCGACGCCGTGCCGTTCACGGTGGTGGGCCGGTTGTTCGGCTATTGGGTGGTCGGCGGCGCGGCCGCCGCGGTGGTGGAGAGCCGGGTGACCGTCGACCTCGACGTCTCCGTGCCCGCCGCCGAGTACCTGGAGGGTTCAGCCCAATCGGGCTTCGACGTCCCTGCGGACGCCGCACTCGATTACGACGGCGAGCTCCGCTACGTCCAGCGAGCGTGGCTGGACCCCGAGGACGGCCGGATCCTGCGCAGCGAGCTCACGGGCGAGTTCGT
>DASQTB010000049.1:0-8298 GCA_035642095.1 Actinomycetota bacterium | reverse complement strand
GAGGCGCTCGACGGCCGATCGGCACTGGGCAGCACCTATCCCGGTATCAAGGTCGGGTTTGTGACGGCCACTGAGGCGGCGCTCTCTCTAGGGGACACAGCGAGAGTGGAGAAGCTCTTCTCCCTGCCCACAGCCTTCGGGGCCGGGGAAACGACCCCGTACTGGCGGGCCCAGGCCAGCCGTTTGGAAGCTCGATTCTCCATGGCCCGAGGGGAATCCGATGCCGTGGAGCCGGGCTTCAAAACAGCCGCAGGTCTGTTCCGGGAGATCGGCATTCCCTTCTGGCTCGGAGTGACGCTCACCGAACACGGCGAATGGCTGGGAGAGCAGGGCCGGACAGACGAGGGCGAGCCGCTCCTGGACGAGGCCCGTGGGCTGTTCGATCGTCTGGGAGCCGTCCCGTGGCGGGATCGCGCGGACCGGGCGGCCGGTGCCCGGGCGGTGGTCAGCTCGGTGTCCCAGGAATCCTGACCACCAGCTGCTACACTGATCGATGAGGGACGGCATCACGCCGCCCCGTGAGGTTTCGCTTTCCGCTCCTCCTTCACAGGGCCGGTTCGCAGAATCCTCCCTGATGCAGAAGGAGTTGAGCATGACGACGTTTCACGACCTCGGCGCGAGCGTACCCGTGGCCCGCGCCCTCTCCCGACGGGGCATCGAGGCCCCGTTTCCCATCCAGACCCTGGTGATCCCCGACGCCCTGGCCGGCCGCGACGTCCTGGCCCGGTCCCGGACCGGCTCGGGCAAGACCCTGGCCTTCGCCGTTCCGATCGTCGAGCGGATCCGCCCCGATTCGAGGCGGCCCTCCGTATTGGTCCTGGTGCCCACCCGGGAGCTGGCCGTTCAGGTGGTCGAGGAGTTCGACGATGTGGCCCGAGCCCGCGGGTTCCGGGCCGCGGCGGTGTACGGCGGCGTCGGCATCCCGGCCCAGGCCAAGGCGGCCGCCCGGGCGCACATCCTGGTGGCCACGCCGGGAAGGATGGAGGACCTGGCCGACCGCCGGCTCGTGTCGCTGTCCGATATCCGGATCCTGGTGCTGGACGAGGCCGACCGGATGCTCGACATGGGGTTCCAACCTCAGGTCGACCGGCTGGTCCTACGCATCCCCAGCCGGCGCCAGACGATGTTCTTCTCCGCCACCCTGGACGGGCAGGTGGGCCGGCTGGCCCGGGCGTACACCACCGACCCCGTCCTTCACGAGGTCGAGGCCCCTCGCCAGACCGTCGACGAGGCGAACCATCGATTCATCCCGGTGACGGCCCACGAGCGGGTGGACCGCCTGGTGGAGCTGCTCCGCGCTGAGCCCGGCCGGCACCTGGTGTTCGTCCGGACCAAGCGGGGCGCCGACCGGCTGTCCCGCCGACTCAAGGACAAGGGGATCCGGGCCGCGGCCATGCACGGCGACATGGCTCAGACCGCGCGAGAACGGACGCTGTCCCGGTTCGCCGATGGCCGGCTCGACACACTGGTGGCCACCGACGTGGCCGCCCGGGGCCTGGACCTCGAGGACATCACCCACGTCGTCAACTACGACCCTCCTCAGGACGACAAGAGCTACGTCCACCGCGTGGGACGGACCGCCCGGGCCGGTCGGGCCGGCGCCGGCGTGACGTTCGTGTTGCCGGAGGATCGGGGCGACGTCAGTCGGATGGCCTCCCGTCTCCGGCTGGAGGACGAGTTCACCGCGGAAGGGATGACCGTGGCCCCGCCGAGGATGGTGTTCCAGTCTCGCGGTGGCGGCGTGATGGGTCGCCGCCGTCGCCGGTAGGTCCCCACTCCCACCGGGTTACAGTCCGCTCCGTGCGGATCTGCCTCATGGTCGAGGGCCAGGAGGACGTGGCCTGGGAGCAGTGGGTGGCCCTGGCCCGGGCCTGCGAGGAGCACGGCCTGGAGGGCCTATTCCGGTCCGATCACTATCTCTCCGTCAGCGGGCGGCTGGAGCGCGGATCGCTCGACGCCTGGGCCACGCTGTCGGCGCTGGGCTCGATCACGTCGCGGCTTCGCCTGGGGACCCTGGTCTCGCCGGCCACGTTCCGTCATCCCTCCGTCCTGGCCAAGACGGTGGTCACGGTCGATCACGTCACCGGGGGCCGGGTCGAGCTGGGGATGGGCGCCGGCTGGCTCACCCTGGAGCACCGGGCCTACGGCTTCCCGTATCCGGCCCCCGGCGTGCGGATATCGATGCTCGAGGAGCAGGTGGAGATCGTCCACGGGCTGTGGTCGGACGACGGGTTCTCCTTCGACGGAGAGCACTACCGCCTGGACGAGGTTCACGCTCTCCCCAAGCCGGTCCAGCGCCCCCACCCGCCGCTGATCATCGGGGGGGACGCCGGCCCGAGGAGCGCCCGGCTCGCCGCCCGGTGGGCCGACGAGTACAACGTGCTCTCCTCCACCCCCGACGAGTGCCGGACGATGCGGGCTCGGGTGGCGGAGGCCTGGGAGCGGGAGGGCCGCGACCCGGCCACCCTCCGGTTCTCGTTGATGACCGGGGTCGTCGTGGGCCGGGACCGGGACGAGGTCCGGGAACGAGCCCGCCGGGTCATCCGGCGGTCCAACGAGGACGCCGAGCCCGACGCGTGGCTGGCCCAGAACCCCTCACTGGTCGCCGGCACCACGGACCAGGTGATCGCTCGGCTCGGCGAGCTCGAGGACGCCGGCGTCGACCGGGTGATGCTGCAGCATTCGACCACGGCGACCTCGACGTGGTGGAGCTCCTCGGTGGCGAGATCGCTCCCGCCGTGGCCTGACCGGCGTCAGTCCCAGACGGTGACCACGACCGTGGCGATGAGGATCCCGATCAGCTGATACGCCGAGGTGAGCAGGAACCACGTTCCCGGCTGAGGCCGCCGGCCGAACACGGACTCCACGGAGTAGAGCGTCACGGCGAAGCCCACCCCGACGACCAGGCCGAGGACGATCCCCTCGCCGAACGTCTCCGACCCCGTGGCCGCGGCCAGCATGGCCAGCGCGATCGTGGCCACGAAGTAGGCGATCAGTGGGAACAGGTAGATGCTGGCCCCCGGCCGCTGGCCCTCGGCGCTGGGGTCGATCCCCGTCGACCGCATCCAGGCCTTGCCGAACACGGGCGGCGCGTACCAGATCCCGCCCAGGGCGAACCAGGCGACGGTGCCGACGATGATGGCCAGCCAGTTGACCTCGCTCAGGGCATCGAACGACATCTCTTCCCTCCCCTCGGTCTGCTTGCGGAAGCCTACCCCCGAAGGCCGTCCCAGGGGCACGGTTACCCTTCGTTCGCGTTCCCCGGCCGGGGCCGCTGGTAGCGGCCCACCCAGTCGGACACCTCGCGCAAAGGACCGGGGTCCACGGAGTAGACCCGCATCCGACCCTGGCGCCGGATCCGGACCAGCCCGGCGTCCCGAAGCACCCTGAGGTGTTGGGAAAGGGCGGGCTGGGACATGCGGAACTGAGGGACCAGCTCCTTCACCGCCCGCTCCCGGTCGGCCAGCAGGTCGAGGATCCGCCGCCGGGTGGGCTCGGAGATGGCCCGGTACACCGCGTCGCGCCGCGCCTCGGTCACCATCGCGGTTCGGAAGATACATTCGTTGTTGCTTATCCGTCACCATCTGGACCGGTATCGTTCGTCGCTAGGGTGATCGCGGCGATCGGCGTCGCTCGGTGGGGGAGGTTCGCATGAAGTACGCGCTGTTGATCTACACGGACATGACGGCCCGGGACCAGGCCCCGGCGGAGGCCGTCGAGGAGATGTACCGGGCCTACGCCCGGTTCGGTCAGGACTTCGGCCAGAAGATCGTCGGCGGAGAGGAGCTCGAGGCGCACACCACGGCCACCACGGTCACGGTGGAAGGTGGCCCGGGCGGCGAGGTGGTCACCACGGACGGACCGTTCGCGGAGACGAAGGAGCAGCTGGCCGGGTTCTACGTCGTCGAGGCGAACGACCTGGACGAGGCCATCCAGATCGCGGCGAAGGTCCCCTCAGCGGCGTTCGGGTCGATCGAGGTTCGGCCCGTGGCTCCGGGGCCCGAGTCTCGGCGGTAGTGTCGATTCCTCCCGGGTACGTTCGTCGTATCGGCTGAGGGCGGCGAGACGCGCCGCCGGAGCGGAAGGAGGTCCGATGAAGTACGCCATCCTGATCTACGGCGACGAGGCGGCCGGTGCCCAGGCCTCCCCGGAGCAGCTCAAAGAGGTCCTGGACCTGTGGTGGGCCTACGAGGCGGAGCTCCAGAAGAGCCCGGGGCTGCGTCTGGCCGGGGAGGCGCTCCAGCCGACCACGACGGCGACCACGGTCCGGATCCGGGACGGCAAGCGCATGACCACCGACGGGCCATTCGCCGAGACGAAGGAGCAGCTCGGGGGGTTCTACCTGATCGACGTGAAGGACCTCGACGAGGCCCTCGAATGGGCGGCCAAGTGCCCCGGGGCGGCGACGGGGACGATCGAGGTCCGGGCCGTCCAGGAGTTCGAGGCGCCCCAGGGCGTCCAGGGCTGAGCCCGATGGGGAGGTTCCTGCTCACCCTGTGGGGCGACGAGTCCATGTACACGGACATGCCGGAGGAGGACCTGGCTCGCTCCATGAAGGAGTACTGGGAGCTCGGCGACGAGCTCCAGAACGCGGGGGTGATCCGAGCGGGGGAGGCAGTGGAGCCGACGGCCTCGGCCCGGTCGGTCCGGGTCAGGGACGGACGGGCGGCGATCACCGACGGGCCGTTCGCCGAGACGAAAGATCAGCTCGGCGGGTTCTACCTGCTGGAGTGCCGGGACATGGACGAGGCGCTCCGGTGGGCCGAGAAGGTCCCGGCCGCCAGGGACGGCGTGGTGGAGGTCAGACCGGTACAGGAGTTCCCGGAACGGGCCGAGTAGCTCCGGGCGCGCTGCTGAGAGTCGTCGACCGCCTGTTCCGGGAGGAGCAGGGGCGGGCGGTGGCGACCCTCATCCGGGTCCTGGGCGACTTCGACCTGGCCGAGGAAGCCGTGCAGGAAGCGTTCGCCGTGGCCATGGAGCGGTGGGCCCGGGACGGGATCCCCGACAACCCCGGAGCGTGGATCACCACCACCGCCCGAAACAAGGCCATCGACCGGATCCGACGAGAGCGGCGGCTTGAGGAGAAGCGGGAGGCCCTGGCCCGGCTGGAGGCGCTCCGCACCACGGAGGGCCCGGACCAACCGTTGAGCATCCCCGACGATCGGCTGCGGCTCATCTTCACGTGCTGCCACCCTGCCCTGGCCGTCGACGCTCAGGTGGCCCTCACCCTCCGCACGCTGGGCGGGCTCCGCACGCCGGAGATCGCTCGGGCGTTCCTGGTCCCCGAGGCGACGATGGGCCAGCGGCTGGTCAGGGCCAAGAAGAAGATCCGGGCCGCCGGGATCCCGTACCGCGTTCCTCCGGACCACGTTCTGCCCGACCGGCTTCGGTCGGTGCTGTCCGTGCTCTACCTGGTGTTCAACGAGGGGTACAGCGCCACGGCGGGGGACGGGCTCCTCAGACGGGAGCTCTGCGCCGAGGCGATCCGGCTGGGGCGGGTCCTGGCCGAGCTGATGCCCGACGAGCCGGAGGTCCAGGGCCTCCTGGCGCTGATGCTCCTCCAGGACTCCCGGCGGGAGGCCCGGGTGGGCCCCGTCGGCGAGCTGGTCCTTCTGGAGGACCAAGATCGGTCGCGGTGGGACCGGGCGGAGATCGAGGAAGGCGTCCAGCTCCTCGACGCCGCCCTTCGCCGAGGCCGGGCCGGTCCGTATCAGGTCCAGGCCGCCATCGCCGCGGTGCATGCCCGAGCCTCCCGCCCGGAGGACACAGACTGGCCCCAGATCGCGCTGCTGTACGAGCGCCTGGCGGCGCTCCTGCCGTCTCCGGTGATCGCCCTGAACCGAGCGGTGGCCGTGGCCATGGCCGAGTCCCCTGCTCGGGGTCTCGAGCTGATGGAGCCGTTGGCCGAGACGCTGGACCGGTACCACCTGTTCCACTCGGCCCGAGCCGACCTTCTTCGGCGGCTCGACCGGCGCGAGGATTCGGCGGCCGCCTACCGACGGGCCCTGGAGCTCACCGAAAACGCTGTGGAGCGGCGGTTCCTGGAGAGACGGCTGGGCGAGGTCACGGAGGGCTGACCTCGCGTCACGTGGCGGAGCTGGGCTGCGAGCTTCGGGCCGCCTGGTCTGGGGCGGCGGGCAATCGGAAGGAGAATCGCGAGCCGCGGCCGACTTCGCTCTGCACCTCCAGGGTGGAGCCGTGGAGGCGAAGGATCTCCCTCACCACGGCCAGACCGAGTCCGGTGCCCCGGGTCCTTCGGGTGTTGAGGTCGCCGCCACGGAAGAAGCGGTCTCCCAGGTAGCGGAGGTCCTCCGGCCGGATGCCCGGGCCCCGATCGGTCACGGCGATCTCGGCCACTCCGCCGGACAGGCGGTCGGCGGTGACGATCACCGACGTGCCGGCCGGCGTGAACTTCGCCGCGTTGGACACCAGGTTCTCGATCACCCGTTCGAGCAGCGCCGGATCCACCTTGATCCGGAGGTCGTGGGGGATGCTCAGGGTGAGGTGATGATCGGCCAGCATCGACTCCAGCCGGCCGACGATCCCTTCGACCAGGGGCCGGAGGGCGACCGTCTCCCGTCTGAGCTCCATCCGGCCCTCCTCGAGCCGGGAGAAGTCGAGGAGCGTGTTGATGATCCGGTGCAGGCTGATCACGTTGGCGTTGAGGCGAGCGAGGAGCTCGCGGCGCACCGGCTCGTCGAGCACCTCCCACTGCTGCTCCAGCGTCAGGCCCATTCCCTCGATGGCCGTCAGCGGGGTGCGGAGCTCGTGGGACACCGTCGACAGGAAATCGCCCTTCAGCCGGTCCAACTCGCCCAGCCGCTCCACCGCCCGGTGCTCGTCCTCGAACATCCGGGCGTTCTCCAGCGCTCGGCCGGCCAGGGAGGCCAGTAGCTCCAGGGCTTCCACGTCTTCCTCGGTGATCGCCCGCCGCCGCGTCGTCCCGGCCACCAGGGCCGCGTCGAGCGAGCCCTGGACCCAGACCGGCGTTCCGGCCACCGCCCGGAACCCGGTATCGCGGAGGACGGAAACGGCCTTCGGATGGGCGGCCGAGTCGGCAACGACCACGGTGGCTCGTCGCTCTCGAACCAGTCCCGGCATCCCGGTGTCGACGCTGTGGCGGGCCTCCGTGTAGGAGGCGGGCAGCCCGATGCCGTGGGCCACGCGATAGTGGAGCCCGGCGTCGTCGTACACCGCCAGGTTGGCCGCCTCGAACCCGAGGCGGCCGGCCGCCCGAACCACGGCCTGGAGGACCTGGTCCGTGTCGAGGCGGCTGACGGATCGGGCGGCCTCGGCCACGAGCTGGAGGAGCTCGGCCCGCCGCCCGGGTTCCACGGCGACACCGTTCTGCCGTCCCGTCGCCGGCCCGGGGACCAGGTACGCGGCCGACAACGCCACCGCGCCGAGGGCGGCCCCGGTGGCGACCAGCCGCCAGGGCGTCACGCTCGACCCCCCGAGCGCCACCGCACCCACGTAGGAGGTGAAGGTCAGGCCGAAGAGCGCGGCCTGGACGACGGGTCGGGACGTCCTGGCTGCGGCCAGCAGCGGCATCGCGTACAGCAGCACCGCCGGGGACCCGCCGCCGGTGAGCACGACGGCGCCGGAGACGAGGAGGATGAACGGGACGGCCCATAGCTCAACCCGCGTGATGACCGTGTTCGCGGCAAGGAGGCGGCGACGCATCGCTCTGCTTGTAAGTTCGGCGTCCACGTCGCCTTTCCTAAGGTCTTCCTCCCGACGCCGATGTAGGGTGCCGGGTGGTGGCGGCCTCGGACGATCGGCTGATGGGCGAGGCGCTCCAAGAGGCTCGCCGCTGCCTGGAGTGGGGCGACGTGCCGATCGGCGCGATCGTGGCCCGGGAAGGGGAAGTCATGGCCCGGGCCGGCAACGAGCGGCACCGTCGCGGCGATCCGACGGCCCACGCCGAGATCCTGGCCCTTCGATCGGCGGGAGAGAAGGTCGGGTCATGGCGGCTGGAGGGCTGCTCGATCTACGTCACGCTGGAGCCCTGTGCCATGTGCGCCGGGGCGATGGTCCTGGCCCGGGTGGACCGGCTGGTGTTTGGGGCGGCCGATCCCAAGGCTGGGTTCGCCGGCTCGCTGGGGAACCTGGTCTCGGATCCGCGCCTCAACCACCGGCTCGAAGTGGAAGGAGGCGTCCTGGAGGAGGAGAGCGCCGATCTCCTTCGACGCTTCTTCGCCGACCGCCGCCGACCCTCCTGAACGCGAGGGATCGGTCTTCCCGCTGGGGCCGCGATGGGCGTTGCTACACTGTCCGCGGAGGCGTGCCGGAGCGGCC
>DASQTB010000048.1:0-77174 GCA_035642095.1 Actinomycetota bacterium | reverse complement strand
CGGCGTTGGGGTCCTCGCTGGTGGGCTTGAGATCCAGCATATCCGCGTACCATTTCTTGGCCCGTTCGATGTCACTGGCCGGAATCATCGTCGCGACTCGACGCTCACTCCACATGTCCGCCACCTCCCGGTGCAGGTTCTGGAGAGCATGCACCCCTCACACAGGAACAGTCAACCTGAACCCAGCTGCCGCCGTCCAAAACGTCTTCAGCGCCGTGAGCTGCCTCACACTGTGGCTGCCAGGCTGCTCGGTCTAGAAACTCGGGCGGCAGGAGAGGAGGCGGGCACTGTGACTGGGCGAATCGTCTTCGTCAGTCATTTCAGGATCAAGTGAGGCCAAGCCCGACGGGTGGGGCAGATCTTCACAAGAGGTTCTTGAGAGGCTGGAGCGGACAAGCCTCGCACGACGGCGCTGTTCGCCTACTCAAGCGTCCTTCCCAACTTCAATTGCCGTGCCTAGAGGGGCCCCAAACGGTCATGCGCTCGACGAAAGTCTCCGGACCAGAGCATCGGCGGGAAGCAGGTGTGAGATCAGGCTGCGCTTCGGCTATGCGGAGAGCCTTCAGGCCGCCGGCCTAGCAATCGGGCGCTCCGGGAATCCTCCCCGTGTTATCGGATACGCATCCCGAGACGATGACCGTACTCCCACGTAGAACGTTGACTGCGTCCCCGAATCTCATGTCACAGAAGGGAACATCGTCGTTGTTGGTAGCACCATCTAGCTTGCTGAGCAGGAGTTTCCCTGCTCCCCCTCGTAGCCCGAAGCTGCCAACGATGTTGGAGGGAGTGCTCCTCGCACAAGCGTCCACCGAGAGAATCGTCCCGTCGGGAAGATTCACGTCCTTGACCTCCACCTCTAACTCGAGGGGTTGGCAGAAGGCGTTCCCCTGCCATCTCACCTTGCCAGAAGGGACCTTCCCGTCTATGGCTGGGCCTGAGAGCGTGCCCTCACCTCGACTGCACTGGTCCGCCGCCGCCTGCGGGATATGGTAATTCGTCTGCCCGGCCGGGCCGGTTCGCGATCGGATGATGCGTCCAGAAACCAAGGTCACGGGGCGCGAAGTAGGCGTCAGGACACTGGGACGACCTCGACCTACGTTCCTCGGTCCTTCGTGGAGGCAAGCGGATGCGGGAGACATAGACCAGCATGGACAGCTACACAAAGGCGCTAGTCCAGAGATGCCTGAACCTCAGCCCCGAACCCGAACGTGATCGCCGCCACTTCCCGGGCCAAGGTCTCGATACCCGACTTTCTGGAGACGCACGCCGCCGCCCCCGCCTCCCTGGCCCGACTCTCGATGTCGCCATCCACGCATGCCGCGTAGATGATCACCTGCGGCTCGGGACCGCGGTCGTGGATCCGCCGCGTCGCCTCGACCCCGTCGACATCCCACAGGTCCTGACCGATGACGACGACGTCCGGGTTGGTGTCTTCGACCCGTCGCAGAGCCTCTTCTCCGCTGCTTGCCTCGGCCACCACCTCAAACCCGTGGAAATCAAGGATATCGACCAGCATCTTCCGCACGTGCTCGGTATCCTCGGCGATCACCAGTCGAACGCTCATCGGCGGCCTCCCCTGCCCTCCCGTGATGGGACTACCCCATCCGGACGACTGCAGCTGTTCCTTTCTATGGAAACGCCAAAAGACCTGCCCCAGAAGCGAGAAGTTTCTGGATAAAACGGAGCGTGGCCAAACCCTCGGCGGCGGTGAGCAAAGGATTTGTGATGCTTCGCGAGCTGCAGGTAGAAGGCTTGGTAGCTACCTTGGCGTCCAGGACCCTGTCGATCCGGTGTTGGGCGTCTTGTCGGGCCACAGCTCGACGCCCCATCCCACAATTCAGGGGTAGCTGGGTACGCCTCCGACCTGGGGTTTTGCTCCGGGGCTGGGACTCGAACCCAGAACCTACCGGTTAACAGCCGGCCGCTCTACCGATTGAGCTACCCCGGAATGCACCGGACGGCCGCCCGGCACGGTCAGTTTATCAGCGGCGCCCGGCCCCTCCGGCCTTCCGACCTCGCCTCCCGCTTGGGCTCCCCGCCTCCTTGGCCGCGTCGACGCTCGCTCGGAGCGCGGCCATGAGGTCGGTCACCGAGGCCGTCGGCTCCTCCTCGATCGCCGCGGGCGTCTCCTGCGGAACCCGGGACCGGATCAGGTCCAGGACCCGTTCGCGGTACGGGTCCTGGTAATGCGCCGGATCCCACTCAGCGCCGAGGGCCTCGATCAGCCGTTCGGCCAGGTCGGTCTCCCGGGGCGAGAGCTGGGCTTCCACGGCGGCCAGCGCAGCCACCCACCGACCTTCCGCCCGCCGCACCTCATCGGCGAAGTACAGCGTCTCCAGGCCGAGGATCCCGGCGGTCGGCCGGATCAGCACCAGGTGCTCTCTCGAGCGGAGAACGAAGCGGCCGATGGCCACTCGCCCGGACCGCTCCATGGCCGCCCGGAGCAGAACGTAGGGCTTCTCGGCGATCTCGTCGGCCGGGGCCAGCTGGTAGCTCTTCTCGAAGTGCACCGGGTCGACATCGCGCAGCAGCACGAAGTGCTCGATGTCGATCGTTCGACTCGGCTCGGGTCGTAGGGCCTCCAACTCCTCGCTTTCCACCACGACGTGCTGGCCACCGCCCACGTCGTAACCCCTGGCCACCTCCGTGTACGCCACCTCTCGCTCAGCCGGCCGAGGTCGCCGGCTCTCCTGAGCCCGCGAGGCTGGGCCACCCTGGAGAGGTGTCTCCGGGGCCCCTTCGGAGGCTGGCGCAGTCGGCGGCCCTCCTTCGAAGGACGACTGCTCCTCCTCCGCCTCCTCCTCCGAGGGCTCCTCCTCCGGGGGCGGTGGCTCCTCCACCACCCGGCGGTACCGGATCCGTCTTCCGGTCTGCCGGTCGACCAGGTGGAACCGAGGATCACGGGGCGAGGTGGCCGGATACAACCGGACCGGGATGCTGACCAGCCCGAAAGAGATCGAGCCGTTCCATACGCTTCTCGGCATGACCTGATTGTTACCCAGTCGGCGACCTGGCGGCGGCTGCTACCAGGAGGGGGCGAAGGCGATCGCCCCGTTGTTGGCCGCGCGGCAGTTGGCCGCGCGGCAGTTGGCCGCGCTGCAGTCGGCCACGGCAGCGGAGGACATGACCCATGCCTGGGCCGGCGTGGGGCCGATCATGGACGACGGCTTAGGAGAGGTGAAGGTCGCCTCGGCTATTCGAGGTAGTCCCGTAGCTTCTGCGACCGCGAGGGGTGCCGCAGCTTCGACAGCGTCTTCGACTCGATCTGCCGGATCCGCTCCCGGGTGACCCCGAATTCCCGCCCGACCTCTTCCAGCGTCCGGGGATGCCCATCGACCAACCCGAACCGGAGCTGGATGACCTTCTTCTCCCGCTCCGACAGCGTGTGGAGGACCGACTCGAGTTGCTCCTGGAGGAGGATGAACGAGGCGGCGTCGATGGGGACCACGGCCTCGGCGTCCTCGATGAAATCGCCGAGATGAGAGTCCTCCTCCTCGCCGATCGGCGTCTCCAGGGACACCGGCTCCTGGGAGACCTTGAGGATCTCCCGGACCTTGTCCGGACCGATTCCCATCTGGCGACCGATCTCCTCGGGAAGTGGCTCCCGGCCGAGGTCTTGAAGGAGCTGACGCTGGATGCGGACCAGTTTGTTGATGGTCTCCACCATGTGAACCGGGATCCGGATGGTCCGGGCCTGATCGGCGATGGCCCGGGTGATGGCCTGGCGGATCCACCACGTGGCGTAGGTGGAGAACTTGAAGCCCTTCGAATAGTCGAACTTTTCGACGGCCCGGATCAGGCCCAGGTTCCCCTCCTGGATCAGGTCCAGGAACAGCATCCCCCGGCCCACATACCGCTTGGCGATCGATACCACCAGCCGGAGATTCGCCTCGATGAGCTTCTTCTTGGCCAGCTGACCGTCGCGCTCCACGCGCTTCAGGAAGTCGTCGGTCTGCTCCCGGCTGCGCGGCCTCCACGTTCGGGCGATGGTCTCCCGACCGAGGCCCTCGACCCTGCCGAACTTCTCGACCTGGTGCTCGCGGATCCGGACCACCGACTCGACCACTCGGACCAGCGCCTTCTGGTCGATCCGGCCGTTGTTCTCCACATGCCGCATCAGCGCCGTGGAGAACTCGCCGGCCTCGATGCGCATGGCGAAGTCGATCTCCTGGGCGGCGGTGAGAAGAGGGACCTTCCCGATCTCCTTGAGGTACATCCGGACCGGGTCGTTGGTCGGCGCCTTGAGCAGGTCATCGTCCCGGGGAAGGGTGGTGGTGGCGTCGCCGTCCTCTTCGCCGGGAACCTCGATGACCTCGATGCCCTGCTCCCGGAGGTGCTCCTCGATCTGGGTCAGGAAATCCTCGACCTGCTCGGGGCTGATGTCGTCGACGGGGAGGCCGTCCACCAGGTCCTCCGAGGTAACGAACCCGCGCTCCCGAGCCCGGGCCACGATCAGCTCCTTGGCCTCCTCGAGCACGGGGTCCTTGATCACCTCTGCCACCCGGCTACGCTCCCTCTCCGGCGCGCGCTCTGGCCTCCCGCCAGCGGCCGGTCAGTTCCGCCAGCTCCTTGAACAATGGGTCAAAGGTGGACGCGTCTTTCACAGGATTGAGGGCCTCTAGGCGTTTCCTCATTGTACGCACTTCTTCCCTCAGCGCCCGCTCCTGGAGCTTCGCGAAGATCTTGTCCGCGTAGTCGGTCGTGGCCTCTCCCCGGAGGGGCTCCACGGCGAGCTGGGCGATCAGGCGGGCGGTCTCTTCGTCCGGCGCCCGTCCGGCCACCTCGGCCGGCTGGCCGGGCGCGTCGTGGAGAAGATCCCACGCCTTGCGTCTGCTCCCGGTGAAGTGTCGGTCCTCGACGGCGGCCACGTGCTCGGTGGCGGTGTCGGGGGCCTGGGCCAGGATCTTCAGGGCCTCCATCTCCAGCTCCCGGTCCGGCGAGCGAGGCTTCCCCGCCGGAGCTCCGGACGGACCGTCGTCGAGACCGCGGCCGGCCCGTTCGACCTCCATGCTGACCTCGTTCGGCGAAACTCCGGCCAGATCGGCCAGCCGCCCGGCGTACTGGCCCCGGAGCACGGGGTCTTTCAGACCGACCACCACCGGGAGGCCGAGCCGAACCGCCCGGGCCTTGCCTTCTGGACTGGTCAGGTCGGCCTGGCGGATGGCCCGTTCGAGCATGTACTCGACCACCGGGGTGGCCCGGTCGGCCAGGCGCTCGAACGCCTCACCACCGTCGTCCGCGACGAAGTCGGCCGGATCCCTCCCGGCCGGGAGGATCAACACCGCGACTTCCAGCCCGAACTGCTCGAACAAGCCGTGAGCGCGCTCCGCGGCCCGGGCCCCCGCCTCGTCCGCGTCGAAGCAGAGCACCGCGGCTCGGGAGAACCGGGACAGCAGACGGAAGTGGCCCTCCCCGAGGGCGGTTCCGCACGTGGCCACCCCCGTGGGGATGCCGGCCTGATGGAGCGCGATGACGTCGGTGTACCCCTCGACCACGAAGGCCCGCCCAGCTCTGGTGACCTCGCCTTTGGCCCGGTGCAGGTTGTACAGGAGCTCCCCCTTTCGGTACACCGGCGTCTCGGGGGAGTTCAGGTACTTCGGTCCATCGCCTTCCAGGAGCCGGGCCCCGAACCCGACGGCGTTCCCGGACAGGTCGTGGATGGGGAACGTGATCCGGTTGCGGAACCGGTCCCGGACGCCCCCCCGGGGGTCCTTCATGGCCAGACCGGCCTCGATGAGGATCTCCGGAGAGAAGTCCCGCGACATCCGGCGGAGGAGGAAATCCGGATAGCCGGGAGCGAAGCCGACGTCGAAGGCGGCCACCGAATCCTGCGTCACCCCCCGTCCCGCGAGGTACCGCCGGGCCACCTCGGCCTCCCGGCCCTCCACCAGCATCCGGTGGTACAGCTCGCCGGCCCGGGCGTTGGCCCGGTAGAGCGCCTGCCGCCGGGAGGCCTGTCGCCGCTCCCCCGGCGAGACCCCCTCGTACCGGAGGCTGACCCCGGCCTGACCGGCCAGCCGCTCGACGGCCTCGGGGAAGGTCAGGGTCTCGACCTCCTGCAGGAAGTGGAACGCGTTGCCTCCTTTCCCGCAGCCGAAGCAGTAGTAGACCTGCTTGGCCGGGTCGACGCTGAACGATGGCGTCTTCTCCGTGTGGAACGGGCACAGGCCGGAGAACTGCCGCCCGGCCTTCTTCAGCGCGACGTACTGCTGGATCAGGCGGACGAGGTCCGTCCGCTCCCGGACCGCCTCGACGTCCTCCTGCCGGATCCTGGCCACTCGGTCAGAGCATCCATCCCTGGGGAAGGAAGAGTCGTTCGTACGTTCGTAGCGCGTACCGATCGGTCATCCCCGCCACGTAGTCGATCACCCGGTCGGCCAGGTCGCCCGGACCGCTCGCGTACTCGTCGGGGATCTCTTCCGGATGGGCCAGGTGGTACTCCACCAGGGCCCGGATCACGTGCAGAGCCTTCTCCTGCTCGGCGGCCGCTTCGGCCCGCAGGTACACCCGATCGAACATGAAGTCCCGAAGCGCGTCGAGGGCGGCGAACACCTGGTCCGACATCCGGACCTCCGGACCATCGCCAGTGCTCCCCACGATGTCCCCGACCAGGGTCTCGATACGGTCCCCGTGGATGTGTCCGAGGACGTCCGTGGCCGCCGGCGGCAATTCCGCCTCGGTGATCAGGCCCGCCCGGATGGCGTCGTCGATGTCGTGGTTCACGTAGCCCAGTCGGTCGGCGAAACGCACCACCTGGGCCTCCATCGTCGACGGCTCCGGCATGGCCCAGGTGTGGTTGACGATCCCGTCCCGGACCTCCCACGTGAGGTTGAGCCCGTGACCGTCGCGCTCGAGATGGTCGACCACCCGAAGGCTCTGTTCGCTGTGGCGGAACGGTCGCTCGAGGAACGGCGACAGGGCTTGCTCCCCGAGGTGGCCGAACGGCGTGTGCCCCAGGTCGTGGCCGAGCGAGATCGCCTCGGCCAGATCCTCGTTCAGGCGCAGCGCCCGGGCGATGGTCCGGGCTATCTGGGCCACCTCCAGGGTGTGGGTTAGCCGCACGCGATAGTGGTCGCCCTCCGGGGCGATGAACACCTGGGTCTTGTGCTTTAGCCGACGGAAGGCCTTGGAGTGGACGATGCGGTCGCGATCGCGCTGGAAGCCGGTGCGGATCGGGTGGGACGGCTCGTCCCGTTCCCTCCCCTTGGACTCCGCGGACAGGGCGGCCCGGTCGGAGAGGATGTCTCGCTCGACCGCCTCCTGGCGCTCACGGACGGTCTGACCCCCCTCCATCGCGGGCGAGTGTAGCACCCGCTCCTGACGTTCCCTCCCGGCTACGGTCAGCTCCCGAACACCCGGTAGTACAGGTACGCGAACGTCTCCCTGGCGTATCCCTGGAGCCGGGCGGACTGGCTCTCGGCGGCCGAGTGCCACGTGGCCGACACGTATCCCTCGATTCCCAGGTCACGAGCCATCCGCCTCATCCGGAGGTTGTGCCACGGGTCCGAGACCAGGAAGGCTGAATCGAGGTCTCCTGCCCGCATCCGTTCCACCGCCGCCCGGAGGCTCTCGAACGTGGTGCGGCCATCGGGCGATGCGGCCACGGCGTCCTCGGGGACCCCCTGCCCGACCAGGTACCGGGCTCCGGCCTCGGCCTCGGTGGTCACGTCGCCGGCCTGGCCCGCGCCGAGAACCATGATCCGGTCGGCGAATCCTTTCTCGTACAGAAGGGCCCCGTGGTCGAGGCGGCCCCTGAAGATGGGGGACGGGTTGCCGCCGTACTGAGCCGCGCCCAGGACCAGGATGATGTCCGCCCGGTCGACCGCGCTGGCCTCGTCCGTGTGGGCCGCCTGCCACACCGCCACCGCGCTCCACAGGATCGGGGCCAGGACGAGCGCGACCACCAGCAGGATCCAGGGAAGGAATGAGCGCCGGCCCGGCACGTTTCTACGGTAGCACTGGCCTGTTCGGGCCCGCCCTCACAGGGACAGCCAGCGAACCCGGAACTCCCCCACCACGAGGGGCTCCCTCCGACCGATAACCGCGGCCAGCGCGGTCTCCATCCCCCGGCGAGTCTCCGCCACCACGCCGCTCACCCACGTGCCCGGTCGGACGCCGAGCCGCTCGGCCAGCCCCTCGTGGGCATCGACCCGTCCGAACAGACCCTGTTCCGGGACCCGTTCGATCAGCGTGGTCGCCTCGCCGTCGAGCTCATCGGCACTGTCCGCGACGCGCAGGACCGCCACCCACTCGGTGAGCGTCGGCACGGAAGGGTCCCAGGCCACGTCAGGAATCCATCAGCGCGTCGGTCTCGACAGCGAGATCCTCGGAGGCCGAGGACGCCAGGAGGTCGGCGACCCACCCGGTGCGGTCCCATCCTCGCTCGCTCGAGGAGTTGACAAGGGATCGAGGAGATCCGCCTGGACCATCAGCTCCGCGAACTCTGTCGCTTGGAAGCCGTTACCGACCACTGCCATCTGCGGGCACCGAGCTTCCTCCTTCCACGCCAGGACCCAGTTTCCTCCCCCTCCAAGGAAACGGGCCGGTGTCCCGTCGACCAGCCTCACGCGCTCCGAGGTCGCCGCGCCCTCGCCCACCTCCCCGGATACGCCCAGCAGGTAGACCAGGAGCCGCCCATTCGGATCCCGGTACTCCCTTCGGACCGCCACGTGGTCCGGTTCCTCGATCCGCCGGGCCCGGTCGAGGACGAACCCCTGCACCCCTCGGCCGGGCACCGTGTCGCACACGGGCTTGCTCTCCCCACCGGCGCGCGCCGGGCGGTCCTCGGTGCAGTTCGGGCCGAGGACCGCCATCAGCATCGCGAGCGCCAGCTTCCTCACGTGGTCAGGCCGGGCATCGGATCGGTGAGTGGGCCGCTGCCATCCGGGTGGGCTTCCTGGCCCAGCCCGACGTACTCCCAGCCCAGGTTCTCCAACCGCGGCGTGATGAACGCCGGAGCCCCGCTGACCTGGGCGAGGTCCAGGAACTCCCGGGCCCCCCGGCCGGTACGGAACGCCGATACCAGGACATACTCGTCGGAGGCCTCGCCGAGGACATCCCGCAGCCCGATGAACTGGTCGGTTCGAGCGACGTAGAAGCCCTGGAGGTCGCCCATCGAGATCCCGGCATTCGCTGCCTCCGCCACCTGCTCGGTCGAGAACGCTCCTCCGACCACCAATAGCAGCCGTTCCCCCCTTCCCTTGTCCCTTTCCAGGCGCGGGACCGACGAGTCTCGCATGGCCGGCGGAAGGGATGGACGACCGGGACGGGACCGGGCGGCTGCCCCGAGCACCGCTCCACCGGCCAGGGCAACCACCGCCGAGACCGCCAGGACGACACGCTTCCCCTTCATGATCCCTCCCTCTAGTAGCCGCTGGCGTACTGGAAGTGCATGGGGTCACACCACGCCTTCCCCCACGTCCATCGGTGGTTGTTCCAGATGCCGGCGAAGTGATGGTTCACCGCGCTGTAGCACTGGCCCTGCGGCTCCCATGCCGAGCTCACGTCAACGGCGATCCCCCAGGCATGGGTGCTCCACGCGGAGCCTCCCCGGATCGTCCGGCAGTTGTAGCCGTAGATTCCATGTCGGACGTACTGGCTCTTGTGATCGTTGATGATGTGTCCCTTGACGTCGTTGTCCAGGTTGGAGGAGGTGGCGCCGCCGAGCTTCCGGTGATACCGGACCGTATAGCTGACGCCGTTGTCGGCCGCTCGCCACTGGAAGGCGTTGGCGTTCGCCTTGTCGTTGCAGGGCTGGCCGAACGTGTTGACGATCTGGCTGTACCCGTTGGGATGCTGGGGATAGTTCCGGTGGTGATCCCGCCAGCCGAGCTTGTAGTAGTGGTAGCCGAGGGCCGGGGTAGCGATCGCGCCGACGGCCAGAGCCGTCCCCAGCACCACCAGCCTTCTTCGTGCCGGATGTCGTTTCATGGGAACCGTTCCTCCTTCGAGCCAACCCGGCGGAGGAGGTAACCGGGGACCCAGCGAGATGTCGGGACAGGGAGCAGTCGGACTCGACCATCGAAGCCGGCCTACGGCACGACGGTCGGCTGTGGTGGGTCGACGACGTCGGCGATGGTGCCGGTAGCCAGAACCGCCGCCAGGACCAGCAGATAGACGATGAACCCCCAGAAGACCAGAATCCGTCGTCGCTCCCACACCCACTTCATGATCAGCCCCCAGAACTGTGTGATGCCGTCCCGTCGGCGTTCACCCGAAGGCGGAACCACGGCTGCAGGCGAGTGCTGATGGTCGGCCACGGAGGGTTGAACACGAACGACCCCATCCGGTATCGCGACACGAAGCCACATCCGTGGAAGCAGCCACCATTGTTATGATGGACGATCCCCTCGTAGAACCAGTTGCAGCACCGGTTGATCGTCATCCAGAAGTCGCCGCCGGTGGTTCGGCTCCTGTCGCCGCAGGCTCGCAGGTGTCCCTGGAAACGCACGATCTCCCAGCCGAAGCCGTTGTAGTAGGCCCGGCCATCGGTGACGGAACGACAGATGGTCCCAGCGGCCACGGCCTCTCCCTCGGTCGAGCCGGCCCCGAGCGTGTCTGGTTCGGTCGCTCCGGCCTCGGAAGGCTCCGTCAACGGCGAGGAAACGGCTCCCAGGGGCTCGCTGTAGGCGATGGTCGTGCATTCCCGAGCGAGTTGCTCGACAGGCCGGCGGACCGGCCGGCCACGCTCGTATCCTCGCGTGGTCTCCTTGATGGCCAGGTCGCAGTCGGCGGCGCTGACGGGCTCCGTGCCACCGTCCTCCGCCACGGCCACCCCCAAGCTCGCCGCAAGCACCAGCCCCGCCAGGGCGAGGGTGGTGCCCATCCGTCCAGTCATCCGCTCCTCCTTCCGGTCGGCCCGGCGGAGGAGGTGACCGGGTGCCTGGTACGTCCGGTTCGAAAGGATACGAGGCTCGGGCCGGCGAGGCATCCCCCGGACGGGGGATATCGGTCGCGGGGAAGGGCTACGTCGCGGCCACCGCGACTACTTGGACGTCTCGTCCCGCTCGCCCAGGGCGGAATGGGCCGCGGCCAGCCGGGCGATCGGAACCCGATAGGGCGAGCAGGACACGTAGTCGAGCCCGGCCCGATGGAAGAAGGCCACCGACTCCGGATCGCCTCCATGCTCGCCGCAGATACCGAGCTTGATGTCTTCCCGAGCCTTCCGGCCGCGCTCGCACGCCGTCTGGACGAGCTCGCCCACGCCTCGCTCGTCCAGGGATTCGAAGGGGTTCGCCACCAGGATCCCTTCCTCGAGGTACCGGGCCATGAACTTGCCTTCGACGTCGTCCCGGCTGAACCCGAAGGTGGTCTGGGTGAGATCGTTGGTTCCGAACGAGAAGAACTCCGCTTCCTCGGCGATCTCGTCGGCGACCATGGCCGCCCGGGGCAACTCGATCATCGTCCCCACGAGGTAGGGAAGGTCGACCCCGCGCTTCTCCAGAACCTGGTCCGCCACCTGCCGGACGTCCTTGGCCACCGCGGCCAGTTCCTCGCGGTTCGAGACCAACGGCACCATGATCTCGACGATCGGGTCGCCCCCCCGCTTCTTCACGTTGCAGGCCGCCTCGACGATGGCCTGGACCTGGGCCCGGTAGATGTCCGGGTACAGGATGCCCAACCGGCATCCTCGGAGCCCGAGCATCGGATTGTTCTCCTCGAGGGCCGACACCTCCCGGAGGACCTCCTCGGCCTTCCGCTTCCCTCCGAACTCCTTGAGCAGGTCCTTCGACGCCTTCTTCTGTGAGGTGGCCATGGCCACCTCCAGGTCTTTCGACGACGGCAGGAACTCGTGCAGCGGCGGGTCCAGCAATCGGATCGTCACGGGCAGGGTGTCCATGGCCTTGAAGATCGCCTCGAAGTCCCGGCGCTGGCCGGCCAGGAGCTTCTTCAGGCCGTCGAAGTAGGGCTTGATGTCGGCAGACCGGAGCCGGGCCTTTGCCTCCCGGAGCCGCCGTTCGGCGGCCTTCTTCTCCCTGGGCCCCGCCGATCCGGCGGCTCGCTCCGCCTCCTCCATGGCGAGTTGCGCCGCCCGGGCGGCGGGGGCGGACAGGATCACCTGACGGAAGATCGGGAGGCGGGGATCGCCCGGCGTGCCGAACATGTGCTCGGTCCGGCACAGCCCGATCCCCTCGGCGCCGAACGTCCGGGCCTGGGCCGCACTCGGCCCGTCGTCGGCGTTGGCCCGGACCTTCAGCTGTCGAGCGTTGTCGGCCCAGGACAGCAGGGTCTCGAAGTCGCCAGACAGCTTCGGCTCCACCAGGTCGACCTCGCCCAGGACGACCCGACCCGTGGTCCCGTCGATCGAGATCAGATCCCCTTCCCGGACTCGGGTGCCGTCCACCATGAACTCGCGCCGGGCCGCGTTGATCTTCAGCGCCTCGGCGCCGCACACCGCGGGCTTGCCCATGCCCCGGGCCACCACCGCAGCATGCGACGTCTTGCCCCCGTGGCTGGTCAGGATCCCCCGGGCGGCGATCATCCCGTGGAGATCGTCCGGATTGGTCTCCCGGCGGACCAGGATCACCGACTGACCGTTCTCCCCCATCTCCGCGGCGCTGTCCGCGTCGAACACGGCCCGGCCGACCGCAGCGCCGGGGGAGGCGTTCAGCCCCTTGGCCAGGACCTCAACGTCGGCCGTGGGATCGAACTGCGGGTGGAGGAGCTGGTCGAGGTGATCGGGCTCCACCCGCATCACGGCCTCATCCCGCTTGATCAGGCCTTCCCCCGCCATGTCGACGGCCATCCGCACGGCGGCCCCACCGGTGCGCTTGCCGACCCGAGTCTGGAGCATCCACAGCTTGCCCTTTTCGATGGTGAATTCGATGTCGCACATGTCGCGGTAGTGCCGCTCCAGGCGCCTCATGATCTCCAGGAGCTCCCGGAAGGCCTGGTGGTTGAGCCGCTTCAGATCGGCCAGGGGCAGCGTGTTCCGGATACCGGCCACCACATCCTCGCCCTGAGCATTGGGAAGGTAGTCGCCGTAGATCCCCTTCTCGCCCGTGGCCGGATCCCTGGTGAAGGCCACCCCGGTGCCGGAGTCGTCGCCCAGGTTGCCGAACACCATGGCCACCACGTTCACCGCGGTGCCGAGATCTTCGGGGATGGCGTACTGCTTCCGGTACACCTTGGCCCGGTCATTGTTCCAGGACCCGAACACCGCCTCGATGGCCATCCGCAGCTGCTCCCTGGGGTCGGTGGGGAACAGCCGGCCGGCGTGCTGGCGAACGATGGTCTTGAACCGCTCGACCAGATCCATCAGGTCGACGGCGGTGAGATCGGTGTCCTTGGCGTCCGGCCCCTTCTTCTCCTTCGCTCGCTCGAGCTCCTCGTCGAAGGCATCGGCCGGGATGTCCATGACGATCTTGCCGAACATCTGGATGAACCGGCGGTACGAGTCGAACGCGAATCGGTCACTCCGAGCCTGGCGGGCCAGGCCCAGGACAGAGCGGTCGTTCAGCCCCAGGTTGAGGACCGTATCCATCATCCCCGGCATCGAGTACTTCGCCCCGGAGCGAACCGAGACCAGGAGCGGGTTGTCGAGGTCCCCCAACCGCCGGCCCATGGCCTGCTCCAGGCCGCGGAGGTGGCCGTCCACCTCCTCCACCAGACCGTCCGGGAAGCCTCGCGAAGTCAGATATTCCTTGCAGGCGTCGGTGCTGATGGTGAAGCCGGGGGGGACGGGGAGGCCCAGGTTGGTCATCTCGGCCAGGTTGGCGCCCTTTCCTCCCAGGAGATCCTTCATGTCCCGGTTCCCCTCCCGGAAGTCGTAGACGTACTTGGTCTTGGTCGACGCCATCTCCCTGCCTTTCGTCCGCTTCGGCCTACTGTAGCGCGGCGCCCGCCACCGGGCTGGTCGAGCGGACGCCGCAACAGGATCCGTTGCGGTATACTGGGAGCCTGTCGGCGGGAGGTGGGAGCCTGTGCCGGTGCCGGTCAGAGAGAAGCTGAAGGCGATCACCCACGATCTGGGAAGCCAGGCCCGGGTGGCCGAGGCCCTGGGCGTCAGCAGATCCCGGATCAGCCGGTGGCTCCGCACCGAGCAGCCGGACCCCGAGAACCGCCGCAAGCTGGAGGGGCTCGAGTTCGTGCTGTCCCGGCTCCTCCAGGTCTACTACCCGGAGACCGCGGTCGATTGGCTCCTGGGCATGAACCCCTTCCTGAGGGACTCCCGGCCGATCGACCTCGTGGCCCGGGGGCGCATCACCGAGGTCCTCTCGGCCATCGATGCCGAAGAGGCCGGCTCCTACGCGTGACCCTTCTGTACCGAGCGTTCATCCGGCGTCCGGAAGGCGCCGATCCCCTCGAGGTGTCCCGTTCCTACCAGGGCGGCGGGCGGCACGACAACCCGCACGCCTACGCGGCCCTGTACACCTCACGGTCCCCGGAGTCGGCGGTGGCCGAAGCGATCCGCCGGTTCCGTGGTCGCCTGCTCCGGGGCAGACCCCTGGAGCGTCCGGGAGGCGGTCGTGTCGCCCTGGCCACTTTCGACAGTGCCGCCCTGGGCGACCTGGTCGATCTCGACGAGCCGGCCCAGCTCGTGGAGCGCTCCGTTCGCCCTTCCGCCGTGGCCACCCGGGATCGCGACACCACCCAGCCGCTCGCCCTCCGCATCTACGAGGAAGGGGCCGACGGCCTGGCCTGGTGGTCGACGGTGGAGGCCTCGTGGATCAACGTGACGCTGTTCGCCGACCGGGCCGCACCGAAGCTGGCCGTGGTCGAAGACCCCGAGACGCTGACCCCCGACCACCCCGCGGTACAGGCCGCCGCCGAGGCGGTGGGGATGGTCGTGCCCTGAGCGCTACTCGCCCAGGAAGTAGTTCGCCACGAACCAGAGCACGACGATCACGATCAGCAGGATGAACCCGTACTTGGCGATCGCGTACCCGGTCAGGCCGCTCCCCCGATCCTCGGGCGGAGGGGCCGTGCCGTGGGTGTGTGGCTCGGTCACCAGGTGCACCTCCTCCGTTCCGCAGAGTTGTTCCCGCCGCGGAGCGTGGCCAAACCAAGCCTTCAGGCCACCCCGTCCGCCACCCAGTCGCTGGTCACGAAGCACCAAAACGCCAGGCCGGCGTACCGTCCGTACGGCCGGAACCGCCGGAGGATCGTGGCATCGGAGACCGGTTTCTTCCTTCCGATCAGCCGGGCGTATTTCGGACGGGTCCAGGAATCGAGGATCAGCCGTGAGTACCGGCCCAGAAGCAGCATGACGTGCGCGGCGGCGTACGGGCCGACCCCGGGGAGGGCCAGGAGCCGGATCTCCATCTCGTCGTCGGACAGCTCCTCCGGCGAGGCGGCGGCCAGGACCTCGAGGTCCAGGGCACCGGAGGCCACCGAGCGGGCCAGGGCTCGGAGGTAGGGACCCCGGTAGCCGGCCCGAACCACGTCCCGGTAGAAGGTCGGGGTCGCTCGGGCCATGGCCTCCGCGGTGGGGAAGGTGCGACCGCGCCACCCGTCCGCCGGAGCGCCGGGCGCCGGCTCGCCGAGCCGTTCGACCAGGGCGGTGATCATCCTGGTGGTCAGGGCCCACGAGCAGTTCGTGGTGCACACGATCCGGACGACCTCCTCGAGTACTGTTGGGCTCCGGATCATTCGGCCCGCCCCCCCGGCCACCCAGGCCAGGTCTGGATCCGCCAGGGCCAGCGCGTAGAACTCGGACAGGTCCTCGTCCATGTGGAGCACGTGCCGAACGGAATCGACCAGGGCCTCCGCCGCCTTCCGACCGGGCGGTCTCCCCATCACCTGGATCCGAGCGTGGCCCTTCGAGCCCGGCGATACACGGACCGTCCGGGGCCGGCCGGCCGGGGCGGGCAACGTCGAAGTGAGCGTGGCCGCGTCCTCGTCGAGTTCGATCGGTGGCAGCGAAGCCAGCCCGTGCGAGGTGATCGTCCGCAGGAGATCGACCGGCTCCCCGCCGGCCCCCCGCAAAGGGATCTCGACGTTCACGGTCCTCTCGGAGACCGGCCGTCGGCTACCGGACGTGGCAGTGCCGGGTCCTGACGGTCACCCCTTGCGGCTGCCACTGCGGGTCGGTGGTCAGCTCGCTGTGCTCGACGAAGATCGTGTCCTTCCGCGACCGGAGCCGGCTCCGCTCCGGAAAGTTGCGGATCGTCAGGAACCAGTCCTCCGTGTAGGTCCGAACCTCGCCGGTCACGGGATGGAACCACTTGTCGGAGATCTCGGTCTCGCACACCAGCCGGCGGATTGGTCGGAACCGCCGGTTCGTCACCAGGAGCTGGACCCTGGCGTCGCTCCGGTCCAAGTTCTGGTGCTTGGCGAACACCCGCTGCTGGGCCTTGACGCCAGAGGATTTGTGAGCCACCGACGGGCTGGATGACAGCACCACGGCGACGAGCACTACCAGGCCCACGACGATCCGGAACCGCACGGTGCCACCTCCGTTTCCCTCGATCCGAAGATTCTCCCCCCAGGGCCGAACCGGGCACAACCTTGGAGCCGAGGTGCCGAGGGTGCCCGGCTGCCACACCCTCGGCAGCGAGCCAGGACCGGGTCTACCCGAGGGGGCCGGTCATCCGGTCGGGGCGAACGGCCTCGTCGAACTCCGCCTCGGTCAGGTAGCCAAGGGCGAGGGCCGCCTCCTTGAGCGTGATCCCTTCCCGGTGGGCCTTCTCCGCGATCTCGGCCGCCTTGTCGTAGCCGATCTTCGGCGTGAGCGCGGTGACCAGCATCAGCGAGCGGTCGACCAGCTCCGTGATCCGTTCGCGGTTCGGCTGGAGCCCGTCGACGCAGAACGCTCGGAACGTCCGGCAGGCATCTCCCAGGATGCGGGCCGAATGGAGGAAGTTCCGGATCATCACCGGCTTGAACACGTTGAGCTCAAAATTCCCCTGCGACCCGGCCACGGTGATGGCCACGTCGTTCCCGAACACCTGGGTGCAGACCATCGTCATCGCCTCGGACTGGGTCGGGTTGACCTTGCCGGGCATGATCGAGGAGCCGGGCTCGTTCTCGGGTAGGTCCAGCTCTCCCAGGCCCGACCTCGGCCCCGAGCCCAGCCACCGGATGTCGTTGGCGATCTTCATCAGCGACACGGCCAGGGTTCGGATCGCCCCGTGAGCGTGGACCAGGCCGTCGTGGGCAGCCAGCGCGGCGAACTTGTTCGGGGCGTCGATGAAGGGCAGGCCGGTCAGCTCCGCGATCGCGGCCGCCGCCGCCGCGCCGAAGCCGGTCGGCGCGTTCAGCCCGGTGCCGACCGCGGTGCCCCCGATGGCCAGATCGTACAGGCCGGGAAGGGCCTCCTCCAACCGACGGATCCCGTCGTCCAGCTGGCCCACGTACCCGGAGAACTCCTGGCCCAGGGTGAGAGGCACGGCGTCCTGGAGGTGGGTCCGGCCGATCTTGACGATGTCGGCCCACTCGTCCGCCCGAGCCGCCAACGCATCCCGCAGCTCGCGGACGGGCGGGAGCAGGACATCGTGAACGGCTCGGGCCGCGGCGATGTGCATCGCCGTGGGGAAGGTGTCGTTCGATGATTGCGACATGTTGACGTCGTCGTTCGGATGGATCGGCGTCTTCGAGCCCACCGTGCCGCCCGACATCTCGATGGCTCTGTTCGAGATGACCTCGTTGGCGTTCATGTTCGAATGTGTCCCCGAACCGGTCTGCCAGACGAACAGCGGGAAGTGGTCGTCGAGCGTGCCGTCGATGACCTCGTCGGCCGCGCCCACGATCAGGTCGGCCTTGTCCTTGGGGAGCACGCCGAGCTTCAGATTGGCCAGAGCTGCCGCCTTCTTCAGGATGCCGAACGCCCGGATGATCTCGACCGGCATCCGGTCCTCGCCGATCGAGAAGTGGTGGAGGGATCGCTGTGTCTGTGCCCCCCAGTAGCGGTTGGCGGGGACCTGGATCTCCCCCATCGAATCCGTCTCGGTGCGGGTCCCCTCCCTCACCTCTCCATTGTGACCGCTCGGACGCCGGATGACCGCGTTCCGGTGGGGACACGGGGGGTCAGGTCCCGGGGAACAGGCATCGGTCTCACGGCGCTCCCGTGTCGATCTCCGCCGGGGCCGTTCGTCATGATGGAGGGCGGCGAGAGGAGGAGCGTTGGAGGCACCGAAGCGGATCCGGCCTGCGGGGCTGGCCGACTACCTGGAGGTCATGACCAGGGCGGTGTTTCAATCCGGGATCAGCTGGAGGGTGATCGAGGCGAAATGGGACGAGTTCCGAGAGGCATTCGACGGTTTCGATCCCCACATCGTGGCCGGCATCGACCCGCCGGACGTCGATCGGCTGGCCGCCGACACGCGGATCGTCCGGAACCGGCGGAAGATCGAGGCCACCGTCCACAACGCCCGAACGATGCTCGACCTGGACCGAGAGCACGGCGGATTCCGCCGGTACCTCCGCTCCCACCCCGGGTTCGACCATACCGTGGCCGATCTGCGGAAGCGATTCAAGTTCCTGGGCGACGTTGGGGCGTACTACTTCCTGTACGTGGTGGGCGAGGACGTCCCCCCGCACGATGAGTGGATGGCGGCGCACGGCGAGGGGCTCCGAGGGAGACCCCGAAGGACCGGCCGACGATAGGCTACCGGCGACGTGGAGCTGCCGCCGTCGGCTCGGCAGGTGCTGGAGAGCGACGACGTGGCCACGCTGATAACGCTGAACGCGGACCGGCAGCCCGCACGTCACCGTGGCTTGGGTGGGGCTGGAGGGAGACGAGATCGTCATCGGAACCCTCCCGGAGCAGCGGAAGCTGGCCAACATGCGACGGGACCCTCGGGTGGCCGTGGTGATCCAGACGCGGAACCTGAACCCCACGGAGGCATGGGCCCCTGGGCCGACAGGGAATAGAACGGATCCTCGAACCTTCCCGCTCGGGTGAACGAACCCTCATGCGAGCTTCATGAAGGCCTGACCTCAGGGGCCCACCATCGGGAGGACAGCGGAGGAGGTCGACATGAGGAATGTGGTGAGGGTCATCCTGGCCGTGATTGCGGCGCTCACCCTGGCCGCGTGCGGCGGCGACGAGGGAGGAGGAGACGGCGGTGGCGAAGGAACGGGGCTGAGCATGGTCGACAACGCCTTCCAGCCCGTCGATCTGACCGTGAGCGCCGGAGACACGGTGGACGTGTCGAACGATGGCCAGGCCGAGCACAACATCACCATCGAGGGCACCGACGTCGACGAGGACGTCGATCCGGGCGACAGCACCTCGATCACCGTGGACGCCGACCCCGGCGAGTACACGATGTTCTGCGAATACCACCGGGCCGGCGGCATGGAAGGGACGGTCACCGTCCAGTGACGGGACGCCGGATGGCCGGTATGGCGCTGGCCGCGATGGCGCTCGTCACGGCGGCCTGCGGTCGCTCGGAGCCGACCGCGAGTCCCGTCGAGGTCGGCGGCGGAACCTCGGCCGAGTCTGGGACGGGATCCGCCTCAGGCCCTCGGCGGGTCGATCCGCGCCGGGGCGGCTTCGAGGTCGGGTTCGGTGAGTACGCGGTGACCCTGGAGGCGCCGGCCATCCGGCCGGGACCGGTCACGTTCGTTGTGCGGAACGGCGGGAAGCTGGTCCACGGCTTCGAGATGGAGCTCGAGTCCGACGGGGACAGCAGCGGCCCCGGGAGCGGCGGGGACGACGGGTTCAAGATCGAGGAGCCGACGTTCGATCCGGGCGAGACCATCCGAGTCGACCTCGATCTCGGCCTCGGCGTGTACAAGGTCGAGTGCTTCGTGGCGAACCACGACGACCTAGGCATGGAGGCCCTGCTGGAGGTCCGACCGGACGCGCCGAGGGTCCGTCGGGAACCCGCGGCCCCCGGCGGGGCCGCCGTGGCCGTCCAGGGGTTCGCCTTCCAGCCGACGACCCTCGAGGTCCCCCCGGGGACCGAGGTCACCTGGACCAACGGCGACCCCGAGGGCCACACCGTCACCGCCGAGGACGGGGAGTTCGACTCGGGACCGATCGAGCCAGACGGAACGTTCGCGACCACGTTCGAGCGGCCCGGCTCCGTGGCGTACTTCTGCGCCATCCACCCCTCGATGCGAGGGACGGTCCGGGTCGGCTGAGGGGGATCCGCCTGCCCGCCGCGGCTACAGCTCGAGCGCCCGGGGCCGGGCCAGGATGGCCTGCGGGTCCTCCCGCCACACCTCGGGCTGGACGTCGATGTACAGCTCGATCTCGTTTCCGTCCGGATCCTCGATGTACAGGCTGTGGGTCACGTTGTGGTCCGCCGCGCCGCCCACCCTGACCCCCGCCCGGGTCAGCTCTTCCAGGGCGGCCCGGAGCTCCTGGTCGGTCTCCCCCAGCTTGAGCCCGAAGTGGTACATCCCCACCCGCGGCCCCGGCGGGATCGGGGCGGCGTTCGGCCCGACCTCCAGGAGAAGCAGCTCGTGATGGGTCCGGCCGGAGGAGAACATCGCTCCCTGATTGCCCAGCCGGGCGACCTCCTTCCACCCGAGCACCTCGCCGTAGAACCGGCGGGAGCGTTCCAGGTCACGCACGTACAGGACGATGTGTCCCAGCTCCTTCACTTCCATGCTCATCCCTTCCTGTGCCAAGTCTTCCCTGACCAGAGTTCCAACCCCACCCGGGCAGGGGATAATCCGGCTAGAAGTCACGGCGGCCGTCGAAGTGACGGGCCGCCTCCGGGCGGGTGGGCTGATAGAGGGCGATGCGGTGGCCGCCCGGACCGATGAACGAGCAGCACGGCCCGTGGGGGATCTCGAAGCTCTGGGTCCGGCCCCAGCCCCGAGACTCGAGGGCCGCCAGTGCGGCGTCCAGATCGGCCACCCGGTAGACGAGCACGGGACGCTCGCCGTCCAGGTGGTCGGTCAGGAGAACCAGCGGCGACCCCTGGGCGAGCTCGATCGCGGCGACCCTGGTTCCCATGGCCTCCACGGCGAAGACCAGCCGACCGCCCAGAATCTCGGTGAAGTAGTCGCGGTCCGCGGCGACGTCACGGCTCGGCGTGTACAGGAAGTCGAGGCTGTGGAAGGCCCCGTGGTCGAGCCGGTCCTGTCGATCGACCGTCAGAACGGTGCGATCTGGGCCAGGGACAGGATGTTCCCTTCGGGGTCCTTGAACCACGCGCCTCTCTCGCCGTCGGCGGTGGTCCACTCCGCCAGCATCTGCACACCCATGCTCCCTCCCTTCCTCTTACCTTACGCCGGGGAGCCGGTCGGGGCGCCAACCATCATCCTCAGCTGATGGCGATCCGGCCGAGCTCCGCGGCGAGCTCGTCGGGCTTCGAAAACATCGGCCAGTGTCCGGTGGGGACCTCCTGGAACCGCCATTCGGGACCGGCCAGCTCGGCGAACCAGGGGTGACCCCCGGCGATCATCTCCTTCACGGCCGGGAGCGGGAAGCTGGAGCTGACCAGGACCTTGCGGATCTCTTCCCCGACGGGCTCGGGGCGACGGAGGGGCTGCCTGATCGTCCCCGCGGGCTGGGAAACCGCGCCCACTCGCATCGTGTCGCGTTCCCGCTCCCCCAGTCCGTCCAGGCGGGCCTGCATCACGTTCTCCAGCTCATCCCATGTGGGCATGGGCCAGAGCCATCCCTGACCTCGTTCCCGGATCAGGCGCTCGGCGAGCTGGCGGGCTTGCGGCTCCATGGTGTCCAGGAACGAGGTCCCGTCGGGGAAGGGCCCTGAGTCGACGTACACGAGCTGCGAGATCCGGTCTCGGACCCGTTCCACGGCCCCGGTGACCACCATCCCCGCGTAGCTATGGCCCGCCAGGATCACGTTCCACAGGTCTTCCCGCCGGATCACGTCGACCACATCGGCCACGTGCCTCTCCAGGTCCACGCCCGGGTCCGCCTCGGAGGCCCGCTCGCCGAGGCCGGTCAGGCAGACGGGATGCACGTGATGGCCCCCCTCCCGGAGCCTCGCACCGACCCGGTCCCAGGCCCAGGCCCCGAGCCACGCTCCGGGAACGAGGACGTAAGTGGCCATCTGCGTCTCCTTCCTTCCGGGCCTCCCAGCATAGTGAGCGGTCGATCCCCCATACTTCACGGCGCCTGATGACCGATGCTGCCACCGGCTCGAGCATGGCCGACTGGATCCGGCGTGGTGTTCCATCTCGACTACTCCACGGCGACCCTGATCGATGCGTCCCAACGGGGCGCCGACGGGGAGGTCCTGCTGTTCCCCTTCGCCGAGCAGGATCCCCTCATTCCGGTCTTCGGCGACCTTCACCGGAGACCTCGACGCGGCGGCCAGAGGAGACGGCGATCACCTCATCTTCCGGTGGCAGAACGATGACACGGAGTACGCCGTTTCCCTGCAAGCCTGAAAGCCGGTGGTGGAGGCGTCGGCCACCCTTCGGTCGGTCGTTGAGTCGATCTCCGCGGGAGGGATTGATCACTCGGCGACGGTCCTGCGGTCGTTGAAGCGGTGGGTCCCTCAACGCTCCACGATCGCCACGTGGTCCACCAGGGTGTGGACGCGGCGAGCATCGAGGACCCCCGGGAGGTTCGTCTCGACGCTGGCCGATGCCGCGGCCACGCCGAGGCGTAGCGCGGTTCGAAGGTCGTGGCCTCGCTCGAGCGAGCCGATCAGGCCGCCGACCAGCGAGTCGCCGGCCCCGATGGGGTTCCGGACGGTGACCGGCGGGGCATCCACCCACCAGCGCTCTGAACCTCGAGCCACAGCCAGTCCCTGGGCGACCGTCACCATGGCAGTGCTCGCACCTCGACCGACCAAGGCGGAGGCAGCCGCCAGAGCTCGATCCCGCACGTCCGCTGACCGCTCCGCTGCGGGCTGGGGGCCGGCACCGCGAATGATCCCTTCCGCCTCGCCCAGGCTCGGCGTGACGAGCTCGGGAGCTGCCACCAGGGCGCCCGCCAGGGAGTCGCCGGCCGCATCGACCAGCGCGCGCATCCCGCGTTCCCTGGCCAGTACGACGAGCCTGCCGTACGCGTCCGGTGGGCTACCGGGAGGGGTGCTTCCGATGCACACCAGGAAGCCATGGCCGGGAAGAAGATCAGCCACCGTCCGCTCGTACGCTCCCCAGTCCTCCTCTCGGATCGTGGCACCCGGCTCGTTGAGGACGGTGACCCGACCGCTCGACTCGAGCACAATCGAAGCCGCCCGAGCCTCGCCTCCCGTAGCGACGGCGTCCACCGGAAGGCCTTCTTCGAAGAGAAGCTCGATCACGGCCCGGCCGGTACGTCCGGGGGCAAGCGCGACCAGGGTTGCCGGGAAACCCAGCGCCTTCGCCACCCGGGTCACGTTCGCGCCCTTCCCTCCAGGCGCGATGATCGCCTCAGAGAATCGCAGCACCTCCCCGGGCCGGAGCTCGTCGATCCGGACGATGCGATCGAGTGTGATGTTCGGCCCCGCGACGATCATGCGCGGTCAGGCACTCGCCGCCGGGGCTCGAGCCGAAGCTCCGTCGTTCGGAGGGCTCCGGGTTCCAGGACCGGAAGTGTTCCGGCCGCCCGGTCGGCGGCCCGGCCGAGAACCGAGCAGTTCGCCGGTTCGAGCCCCAACACGTACATCGACCGACGGAGATGGAGCCACTGGTGGAAGCGGGGCAGCTCGGTCGCCCGCCATCGGAGGATCAGCTCGAGCCGGGCTGACGAGTTGACCACGGCCGCCCGCCCCCAGCCCGAGCGGTCGGGTCGGACCCGATGCTCGAAGACCATCTCCCTTCCACCATCCTCGGGAGGACCCGGCGACATCCATGAATGGCGCCCCCGCCCCGCGTCGTCGTCGCGGGGCAGGACCTCGACGCTGTCGATGTCCACGGTGGCTCCCTCGTCGAACAGAGGGACGCCCAGGTTCACGTGGTAGAGGATCGGTGCGGGCTCGGGCGCGGCTCCGAGGTTCGAGGTGACGTCGGTCAGTTCGACCAGGCCGCGACCGGTACGGGTTCGGATGGTTCGATCCACCCGAAGGTGCGCTCCCCCCGCGTCGATCTCGTCGATCGTGGCTCGAGCGGTGAGCACGATGTCGTCTTCTTCGATCCCCCGGTCCCAGCGCACGTCGGAGGCCCGGAGGTGCGAGAACAGACCGTGCAGCCCGTGCCCCTCGGAGGGAGATCCCACGTTCCGGAGCCCGCAGGTGGTGATCAGGCCACCCCCGAACGTCTGGAGCCATGATCGTCCGGTCAGGACGTTCAGCGGCCCCGTCTCGCCGATCGCCGAGATCCAGGAGAGAGGAACCCCCCGGAACCGGGCGTCGCCGATGTCGAACCCACGGTCGGGCAGGATCCGAAGGTCCACCCCCTCCGCCACCCGGAGGTCGAGAGCGCGGCAACCGCGGGCCGGCCCATCGACCACGGTCGAGAGCGTGGCCCGGGCCAGGTGATCGAGGTTGGCCACCTTTCCCGCCCGGACGTAGCCGCCCGCCGATCGGATGCTCATCCCTCGTCGCGCCGGACTCGAGCGATCGGAGGAAGGTCCTCGATCCCCGAGAAGGCGCCCGCCGCGAGGCCGGCGATCAACGCGGCCCCTCGAGCCCCGGCCTCCTCGACCGCCGGTTCATCGTACGGCCCCAGGATCTCCCGCTTGACGGCCCGGACGGCCACGCTTCGGGCCCATCCTCCCGTCACCACCAGCCTCGTGGTCGGGCCGGCGACCGCCTCGATCGTCTCCAACACCTGCTCGCCGTGCCGGGTCACCGCCTCGATCGCGGCCCGCCAGACGTGTGCGGGAGTCACGGATCGGGGGATCCCCTCGAGCGTGGCTCGGTCGTCCGTCACGCCGGCCACCGAAACCCCGTCCGCGCCGGACCGAAGCGCCACGGCCGCGGCATCGAGGGCGGCTCGGCCCTTCTTGCCCACACCGAGAAGGTTTAGAAACCTGGTCAGGGCCAGGCCCGAGACGAATCCCGCCATCAGGGCCTGCTGGTTCGGCACGGCGCTCCAGCCCACAGTCACCCCGCCCGACACCGCCCGCTCGACGTCGTCGGGACCGAGAGGCGTTTCCAGCACGCGAACGAAGGCCTCCGCAGTCCCACACGAGTCGAAAACGTCACCTGGTTCGGTGGCCCCCGCTCCGACCGAGGCGCAGGGGTGATCGTGACCCGCCACGGTCAACACGGCGCCGCGAGCCTCGTCGAGCGTGCGCGACACCGTGCCCGCCGGCGTCCCGGCATCGGCGGGGTCGGGCAGGAACCCGGCCGGAGCCTCCACAGCGTCGAGCACCTCGTCGAGCCATTCCTTCCGAGCCAGGTCCAGGAACCCCGTCCGGGAGGACAGCGACAGCTCGGCCACCTCCTCGCCCCCCAGGCTGCGCACAAGCCACTCCGCCACGTTGAGCCATCGAACGCCTTCCTTGGCACCCGGGAGGTGGGCCCGCAGCCACCGATACTTGCTCGCGGTGCACAACCGGCTCATGGGAAGCCCGGCTCGCCGAGCGAACCACTGTGGGCCGACGGCACGGGCCAGCTCGCCAGCCTGCTCGTCGCCCCGGGTGTCGTGCCAGGCGATCATCGGGGTGACCGGCTCTCCTTCCCGATCGAGCAGCGCACCGGTCTCGGCCATGCTCGTCACACCGACCCCGATCACCCGGCCCTCCGGTGCGGCAGCCAGCGCCGCCCGGGCGGCCGTCACCGCTGTTTCGACCAGAGCCCGAGGGTCCAGCTCCGCCCCGGTGGCCAGGGTGCGCCAGGGTGTTGGCGCCGAGCCGTGGGCACGTTCCCGGCCGTCCACCGTCACCACCGCGGCCTTGGCATGAGTGGTGCCCAGGTCAAGGCCGAGGAGCAGCTCTGCGGTCATCGGAACGCGGGCACCGAGGCGTCCGGTGCCGTCGGATCCGGAGGCAGGCATCGGACCGCCTCGACCGCGCCGGACAACTCACACGTTCCCGCAGCGAACGGGATCAGGAGGGTGTCTCCCCGAGCGACCTCCCGCCCGGCACTCGCCCAACGGAGCGTTCCCGATCCGGCGGTGATCACCAGGATGGAGAAGGACGGCGGGAGCGGCGTGCTTCCCGGAGGACGGATCCGCTCGGCCCGGAAGAACGGATCCGCTTCGGTCGGGAACAGGATCTCCACCCCGGGCCGGGCCCCGGCGAGACCACGACGCGGGCCGCGAAGCCGGTCGACCTGCCGTCCCCCCCAGCCCGATGCGTCGACGCAAGCCAGGGCCACATCGAACCCCAGCCCGAGGTGTCCGTCCAGGGCGCCGTCGATATCGAAGCCGTCCCACTCGAGAAGCACGGAGAGGTCCGTCGGCTCCTGAAGCTCGACCAGGAACACCCCCTCGCCGATGGCGTGCGGGATGCCCGCCGGGACCAGGACCGAGTCCCCGATCTTGACGGGGAGACGATTGGTGGCCTGGAGGAGCGCCTCGGTGTCCTGTCGCGTCACCCACTCGGCGAGGGTCTCCGGATCGACCTTGTGCCTGAAACCGAGATGCACGACCGGGTCGGTCGAACCCACGCCGACGATCACCCAGGCTTCGGTCTTCCCGTACGGGCAGTCGAGGTGGCGCCTCGAGAATTCCCGATTCGGATGGCAATGCACCGGGAGCCGCTGGCCCGCATCCAGCAGCTTCACCAACAGTCCGATCTCGGCTCCGAACCGCTCCGCGTGCTCGGGGCCCAGGAACCCTTCCGGATCCGCCACGACGGCGTCCCTGAGCGTTCGACCATCGGTCAGCCTGCTCACTCCAAGCGTCTCCGATCCGAAGACGGCCGTCGCCGACCCGACCCAGTCCTCCGGCCCTAAATCGTCCTGGTGGCGAAGGCCGCGGAACTCCGCGATGGACCGGCCACCCCGGTAGAAGCGGTGGATCTGGTTCACCCCGAGCTCGATGGGCTCCACCCGGCCGACCCCCCGCGGTCACTGCACTGGTGTTGACAACGTTGTCCTGGCTAGCCTAGGTTCGGTCTCGACCGCTGGTCAAGAGGATGTCGCCGGTGAAGTCCTATCGTCTCAACCGACTGTTCAACCCCCGCTCGAACCGGTGCCTCGACGTGGCGGTCGACCACGGCTTCGCCGGGGAGCGGGACTTTCTCACAGGCATCGAGGACATGGAAGCCGCGGTGTCCGCACTGGTCGAGGCGGCGCCGGACGCAATCCAGCTCAGCGTGGGACAGGCCGATCTCCTCCAGTCACGGCCGGGGCGCGACAAGCCGGCCCTGGTCCTTCGGTGCGATGTGGCAAACGTATACGGACGGAGGGCCCCCGAAAGGGCCTTTGCCGTCCTGATCGACGATCCGATCGCTCACGCCGTCCGCCTCGACGCGGTTTGTGTAGTGGTGAACATGTTCGACATCCCCGGCGCCGACGAGCTCCGCCGGGCCTGCATCGAGAACGTGGGCCGGCTCAAGACCTTGTGTGAGTCGGCGGCGATCCCCCTGATGGTGGAGCCGCTGGTCATGAAGCCCGGCGACGGCGGGCTCACGCTCGACGGCGACGTCGGAAGGATCACGGCGCTGGTCCGCCAGGCGGTGGAGCTCGGGGCCGACATCATCAAAGCCGATCCCACCGACGATGTCTCCGAGTACCACCGGGTGGTCCAGGTCGCTCGGGTCCCCCTCCTCGTTCGCGGCGGAGGCCGGGTGAGTGACGAGGAGATCCTGATTCGAACCCAGGCCGTGCTCGCTCAGGGCGCCACGGGGATCGTCTACGGGCGCAACATCATCCAGCACCCGAATCCGGAGGCGATCACCCGGGCGCTGATGGCCGTCGTCCATGACGACTGGTCCCCGGAGAAGGCCCTGACCCTCCTGCACGAGCCCTCCTGAGCTCGTGACCTCCGAGGTCCAGATCGGGATCATCGGCGGCGGTCTGATGGGCAAGGAGGTCGCCGCCGCAATTCAGCGGTGGCCGGCACTCCAGAGCCATCCGGTCCGCCCGACACTCACCGCCGTGTGCGATTCGGACCCCAAGGCCCTGGCCTGGTTCGAACGCATCGACACGGTTCGGTTGACAAGCACCGACTACCGCCAGCTGCTCGAGGACGACGTCGTCGACGTCTTGTACATCGCGGTGCCGCACCATCTCCACGAGAAGCTATACGTGGCGGCGATCGAGGCCGGCAAGGACTTCCTCGGTGAGAAGCCGTTCGGGATCGACCTCGCCGCATGCGAACGGATCGTCGAGGTGCTGCGGAGGCGACCGAACCTGTTCGTCCGGTGCTCCAGCGAGATGCCCTACTTCCCCGGGGCTCAGCTCGCCTTCGAGACGATACGAACTGGGAGACTCGGACGGGTGATCGAGGCCAGCTCAGCGTTCCTCCATTCGAGCGATCTGGACGTCCACAAGCCGGCCAACTGGAAACGTCAAGCCCGGTTGTGCGGACGGATCGGCGTGATGGGCGACCTGGGCATGCACGCCCTGCATCTCCCGTTCAAGCTGGGCTGGTATCCGACGCGCACCTACGCCGTTCTGCAGGACCTCGTCACGGAGAGACCGGGACCGGACGGCGCGCCGGTTCCCTGCGACACAATCGAGAATGCCACGCTCGTCTGCACCGTAGGCGAAAACGACGCCACGTTCCCCCTGACCGTGGAGACGAAGCGGATCTCGCCGGGGGAGATGAACACCTGGCGGATCCGGGCCGTGGGGATGGAAGGCGGCGTGGAGTTCTCGACCGCCCGGCCGAAGACCGTGCGCCGGTTCACGGTTCGGGACGGGCGCCAGGTCTGGGAAGGAATGGAGACGGGCAGCCAGTCCGTGTTCCCGACCGTGACAGGCGCCATCTTTGAGTTCGGCTTCTCGGATGCCGTGCTGCAGATGTGGGCAGCGTTCCTCGCCGAGCGGGCGGGCCTTCTCGGTGACGGGTTCCCGTGCGCGAATGCCGAGGAGGCGCTCGAGGCGCACCGCCTGTTCGAGGCGGCCCTCCGATCATCGGAGTCCCAGGCCGCCGAGCCCGTCCCCCCCGGAGGCTGACCGTGCGGCCGGCGCCGAAACCGGCGCCAGCCACACGTTCGATCAGACCGAGATCAGCACTCCCCGAGATACAGGGTGTCCTGGACCTCCGGGTCCTCCAGGTTGTCCTGGGTCACCACCGTCAGCGGGGTGGTGATCTCCTCCTCGTGCTCCTCGCCCCGCAGCGCCGCTACGGCCGTCTGCACGCCCCGGAACCCGATCTCTCTGGGGTTCTGGGCCACCAGCGCCTGGACCAGCCCCTCCTCCAGCTGATCGACCTGACCGGGGCTGGCGTCGAAGCCGACGATGGAAACCTGGTCCTGGGCACCGGCGTCTCGAAGCGCGGTGGCCGCGCCCTCGGCCGAGAACAGGTTCGTGGCGAAGACACCGGCCAGGTCCGGGTTGCGGGCCAGGACCGCCGACGTGATCTGAGCAGCCCGGGTCGGGTCGTCGTTGTTGAACTCGGCACCGAGATATTCGATCCCCGGCTCGCCCTCGATCACCTCCTCGAATCCCTGCTGCCTCTCTTCGACCGTGGAGACCCCCGGCTGGGTGGTGTTGACGAACACCGAGCCCTCGCCGCCGATCAGCTCGACCAGTGCCTCGCCGGCGACCCGACCGCCCTCCACGTTGTCGGTAGCGATCCGGGAGACGCCGATGTTCGGGTCGTCCACGATGGTATCTACCAGCACCACGGTGATCCCGGCATCCTGGGCCGCCTGGAGCGGCCCGATCAGGGCCGTGCGCTCCGTCGGGGCGATCAGGATGGCGTCCGGCTGCTGAGCTGTCACGGCCTCCACGATCGGTATCTGCTCCGTGGGATCGAACTCGTTCGGCCCCTGCACCGAGTAGTTCACCCCGAGCTCCTCGGCGGCGGCGCGGGCCCCGCAGTCCATCGTGATGTAGAACTCGTCTCCCGCGACGCCCTGGATCAGGACGATGTCGAACGACTCTTCACCGCCTCCCGCACCCCCGGCCTCATCGCCGTCGTCGCCGCACGCTCCGGCGACCACAGCCATCACGGCCAGGAGGACCAGTAACCTTCTTCTCATTGCACTCCTCCTCTTTCCGGCTGCCCGCTTTCGTCCCGGCCGGTGCTGAAACCGATCGCCTCCCTCCTTCCGGCTCGTCTACTTCCGCTCACGAGCGCGACGCTTCAACTGATCGACGTACACCGCCAAGATCAAGATCGCTCCCACAGCAACTTGCTGCCAGAACGGTTCGACGCCGAGGATGATGAACCCGTTCCGAAGGATCGACGGGATGAACACACCCACAACCGTGCCGAACACCGTGCCGATCCCGCCGAACAAGCTGGTTCCTCCGATGACTACCGCCGCGATCGCCTGCAGGTTGGTGGTCCCGTGTCCCTCGATCGTGGTCGTGGTGAACCGCGCCAGCAGCAGGTACCCGGCCATCCCCGCCAGCACTCCGGACATCGCGTACACCTTGATCAGGTGCCCGGCCACGTTGATCCCGGCCCGGCGCGACGCCTCGGCGTTCGAGCCGATCGCATACGTGTGTCGGCCAAACCGAGTGAGGTGCAGCAGGATCCCCCCAATCACGGTGATTCCGGCCGCGATCACGACCTGATAAGGGATCTGGCCGAACAGCCGCCCGATCCCTACCGTGGTGACGAGTTCCGTCGGAACCGCCCGCCGGATGTTGATCCCCCCGCTGAGCAGCAGCGCTGCACCCTGCGCCATGCCGAGCGTCCCCAAGGTCACGATCAGCGCGGGCATCCGCGTCTTGGCGATCAGCACCCCGTTCAGAAGCCCCCAGACGAGCCCGGACAGCAGCGCGCTCCCGAGGCCGGCCAGGATGACTGCCATCCCCTCCGCCCCCATCCCTCGCATGACCAGGGCCGCCACCACCTGAGAGAACACCAGGACCGATCCGACCGAGAGGTCGATCCCCCCGGTGATGATCACGAACGTCATCCCCACCGCCACGATCACGAGGCTTGATGCGTCGATGGTGATGTTGCGCAGGTTGAACACCGACGCAAACGCGTCGAAGTTGAGGATCGAGAATATGGCGATGATCACCACCAGCACCAAGAAGATCCATGTCGACGTGGCTGCGGTCAGCCGCACCAGACCGCTCCGCGCCCCCCATCCCCCCTCTTCGGGGTGGCGGGTCAGCTCCCGTCGGTCGAGCGGCCTGCGCTCCCGGACCACGGCCTACCCCTCCTCCGCGGCGCCCGTCATCGCGCCGACGACCTCGTCCATGGTCACCTCTTCGGCCCGGAAGGCGGCCACCCGCCGACCCAGGCGCAGCACCTGGATCCGGTCCGCCGCCTGGAACACCTGCGGCAGGTTGTGGCTGATCAGGACGACCGACTTCCCCGATTCTCGGATCCGCCGGACGAGTTCGAGGACCCGCTCCGCCTGAACCACCCCGAGCGCCGCGGTCGGTTCGTCCATGAAGATCACCCGGCTGGCCCACGTGGCAGCCCGGCTGACGGCCACCGTCTGTCGCTGGCCACCCGAGAGCATGCCGACCTCGGCATCCATGTCCTGGAGGTCGATGCCGAGTGTCCTGAACGATTCCGACGCGCGGCCTCTCATCGCCCGCTTGTCGATGAACCCCACCATGCCGAGCACGCCCGGCCGCAGCAGCTCCCGCCCCAGGAAGAGGTTCGCCGCCGGGTCCAGGTCCTCGGCCAGAGCCAGGTCCTGGTACACGGTCTCCACGCCGAGACGGCGGGCGTCGAGCGGCGAGTGGATCGTCACCGGATGGCCCTCGAAGCGAATCTTCCCGGCATCCGGCTGAACCGTGCCCGACAGAATCTTGATCAGGGTGCTCTTCCCGGCGCCGTTGTCTCCAACCAGCGCGGTGACCTCCCCGGGGAGCACGTCGAAGTCCGCCTCCTGAAGCGCCTGAACGTGCCCGTAGCGCTTGACGATCCCGCGGGCTTCGAGCAGGTATCCATCGGGGGCGGCCGCTTCGGCCCCGGTCATGGCGAGGTCTCCTTGGAGGCGCGGACCACGAGCTCGGTCGGGAGGACGATCCGCTGGGGTGGGCTCTCGTCGCCCGACAGCCTGGCAAACAGAAGGTCCGCCGCCCGCCGGCCCATCTCGTGGGGGTCGTGCCGCACCACGGTGACCTGGAGGAGATCGGCCAGCTCGAAGTCGTCGAACCCCACCAGGGCGGCGCGAGAGCGTTCCTCCGAACGAACGTGGAGAGCCCGGAGAGCCCCGACGCACCCCCGGTTGTTCGTGGCGAAGATGGCCGTGGGCGGGTCGGACAAGGCCAGGAGGTGGACAGTCGCTGCCTCGGCATCCCGCACATCGTGCAGGCCGGTCCTGATCAGGGTCTCGTCCACGGTCAGACCAGCCGCCTCCACGGTTCGGCGATACCCCGACAGCCGCTCGGCGATCGTAACGATGTCCGGGGAGTCGGCCACCACCGCGATCCGGCGATGGCCCCGGGCGAGCAGATGCTCGGCCGCCTGGCGCGCCCCGCCCGCGTTGTCGAGCAGCACCTCGTCAGCGTCGATCGAGTCGGCCGGCCGGTCCATGAACACGACCGGCGTGCCCAGGCGGACCTCGTTCCGGAGGTACGCGTGGTCACGGCCGGCCGGAACGATCAGGAGCCCGCCCACTCGTCGCTCCAGCAGGCTGGCCGCCGCCTTGCGCTCCGCCGCCGCGTCCTCGTCTGAGTTCGCGATAACGACGACGTAGCCGTGGTCCCTGGCCACCTGCTCGACCGCACGGGCCACCGCTGAGTAGAAAGGGTTGCGGACGTCCTCGATGACCAGGCCGATGGTCGCCGACGGTCGGCCTCGTCGAAGGTTCCTGGCGATGTCGTTCGCGCGGTACCCGAGGGCCTCCACGGCCCCCCGAACCCGAGACTCGGTCTCCGGTCGAACCCCCGCCTCATGGTTCACCACACGCGAGACGGTCTTGAGGCTCACCCCGGCTAGCCTGGCCACGTCCACCATCGTGGGACGCTCACTCATCCCCGCTCCGGACGCCATCCTCGGGCTCCGACAACGTTGTCAAACCCGGAGCCAAGCACTCCCGGCGAGTCGTTGTCAAGCGAGCGACCGCTCGGCGACCGTGGCCCACGGGCTATCGTGGGCCCCGGGCTGGGGCGGAGGATGTCATGGCTCGAAACAGGGCGGTGGTAACGGGAGGAAGCTCCGGCCTCGGGTTCGCCCTGGCCGAATCACTGGCGGCCGCGGGCATGGCCGTTTCGATCATCGCCCGAGATGCTCAGACTGTCGGAGAAGCGGTGGAACGCCTTCGCGGCGAGGGGGCCGACGCCCACGGGATGGTGTGCGACGTGTCCAGCGAGAGCCAGGTGCGATCGACCTTCGACCAGGTCGCGGCCATGGGATCCCTCGGCTTCCTGGTGAACGCCGCTGGCGTGGGACGGTTCGGCCCGGTGGAAGACCTGACCGAAGCCATGATCGACGAGGTCTTGGCGGCGAACCTGAAGGGGCTGATGCTCGCCACGGCGGCTGCCCTCCCGGCCCTCCGGGCGACCGGAGGGACCGTGGTGAGCGTCCTGTCCTCGGCCGCACTCGTCGGTCGGGCCGAGGAAGCGGTCTACTGCGCCGCCAAGTGGGGCGCCCGAGGATTCATGGAGGCGCTCCGCATCGCCCTCAAGGGCACCTCCGTCCGAACCCTGACCGTCTACCCCGGTGGTATGCGGACCGCGTTCTGGTCCCCCGAGACGGGGCGGATGCCCGACCTGACCGACTACATGGATCCGCGCCACGTGGCCCGGCAGATTCTCCGAGTCGCTCTCGACCCCGGCGCGGCCCATGTCACCGAGATGACCATCTCCCGGTAGCCGGCGGATGGTGGACCCACGGAGACCTCGCGCCGACGGGTCCGACGTGCTCGACGCGCTGGCCCGCTCTCTTCCGTCCGCTGCACTGCTCACGGACCGGGACGTGATGGAGAGCTACCGGCGGGATCAGGCGGCGCTTCCCGGGGCGGGGATGCCCCTCGCCGTCGTCCGCCCCCGCTTGGCGGCCGAGGTGCAGACCACCCTCCGGATCGCGTCGGCGGGCGGCGTACCGGTGGTGCCCCGAGGCGCGGGATCGGGGCTGTCCGGCGGGGCAAACGCTGTCGACGGCGGGCTGGTCCTGTCGCTCACGGCAATGGACCGGGTCCTGCAAATCGACCGAGCCAACCTCCTCGCTGTCGTCGAGCCGGGCGTCATCAACGGCGACCTCTCCGCGGCTGCTGCCGAACGGGGACTGTGGTACCCCCCGGATCCGGCCAGCGCTGGGTTCTCGTCGATCGGGGGAAACATCGCCACCAACGCGGGAGGGCTGTGCTGCGCGAAGTACGGGGTGACCCGAGATTCCGTCCTCGGCCTGCAGGTCGTCCTGGCCGACGGCTCCCTGATCCGAACCGGAGGCAGGACGGTCAAGCGCGTCGCAGGATACGACCTCACCGGCCTGTTCGTCGGTTCCGAGGGGACACTCGGAGTGGTGACGGAGGCCACCCTGCGCCTCCGGCCAGCTCCGCCCCCTCCGGCCACGCTGGTCGCGTTCTTCGGGGATCTGAAGTCCGCAGGAACGGCCATCGCGGAGATCACCTCCGAGGTGGTCCCCTCGGTCCTCGAGCTGATGGACCGCCACACGGTGCGGGCCGTCGACGAATGGAAACATATGGATCTCGACCTCGATGCCGCCGCCATGCTGATCGGGAGATCCGACGCCGGCGGGGAGCAGGCCGCGAACCAGATCGAACGGATGGCGCGAGCCTGCACGTCCGCGGGAGCCACGCTGGTGGCCCGGTCGTCCGACCCGATGGAGGCCGACCTCCTCATGAATGCCCGGCGTTTGGCCCTTCCCGCCCTCGAGCGTCAGGGGACCATTCTCCTCGACGACGTGGCCGTGCCCATCGGCCGGATCACCGAACTGTTCGAGGCCATCGAGCGCATCGCCGCCGACCACGCCGTCGTGATCGGGACGTTCGGCCATGCCGGGGACGGCAACATGCATCCCACGCTCGTCTATGACCACCGGGACCCCGAGCACGTCGCTCGAGCCCGGGCCGCCTTCCAGGACATCCTCCGGGCGGCGGTCGACCTGGGCGGCACGATCACCGGCGAGCACGGCGTGGGCCTCCTCAAGCGTCCCTGGCTCACCGAAGAGCTCGGCGACGACGGATTCCGGGTCCACGCCGCCGTGAAGCACGCCCTCGATCCGGAAGGCATCCTCAACCCCGGCAAGGTCCTGTAGCGGCTTGAGGCTTCGGGCATTCCTCGTGTGATAGAAGGACCCATGGGCGCCAGTCCAGAGGTCGAGGCCTGGTTCGAGGATCTGGACCACCCCCAGAAGGACGCCATGCTCGAGGTGCGGAGAATCATCCTCCGCACCGATCGTCGCCTGACCGAAGCAATAAAGTGGAAGAGCCCGACCTTCGTGTTCGAAGGCAACATGGCCAGCATCGATCCGCGGTCGAAGAAGCACGTGAGCCTGATGTTCCATCAGGGTGCCACGCTCCCGGGGAAGCACCCACGCCTGGAGGGTGGCGGCGCCACGGTGCGCTATCTGCGGTTCGCGGACCTCGACGACGTGAAGGCCAAGCGACGGGACCTCGAGGTCGCCGTCCGGGCATGGTGCGACCTCAAGTCGGGCTGACCGCCCGCGTCAGGGAAGAACGCCGAGCTCATCCAGGGAGACCCGCAGCTCCGCCGGGTCGCGGTACACCCGGAAGGCCCCGGCTCGGATGAGCTCGTCCTCGCCGTAGCCACCGGTCATCACCCCAACGCTGAACATCCCCGCTCGACGGGCGGCCAGGAGGTCCCACACCGCATCTCCGACGACGTAACACTGCTCGGCGGGAAGCCCGAGCCGCTTCTGGCAGGCGATGAACAGATCGGGTTCCGGTTTGGCCCTGGCCACATGGCCGCGCTCGACGACCACGGTCTCGAAGCCGACGCCGAGGGCCTCCAGCGATGCGTCGATCTCAGGCCTTCGTCCGGAAGTAGCGATGCCGAAGGGGATACCCAGCTCCCGGAGATGGTGGAGAAGCTCCACCGCTCCGGGCAGGCACGGGCGGTCCGGCATGAGCTCACGGAACAGTTCCCCGTGACGCCGCTGAACCGCTTCGACCTCGTTCGAGTCGAGGGCCCGACCCACCTCCCGGGCCACCGCTCGCGTGAACAGGCCGCCGCTCATCCCGATCTTCCGGTGGATGCGCCACGCCTCGATCCGGGCACCGGCTTCGGCCAAGGCCCGGTACCAGGCAAAGACGTGCGCGTACACCGTGTCCACCAGGGTGCCGTCGAGGTCGAAGATCAAGCCGCGCACCGAAGTCAGCATAGCCCGGTCGATGCTGGCGGGACCGAACGGTCCAGGCGTCGCCGCGCAGCGACTACGAGGAAGCAGTCGCCGCCTGCACGTCGGCCCGGCGGGCGACGAGGAACCGGACCGGCGTCGGCCCCTTTCCCTTGAGGTCGAGGACCTGCGCGGGACCGAACTCGTATCGGTCGGCCAGCAACTCCGCCATCGTCTCCGACACCAGGATCCGGCCCGGCTCCCCGCTGGCCTCCAGACGGCTGGCCAGGTTCACCGTGTCCCCCCACAGGTCGTAGGCGAACTTCCGCTGGCCGATCACACCGGCCACGGCGGGACCGGTGGCCACGCCGACCCGCAGGGCGATGGGGTCGCCGGACGGCCACCGAACCTGGCCGGCCTGGGCGAGCATATCCAGCGCCATGTCGGCCGCGGCTTCGGCATGGTCGTCCATCGGAGTGGGAGCTCCAGCCACCGCCATGTACGCGTCGCCGATCGTCTTCACCTTCTCCAGGCCGTAGCGATCGGCCAGATCGTCGAACCGGCCGAAGAGCTCGTCCAGCGCGGCCGCGAACTCGTCCGGGGAGCACTTCGCGGCCTGTTCCGTCGAACCGACCGCGTCGGCGAAGACGATGCTCACCTCCTCGAGGGCCTCGGCCATGCGGCCTTCGATCGGCTTGGCCTTCAGACGGGCCACGATGGCCTGCGGGAGGACGTTGAGCAGCAGGCTGTCCGACCGCTCCCGCTCCCGGTCGAGCTGGCGCTCCCTGACGAAGAGCAATCTCGTGAACCGCTCCAGACGGTACGCGGCCACACCCCACAGCACGCCGAACGTCGACAGGTACAGGGTGGCCAGGACCGTCTTCACGCCGAAGATGTGGACGGCGATGACGGCGTACGGCACATACGTGGCGATGGCCACGACGGTGGTCAGGACCACCAGGACGAACCGCAAGCGAAGCAGCGTATAGGTGAAAGCCGTGATCAGGATCAGTCCGACGTACCCGTAATCGACGGGCATCGTCAGCACCTGGGTGTTGTAGTACACCCACAGGAGAAGGGTCACGATGACGACGCCACCCGCCACCCACTCCCACATACGCTCGAACCCGTGAAGGAAGGTTAGCCCGAACACCACCAGCAGCAGGGGCGTGAACACCCCGTACCGCATGACCAGGTCGAACGTCTGGTCGGCCTGGACCAGCAGGAAGCCGTCGATCACGAACCCGAACAGCACCCACAGGGCGACACCTCCGAGGAAGGCGAACCGGAGGTTCCCCAGGTTGTGCTGGTAGAAGTCCTTGTTGTACGCGGCCTCGAGGTCCGGGTTCCGGAACCGGAGCGTCAGCCGGTCGAGCGCGACCGGCTCGAGGGGCTCCCCCGCCGAGAACCCGGATCTACTATCTGTTTCCATCTCCCCAATGATGACGGGCCGGGGCCGAAATGTCAGACCCGGTCAGGCCAGCCGCTCGGCGAGATGCTCGGACAACTGACCGATCGGAAGGCGATCCTGCTGCATCGAGTCTCGGTCACGCACGGTCACCGCCTGGTCGTCGAGACTCTCGAAGTCGACCGTGACGCAGACCGGCGTTCCCACCTCGTCCTGCCGGCGGTACCGGCGGCCGATCGAGCCGGCGTCGTCGTAGTCGCACATCCACGTCCCCTTGACCAGGTCGAAGACCTCTCGCGCCTTCGGCACGAGCTTCTCGTTCCGACTGAGCGGTAGGACCGCCACCTTGACCGGGGCCAGGTCCCTGTGGAGCTTGAGCACCGTGCGCTTCTCCATCTGCCCCTTGGCGTTAGGAGCTTCCTCGACCGCGTAGCCATCGCACAGGAAGGCCAGCGCGGCTCGGTCCACGCCCGCCGCCGGCTCGATGACGTACGGGTGGAACCGCTCCTCCCTCTCCTGGTCGAAGTACGTCAGGTCCTGGCCGGAGTACTTTTCATGAGCCTTGAGGTCGAAATCCGTGCGGTTAGCGATCCCCTCGAGCTCCCCCCAGTCGGTGAACGGGAACCGGTACTCGATATCGACCGTTCGCTTCGAGTAGTGACTCAGCTCGTCTTGCTCGTGCTCCCGGACCCGGAGGTTCTCCTCTTTCATCCCCAGGCGCCGGTACCAGTCGAGGCGCTGCTCGATCCAGTACTCGTGCCAGTCCTCGTCGGTGCCGGGCTCGACGAAGAACTCCATCTCCATCTGCTCGAACTCCCGTGTTCGGTAAATGAAGTTCCCCGGCGTGATCTCGTTGCGGAACGACTTCCCGATCTGGGCGATCCCGAACGGCAGCTTCTTCCGGCTGGTCGACTGGACCGTGCTGAAATCCACGAACATGCCCTGCGCCGTCTCGGGGCGGAGGAACACCTCGTTGCCCGACTCCTCCACCGGTCCCATGTACGTCTTGAACATCAGGTTGAAGTTCCTCGGGTCGGTGAACCGGTCGTGGCCGCAGTTCGGGCATTTGGGGTGGTCCATCTCCACCGTGCCCTCGCTCCCCTCCTCGGCCCCGGATTGCGGCTCGTGGAACCCGGGGAGATGGTCAGCCCGGAACCGCTGGTGGCAGTTCAGGCACTCCACTAAGGGATCGGTGAACGATTCGAGATGTCCGGAGGCCTCCCACACTCGGGGCGACATCATGATCGAGGACTCCAGCCCGACCACGTTGTCCCGTAGCTGGACCACGTCCCGCCACCACGCCGCCCGGACGTTGCGCTTCAGCTCCACTCCCAACGGCCCGTAGTCCCAGAACGACCGCAGGCCGCCGTAGATCTCGCTGGACTGGAAGACGATCCCCCGGCGCTTGGCCAGAGAGGTGATGGCGTCCATCAGGTCGGCCATCGTGAGGCTCCTTTCCCGGCCGCCGGCTGCGGCCGCTGGCGTGCGACCATCCTACCTCCGCGTATCCTGCGTCGATGCGTCGCTCCCCTCCGGGCCCCGAGCCGGCGGTCGTGTTCGACTGCGACGGGGTCCTCCTCGACAGCGAGGCGGCCTGGACTCGGGCCGAGACCAGGCTCTTCTCCCGGTACGGGAAGACGTACGGCGCCGAGGCGAAGCGGCTCCTGATCGGCGGGTCGCTCCCGGAGACCGGGCGGGCGCTCGAAGGGCTGCTCGATCGGCGGCGGAGCGCCAACGCGCTCATCACCGAGCTGGTCGCGCTGGCGGCCGAGGAGTTCGCCGGGCGATTGGACCCCATGCCCGGGGCCCTCGACCTGATCGCCGAGCTGAGGGGCCGGCGGCCCCTGGCGGTCGCCTCGAACTCTCACCGTCAGCTGGTCGAGCTGGCCTTGGGCGGCTCCGGCATCGGGGACGCCTTCGATGCCGTCGTGGCCAGCGATGAGGTGCCCCGGCCCAAGCCGGCTCCCGACCTCTATCTGGAGGCCTGTCGCCGTCTCGGCGCCTCACCGGAAGCCACGGTCGCCGTCGAGGACTCGCCCCGCGGCGCCGCGGCCGCCCGAGCGGCCGGCCTGTTCGTGATCGGCATCCCGTATCTCCCCGACCTGCCGGTCGAGGCCGATGTCACCGCCCGATCACTGGAGGATCCGGCGGTTCGAGCGGCCCTTGGCTTGCCACCCACTTGAACGGCTTCAGGTGCAGGAGATCAGGTCGACCTGGCCGTCGGGGGGCTTCTCCCGGATCACGCCGGTCCCCCGGGCGTAGTACTTGAACTCGACGTCGCCGTCCGGGGCCAGGATCTCTCGGAACACGATCACGTCGTCGTAGGACCCTCCCGTCACGGTCAGGGACCGTCCCTCCCGGACCACGATGTCCTGCTCCAGGGTGATCGGAGGAACGTCCCCCGCCGTCCAGGCGGCCACAGGGCCGATGAGACCCCGATGAGTCGAGGATGAATCCTCTAGGCGCCGGGGAACCGGAGCCGGACCCGGGCTCCGCCGCTATCCGGGTTGTCGAGGGTGACCGACCCGCCGTGGGCCTCGAGCACGGCCCTGACGATGGCCATCCCCAGGCCGGCGCCCCCCTCGCGGCCGCGGACCGTCGATGCCCGGGCGAACGGCTCGAACGGGTGGGCCAGGGTCTCGGGGGAGAACCCCGGACCGGTATCGGCCACCTCCAGGACCACCGCCCCGTCGACCCGCGAGGCGGTGAGCCGGACCCGCCCGCCGGGCGGGGTGTGCCGGACGGCGTTGTCCAGAAGGTTCGACAGGGCCTGGCTCAGCCGGACGGGATCGACCCGGGCTGGCTGTGTGGCGTCGACCCGGCGCTCCACCGTGACACCGGCCTCGGAGGCCCGGTGGGACAGGGCCCGCGCCACCTGATCCATCACCTCGTCGAGGTCCACGGCCGCCGGCCGGACCGGCAGCCGGCCCCGGTCCGCCCGGGCCAGGACGAGGAGGTCCTCGGTGAGCCGGGCCAGCGCCTCGGAGTCCGCCGCGGCCCGGCGCGCGGCCGCCTCGAGCTCCTCCTTCGTCCTCGACCTGGACAACGCCAGCTCGAGCTCAGCCTTGAGGGCGGCCACCGGCGTTCGGAGCTCGTGGCTGGCGTCGTCGACGAACCTGCGCTCCCGATCGAGGGCCTCCTCCAGCCGGTCCAGCATCCGGTTCAACGACCCGGCCAGGGCGGCCACCTCGTCCCGGGTTCTCGGCACGGTCAGCCGTCGATCGGGCTCGGACATCGACACCGCCTCCGCCTCGGTCCTCATCCGCTCGACCGGCCGGAAGGCCCAGCCGGTCAGGAGCCATACGACCACCGTGGCCACAGTCAGTGCCGCGGGCCCGCCCACCGCCAGCAGTCCCACCAGGGCGGCCACGGCCTCGCGCTGCTCCTCGAGCGACGACGCCACCACGACGACCAGACCGCCGCCTGCAGGCAGGGCCAGGATCCGAGCCGGGACGGGCTCCTCCGCGGTCGGCACGGTCCGTTCCAGGAACGCCGGCCCGCTCAGGACCCGCACCGTCGCTGGGGGGAGAAGGGGACGGCCCTCCAGGATCGGCGATGACTCGACCACGGTGCCGTTCTCGGCTAGGAGCTGGGTGAAGGCCTCGTCCTCCTCGGCCAGCGGGTCCACCGGTCCGAGGCTGGGGTCGGCGGGGTCGAGGGCGGCGAGGAGCGTCTCGGCCCGGGACCGGAGCCCCGCATCGACAGCGTTCTCGAGCTCCGCTCGGAGCCGAAGGGTCAGGAAGACCCCCGTGGCCAGCATGACGGCGGCCATAGCTACCAGGAAGACCAGCGTGAGACGAACGCGGATCGGCATCCCTTACCCCTCCCGGAGGCGGTACCCCGCGCCACGGACCGTCTCGATCGACCGATGCCCGAACGGCCGGTCGACCTTCTCCCTGAGGTACCGGACGTACACGTCGACCACGTTCGAGCCGCCGTCGTAGGCGAAGTCCCACACGTGCTCGATGATCTGAGCCCTGGTGAGCACCTCTCCGGGATGGCGCAGGAAGTACTCCAGGAGGGCGGCTTCCTTAGCGGTCAACGAGAGCTCCTCATCCCCTCGATGCACGCGCCGGGTGGCCGGATCCAACCTCAAGTCTCCCACCTCCAGGACGGCCGGCCGCTCCCCCACTCCCCTGCGGACCAGGGCCCGGACCCGAGCGAACAGCTCCTGGAAAGAGAACGGCTTCGTCAGGTAGTCGTCCGCTCCGGCGTCGAGCCCGGCCACCCGGTCCGGCACTGCGTCGCGGGCCGTGAGCATCATCACCGGGGCCCATCGGTCGGCCTGCCGGAGCCGCCGGCACACCTCGAAGCCGTCGCCGTCGGGGAGCATCACGTCCAGGACCACGGCGTCGTAGTCGTTCTCCGTCCCCAGCCACACGCCTTCCTCGCCGGTGGAGACCACATCGACCGCGTATCCTTCCTCCTGGAGCCCCCTCCGGAGGAGCTCGGCCATCCGGGCATCGTCCTCGACCACGAGCACACGCATTCCGAACAGCGTAGATCGTGGGAGATGAGAGCAGGATGAGGGCCGCCGGCCGGAAGGTTCAGCCCGGCCGGACCGCGATGAACCCCTCCGACCCGACCTCCTGGTCGACGCGATGGATGGTCCGGCTCTGGGCCCGGAACCCCGCCTCCGAAAGGAGGTCGAGCCACAGAGCCCGGGGGAACACCCCGCAGACGTGGCGGTCGTGCTCCACGGTCACGTCCAGGCCGTCCCGGAGGAGATAGGCGAAGTCCACCAGGTAGGTGTCGTCATGAGGATCGGGGTCCCACGTCCATTCCAGATACCGGGCCCCCCGTTCCCCGTCGTCGTTGCCCCCGTGATCGGTCCGGGGTCGGAACCGCTCCTTGATCTCGTCCGGGACGAACAGGGCCACGCCCCCCGGCCGGCAGTGGGCGAAGGCCGTGCCGATGGCCGCTCGGAGATCGGCGGCCTTGGTCATGTAGTCGATCGCGTCGTGGGCGAACACGGCATCGAACTGACGGCCCAGCCGCAGGGTCCGCATGTCTCCCTGGACGTGCTCGCACTCCGGGTTCAGAGATCGGCTGACGGCCAGCATGTCGGGCGACAGATCCGTCAGCGTCATCGAGAAGTGCCGCTTCAGGTGGGACGCGTTGTTCCCTCCGCCGCTGCCCAGCTCAAGGACGGTGTCGATCGGCCCGCCGACCGCCTCGACAAGGATTTGTCGGTACATCTCCGCCTCGTCCGCGTACTCTTCCGGAGCGGTGATCAACGGGAACCACCGAGCGAGATCCCCGTACAGTCGGGGCAGGCCCCTCAGAACGAAGCTCCCGGCTCGGACCCGGTAGCGGGGCTCGGCGAGGGGGGGCGCTGGAGCGAGCCGTAGTACCGCTTCCAGAAGGCCAGCACCTCCTCCTCGGTGGGGCCCAGCTCGTACGCCGGCGACAGCAGCGGCAGCGCTCGATCCACCTCGATCAGGACGATGCTGTGGATCCGCTCTTCAGGGCGTTCCACCGCGTCCGCTCCCCGTCCGAAGAAGCCGACGGCTTCCTGGAAGAACGCTCCCTCGGTGAACACCTCGGCCGTGCCCCGGAACCGGTATCCCTTGCGGAGGAACGGATCGACTACGTTGACCTCCACCGACGGGTTCTGTCGGATGTTCGCCACCGTGCCGGGCGAGCGGAGGTCGGCGAAGATCAGGTGGTCGTCGTCCCACACGGTGGTGGTGGCCTTCGGCGACAGGTTGGGGGTGCCGTCGGGGCGGACGGTGGCCACGTGGGCCAGCCGCTGCTCGCGAATCACCCGCTTCATCTCCTCGGTCAGCCGGCCCATCGATCGAGCCTACATCGACACCCGAACCGGCCCCTCGAGGAATGCGCCCAACCGATCCGCCTCCCCGGCGATCGCCTTCTTCTGGGCGGCCGTCGGCCGCCCGAGCATCTCGACGGTCACCTCGATGGTCCCGCCGTTCCGCTCGTGGGACCACACCCCGGCGGCCCGACCGTCGATCAGCACCACGGGGAGATCCATCCCGCCTGGCGGAACACCCGCTTGCCGTGTCGCCCCTCGACGAGCTGCTCCCGGTGCCGGAAGCCGACCGTGTAGACGTCGAACGCCGGGAGCAGCACGACCGGGCTCCTTCCGGGCTTCGCTCTCATCGCCGGGACGGCGGCCGACCGGGCCCACGTCGTCCGGCCACGTGGACCTGTTCCAGCCCCCCGTCCGGCATCGAGGCCAGGACCCGTCCGGCGGGGGCGGGCTGGGTGCCCCACCACGCGGCGAACTCCTCTCGGGTCGACGGTCCGTAGGCGGCCAGATACCGCCGGAGCACCTCGCGCATGGCCTCCTCGCCGTCCACCGGGTTCCAGCCCTTCAGCCACCGTCCGGACGGACGAACGTCACGCTCCGTCCCTTCGCCGGTCCGGAGATCAGCGCTCCCTCGAACGACGCCGGCTTGAGCATCTCTCCCCAGCCGGACAGCATCCGCTCCCGGGACCCGGACCCGCCGCGGGCGGCGACCTTGTCGGCGAGCTGCTCGCGGGTGAGGGGCCGGGCGCCGAGCGAGTCCCGGATCGCGTCCAGGGTCCGGCGGAGCTCCTCGGCGCTCATGCCGATCATCCGGAGCCACGCCCCCTTCCACCAGCGGTCGTGGGTTCCCAGGGCGGCGGCGTAGACCGGCCAGTCGGCGGCGGCATGGAGGTGAAGCGTGCCCCGCTGGGCCCACGTCCGGATGAGGATCCGCCGTTCCCACAGCGCCTGGCGAACGTTCTCCGCCGTGACCCCCTCGACTCGGGCCCACAGCTGGAGTTCCGCGGCGGACTGCGCCTGGCCCTGGAGGCCGCACACCTCGCTGACCACCTCCACCAGCCGCCCCTTCGGCGCGCGCCGGTCGAGGTGATGCCGAGCCACACGCCACCGCCGTACCTGCTCCCAGCGGAGGCGGACCATCCTACGTCGATATGTGGGGCTGGGGGGGGCTGGCCGCCGACTCGATGATGTCGAGCGCTTCGGGCGGAAGGCCCTGGGTTCGCACGGCACCTCGCAGCCGGGCCAGGTACTGTGCGGTGGGTCGGACGTACCCCCTCTGGTGCGCCACCCGATAGGTCACGCACTCCGTTGGTTCGCCGGACGGGACCACGACCGAGACGCCCTCCCTCCGGTAGAACGTCGGATGGCCGATGAACGTGTCCAGACGCTCCAGGGCATCCTCGGGGATGTCCCACACCACGCCCCACAGGTGCCCGTCCTCATCGGGCTCCAGGTTGGCCGCCCCACCCTCCCAGCGGTCGGAGTACACGTTGAACTCCAGCCGGAAACCCTCCAGCCGACCGGGTCCCACCAGCGAGGCCTCGGGAACGGACCGCTGCATGGTCCGAGCGTCCATGTTCGAGCCATACGCGAAGTACCGCATCACTCCACCCGCCCGAACCGGCGGTCCCGTTTCTGGAAGTCCCGGATCGCCTCGAAGAGCTGCTCCCGGCCGAAGTCGGGCCACAGGACGGGGGTGAACCATAGCTCCGCGTAGGTCGCCTGCCAGAGGAGGAAGTTCGACGTGCGCATCTCCCCCGATGTTCGGATCAGGAGATCCGGCTCGGGGATCTCCGGGAGGTACAGGCGCCGGGAGATGCTCCTCGGCCCGATGCGTTCCCCCCGCAGCCGGCCGTCATCGTGGTCCGCCAGGAGTCGCCTGACCGCGTCGACGACCTCGGTCCTGCCCCCATAGTTGAGGGCGATTACCAGCGTCATCTTCGTGTTGCCCGCGGTCAGCCGTTCCGCGGCCTCCATCTCCCGCCGGACCGAACGGGGCAGGCGCCAGTCGCGGCGGCCCAGGAAGACGATCCTCACGCCGCGCTCGTTCAACTCGTCGCGACGGGCCCGGATCAGCGTACGGTTGAAGTTCATGAGGAATCGGACCTCCGACCGGGGGCGATCCCAGTTCTCGGTGGAGAACGCGTAGACGGTGAGGAACGGCAGACCGATCTCCAGCCCCCCCTCGACCACGTCGTACAGCGCTCGCTCACCCTGCTCATGACCCTTCGTTCTGGCCAGGCCCCGCTGGGCGGCCCACCGGCCGTTGCCGTCCATGATGATGGCCACGTGGCGGGGGATCCTCGACCGGTCCAGGTCCGAGAGGAAGCTCATGACGGCGCCGGCGCGGGGCGGGCCGACCGAGCCAGGAGCGGGAGGCTCCGGATCCGGCGGTCGAGGTGGTACTCGCTGAACCCGAACAGCAGCGCCCGGGCCTCGCCGCGGACCTCCGGGACGATGGGACCCTGTCCGGCGGCGGCCAGATCGCCCCCCACCAGGCCGTTCAACCAGGTCAGCGCGGCAGGATTGGCCCGGCGGGCGTCCCGGTCCCGGCATCCGTCGCACACCGCTCCCCCCTGCGAGGCCGAGAACCGGCCGACGGACGTGTCGCCGCACACCGCGCACGCGGAGAACGCCGGAGCGAAGCCCGACAGCCCCAGCACCCGGACTAGGAAGGCCTCGGCCACCGCGGCGGGATCCGCCGGCCGGGTCTCCAGTGCCCGGAGGCCCTGGAGCAGAAGAAGGAACAGGCGGACGTTGCGCTCGTGCTCCTCGGCCACCTTGTCCACGGACTCGAGCATCGTCTCGCCCGCCGAGAACAGACCGAAGTCGTCGCGGATCGGGCGAAACGGGCTGAGGATCTCGGCCTGAGTCACTGTATCGAGGGACCGGCCCCGGTAGAGCATCAGGTTGACGTGGGTGAACGGCTCCAGCCGGGCTCCGAACCTCGACGTGGTCCGGCGGATCCCCTTCGCCACCGCTCGGACCTTCCCCTCGCCCTGGGTGAGGATGGTCACGATCTTGTCGGCCTCCGCGAGCTTGACCGCGCCCAGGACGATCCCCTGTTCCTTGTACAGCGGCACGTCCGGATCGTACCAATCGGACCTGGCCGAGGTCGGGCCAGGGGCCGGCGGATGCCGGCCCCTTCCCTTCGGTGGTGAGCCCTACGCCTGTCCGGCCGCCAGGGCGTCCACCAGCCCGCTGCCGTAGAAGTTGGTGTGGCCAGGGCCGCCGGTGCAGTCCTTCGGCGGATCGGTCAGCGGATCCTGCACCTCCTCGCACACCATCGTCATGGCGGTGCTCTGCATGCGGGCGATCACGGCCAACGCCGGGAGGTCCGGATACGCCGAGCGGATCAGCGCCGCCACGCCGGAAGCGTGTGGCGCCGCCATGGACGTGCCCTGGATCCAGCCGTACAGGGCGCACACGTTCTGGCCATCCACCACCGCGCAGTCCTCCACCAGCCGCCGGTTCACCGTGCTCAGCGGCGGTGCCTCCGATCCCCAGGCATTGAGGACCCGCCCGAACGGGTTGGGGGCCTGGCCGGAGGATCCACCGGGTGCCGTTACGTCGACCGCGGCGTTCCCATAGTTCGAATAGAAGGACAGCTTTCCCTGGGGCCCGATGGCAGAGACCGTGGCCACCGAGGGCAGCTCGGCGGGGAGGACGATGCACTGGTTCCCCACATCCCGGGTCTCCTCAGAGCCCGGGGGGAAGTCCGGGCTGATCTCGTCCGTCTCGGGGTGACCCAGGTCGGTGGCCTCGTTCCCGGCCGACGCGACCACGACGACTCCCCGCTGCGTGGCGTACTGAGCCGCTCGGCCGATCGAGGCCACGATGGCCCGCTGATCGGCTTCGTTCCGGCAGTTGAACAGGAATGGGTCGGCGAACAGGCTCAGGTTGACGATGTCCAGCCCCTTGTCGCCGGCGTAGATCAGCGCGTCGGTGACCTCCTTGGTGAAGCAGAATCCGCCGGTGGCGCACACCTTCAGGCTGGCCAGGGTGGCCTCTGGGGCGACGCCGGCCACCCCCAGGCCGTTGATCGGGGCGGCCACGATCCCGGCCACGTGCGTGCCATGTCCGAAGAAGTCCTGGGTGGCCGACTTCGTCAGGCACTGTCCGGTCGGATCGATGTCCTGCGGAATGGCCGCGGGGTTCGTCGGGGTGATGAACGAGCAGGAGAGGCCCAGGTCGAGGTTCGGGGCGATGTCCGGATGGGTGAAGTCCACGCCCGTGTCGATGATCCCCACCGTCACCCCATCGCCGCGGTTCTCGGAGTATGAGCCGCCGGGGCTGGCATGGATGATCCGCATGTCCCATTGGCAGGCGGACAGCTGGTCCGGCCCCACGCCGATGGGGACCCCGAAGTGAGCGGAGCAGTCACCGGCCATCTCCGGCCCCGGCACCTGGGCCGGTCCCTGGACGATGTCGAGTGGCTCGACGTGGAACCCGCCGTCCGCCCCGACCGCAGCCAGGACCCCGGTCGATCGAACCGTGGAGACGAACGCGGGGTTGCTCGACACGGCCCGGCCGATGCCCAACTTGTTCACCGAGATCAGCTCGCCTCCCGCGTTCTCGATGGCCCTCCGGCCGGCACCTTGATCCCCGGACTCCAGGACCACCAGGTAACTCTTCTCCTCGCTGCTTCCCGCCGCCGAGGCCCCAGAGACCGACGCGGACACCAGGGTGACGGCGAGCACGAGCGCGGCGAAGAGAGCTCGCCTCGAGCGATGACTCATGGCAGTTCCTCCTCCCGCGCAGCATCGGGTCCCAAACTCGGGATCCGGCTCCCCTGCTTCGCTCGGCTCCATGGGAACCCACAAAGGGGCCGGAGGGCAAATCCTGTGGAACCGGACCACCGGCCGGGCAGCCTAGACTAGCGGGCAGGCTCTCGTTCACCGGAGGGTCTCGGCTCCGGGTGCTCGGTGTGACGGAGCAGGAACACGGTGAGGCCGAGGGCCAAGACCGCCCCCACCAGCACGCCGATCTCGAGCATGAGGCTGGCGAACTCGTCGGTCCCCACGAACCTCGGAACCTCGGCGGTGACCACGATCAGTCTTCGGATTGAGGCCACGATGCCCACGATCAGGAACGGCTCCGATATCAGGACCCGGTCGTTGATCACCGCCCGGACGGTGTGGATCAGCTCGGCGACGATGAAGACCAGGAGCAGCTGGTCCAGGAGCTGGAGCACGGCCGACCCCAGCCCCTCGTCCTCGATCCCAGTGACGAACGTGTACACCGCATGCCCGAAGATGATCGCGCCCACGATCCCTAGGGCGGCGGCCACGGCAATGTAGAAGAAGTACTCGACGTAGTGAAACAGCTCCGCGGTTCGTCCCCGAAACTCCCGTCCCTGCCCGCTTAGCCTCCGTGACGCCACGGGCGGACTCTTGCCCGATGATCGGAGCGGTAAAACGGGTTTCGGCTAGCGGATGAAGAAGAAATAGACGAGAACCGCCACGATGCCCATGATCGTGGCCCCGATGGCCAGGCCGAGCCGGAATGGGGTAGCCGTGGCAGCCTGTGCGGCCTGGCCGGCTCGGAGCTTCGCCTTGTCGAGTGCCTTCTCGGCCCAGGCCCATTCGGTGGCCAGGATGGTCAGCCCGGCGATGATCCCGAGGATCCCCGGACCGGGGGTCACCAGCATGATCACGCCGGCCAAGAGGACGGCGAACCCGGCGATGGTGACCGCGATCCGTCTGCCGCTTCGTCCGACGAACCGAGCGATCTGAGAGAGCGGATGGAGCCCCTTGGTCGGATCCGTCTGGCCCGGGTCCGGCGCCGGGCGGTCGGTCACGCGCCCATCGGGTGCCACACGGTCTTCATCTCCATGAAGGCCGTGACGGCGTACGGGCTCTGGGCGCGGCCGCTCAACCACTCGGTCTGACCATCCTTCGCTCGAACGATCCGCTTCACGTTCTCGGCGCCGAGTCGCTCGACCTCCTGTCGGAGCTCCTCCGGCAGCCCGGTGACGTCGATAGCGTTGACGTCCATGTGGCCGGCGAGCCACGGCACCAGTTCCGCTGTATACCCCGTCAGGACGTTGATGACGCCGCCGGGGACGTCGCTGGTGGCCAGGACCTCGGACAGGGTGACTGCGGACAGCGGCCACCGCTCGCTGGCCAGCACGACCACGCAGTTCCCGCCGACCACCGCGGGAGCCAGACGCGACACCAGACCCAGCAGCGGGGCGTCGGCGGGAGCGACTATCCCAACCACACCGGTCGGCTCGGGGATGGTGAAGTTGAAGTACGGGGCGGCCACCGGATTCACCGAGCCCAGGATGTGATGGATCTTGTCCGCCCATCCCGCGTACCAGACCCACCGGTCGATGGCGGCGTCCACGCCCGCTTCGGGGTCGGTGGCGCCGGCCCGACGGACCTCGTCGACGAACTGGTCCCGCCGGCCCTCCATCAGCTCGGCCACCCGGTACAGGACCTGACCGCGGTGGTACGCCGTCTTGCCGGACCACCCGGGCAACGCCGCCCGTGCAGCGCGGACCGCATCGCGGACGTCCTTCCTGCTGGCCCGGGCCACCCGGGCCACGACCCCGTTATCGCGGTCGACCGCGGGGTACGACCGTCCCGACTCCGACCGGGGGAACTGGCCCCCGATGTACAGCTTGTGCGTGCGGCGGACGGAAACCCGCCGAGGATCAGCCACTGCCGTTCTCCGCCAGCTCGAGGTACGGCTCCAGGCCGTGGAGCCCGCCCTCCCGTCCGAACCCTGACTCCTTATACCCGCCGAACGGCGAGCTGGGATCAAACCGGTTGTACGTGTTGGCCCAGATCACCCCGGCCCGAAGGCGGGAGGTCATCCACAGGATCCGGGAGCCCTTCTCGGTCCACACGCCGGCCGAGAGCCCATACGGCGTGTTGTTCGCCTTCTCCAGAGCTTCCTCGGGCGTCCGGAACGTGAGGACCGAGAGGACGGGGCCGAAGATCTCCTCCTGTGCGATGCGATGCGACTGGGCCACGCTGGTGAACAGGGTGGGACGGAACCAGTAGCCGCGATCCGGGAGATCGCAGGCCGGCTGGTAGATCTCCGCGCCCTCCTCCACGCCGGACTCGACCAGCTCCTCGATCTTCCGGAGCTGCTGCCTCGAGTTGATCGCTCCGACGTCGGTGTTCTTGTCGAGAGGATCGCCTACCCGGAGCGTGGCCAGCCGATCCTTCAGCTTCTCCAGGACCGGCTCGAACACCGACTCCTGGACGAACAGCCGCGATCCGGCGCAGCACACGTGGCCCTGGTTGAAGTAGATCCCATTGACGATGCCCTCCACGGCCTGGTCCAGGGCGGCGTCCTCGAACACGATGTTGGCGGCCTTGCCGCCGAGCTCCAGGGTGAGCCGCTTCCCGCTGCCGGCCACCGCCCGCTGGATGATCTTGCCGACCTCGGTGGAGCCCGTGAAGGCGACCTTGTCGACCCCGGGGTGCGATGTCAGGTCGGCCCCGGTCTCCCCCGCTCCCGTGATGATGTTGACCGCTCCGGGGGGTAGATCCGCTTCCTGGATCACCTCGGCCAGGAGCAACGCGGTCAGCGGAGTGGTCTCGGCTGGCTTGAGCACGACGGTGTTCCCCGTGGCCAGAGCCGGGGCGATCTTCCACGCCGCCATCAACAGCGGGAAGTTCCACGGGATGACCTGCCCGGCCACACCGAGGGGGCTGGGGATGCGTCCGGGGAACGCGTACCCGAGCTTGTCCGCCCATCCGGCGTAGTAGAAGAAGTGGGCCGCGGCCAGGGGCACGTCGACGTCGCGAGACTCCTTGATCGGCTTGCCGCCGTCAAGCGACTCCAGTACCGCGAACTCCCTGGACCGCTCCTGGAGCTGCCGGGCGATCCGGTAGATGTACTTGGCTCGTTCGGCCCCCGGCATGTCGCGCCACTGTTGCTCCGATGCCCGTCGAGCGGTGCGAACGGCGAGGTCGACGTCCTCCGGACCGGCCGAGGCTACCTCGGACAGCCGCTGTTCGGTGGCCGGGTTGATCGTCTCGAACCACGTCCCGCTCTTCGGGTCGACGAACTCCCCCCCGATGAACAGACCGTACCGGGGTTCGATCGACACGATGTCCCGGGATTCCGGGGCGGGGGCATAGTCGAACGGCGTCGCCTCGGCCAGGGCCGAGGGATGACGACGGTGCTCGAGCTCGTCCTTCTTCGCCATCAGTCGATCGTGAAGTAGTCGGCCCCCTGGTACCGGCCCTCGCGCTCCTTGCGGACCTGCATCAGCAGGTCGTTCAGCAGCGTCGACGCGCCGATCCGGAACCGGTCGGGCGTGAGCCAGTCCGGTCCGAGGGTCTCATGCAGGATGACCAGGTAGATCCAGGCCTCTTTGGCCTTCCGGATGCCGCCGGCGACCTTGATCCCGACGGGCCGGCCCGTCTGTCGGTGAAAGTCGCGGGCGGCCTCCATCATGCACAGGGCCGTCGGGTAGGTCGCGCTGACGCCGATCTTTCCCGTCGACGTCTTGATGAAGTCGGCCCCTGCGGCCATGGCCAGCATCGAGGCCTTCCGGATCTGATCGTAGGATCCGAGCTCCCCGGTCTCCAGGATGACCTTGAGGTGCGCGGAGCCGGTGGCCTCTTTGGACAGCGCGACCTCCTCGTAGGCCTGGTGGTACCGTCCGGCCAGGAACGCGGAACGGTTGAGGACGATGTCGATCTCGTCCGCCCCCCACTGGACCGCGCGCCGGATCTCGTCGAGGCGCTCCTCCAGCGGGGCCAGGCCGCTGGGGAAGCCGCCGGCCACGCTGGCCAGGTGGACGCCCGTTCCCCTCAGCCGCTCGGCGGCCACCGGGACGAGAGACGGATAGACCACGACCGCGGCCACGCTGGGGATCGTCGGGTCGGTCGGATCGGGCCGAACCGCCTTGGAGCACACCGCAGTCACCTTGCCCGGCGTGTCGGCCCCCTCCAGGGTGGTCAGGTCCGCGCACCGGATGGCCAGGTCGACGGCGTACAGCTTGGCATCGCGCTTGATTGACCGGGTGGCCAGCGAGGCCGCTCGTTCCTCCAGTCCGACCGCATCCACCGGGGTCACTCGGATCATGGCCGCCTCGGCCGCCTGGGGACTCCAGGGCGACTCGGGGACCCGGGGTTTCGTCTCGGCGGGGAGCTTGGCCATCGGAGAGAACCTCCATGATACCTCCGAGCTCCTCCCCAACCCGTCTGTTCAGGCGCAGCTCAACGTGGCGTCCTCCAGCGCCATGTCGTAGGCGCCGAGGTGACCGAAGCCGGAGTCGGGATCGAACCGGAACCGCCCGGAGGCGACCACGGACTGGGCCCAGGCGGCGTCCCTTGTCCGATCCATACACCGATCCGGCGGCGCGGCATCGACCCACACCACCGGCTCGACCGGCTGGGGAGGGTGAGACTCGGCGAAGCCCGTGGTCAGCACGCTGACCTCGAACGAGGAGAAGTAGGCTGTTCGAACGCTCACGGTGCGGTCGTCGAACGCCCGCCGGTTCGCCAGGACCTGCCGAAGCGTCGACGGTGAGGGACCGTCTCCCGCCGGGCCGCCATCAGCGCACGCCGCCATCCACAGAACGCTGAGACCGGTGACCATCGCCCGTCGGGCGTTCATTCGATATCGCTCTCCCGGCCCATTCCCACCGTATGCTGGCATGGATGTCCCTGCGGTTGGTGTTCGCCGCCCTGCTCGTGCTGACGGCGTGCGATGCGGAACCCGAGACCGCCCCGCCGGCCACTCCATCGCCGACGGCGGTTCCGACGGCCAGCCCCTCCCCCGTCCCCGCGCCGACCCCGACCTCCAGCCCGGCCTGCACCGACGCGACCCTGACCGGCAGGGTGGAGGTCCGGATCTCGGCCAGCGACTTCTCCTTCGATCCCACCTGCCTGATCGTCCTGGGCGGCCAGGGCCTGGTGGTCCGGAACACCGGGGCCAACCTCCACAACCTCACCGTCGAGGATTCCTCCGTCGGCTTCGACGTCCCGCCCGGCGGGGTGGCCCGGACCGAAGCGATCGGCGGCGCGGTTCCTCCGGGGACCTATGCCTTCTACTGCATCTACCATCGCGGCCAGGGCATGACCGGCGAGTTGACCGTCTCCGAGGCCGGCTGAGCTTGGTTTGACGGTTCCGATCGACGGGTACGGTCCGCGCCGTGACCAGGCGAACGGCGGCCCTGTCGGTCTTCGTGGCGACAGTGGCACTGGTCGCTTGTAACGATCTGCCCGAGGTCGGCGACGACGAACCGGAAGCGGCGCCGACCGCCACCGCCGGTTTCCAGGAGGACATCGACGAGACCTGCGCCGAGGTCTCCGCGCCGGAGGGAGCGCCCGCTCCGGTGACGATGATGGACAACTTCTTCGAGCCGCCGTGCATCGCCGTGTCGAGCGAGCAGGGTGTCGCCCTGACCAACGCCGGCAATCAGGACCACAACTTCACCATCCAGGGAACCGATCTGAGCCTCGATGTGGAGCCCGGGGAGGACGAGGAGACCGACGAAGTCGGTGATGAGGTGGGCGCCGGCACCTACAAGTTCTTCTGCCGGTTCCACGAGGACGCCGGCATGGTCGGAACGATCGTCGTCGAGTAGGAACCTCCGTACCCGAGGCGAGACAGCCCCGGAAGCCGCTCACTCCAGGTCGGCCGGTCCGAAGGCCAGCGGAAGCAGCTCGGCCAGCCTGCGCTCCTCCCGGCGACCGCCCCGGCCCTCGGAGATCACCACCATGTCCGGCCCGAACTCGTGCAGCACCTGGCGGCATCCGCCGCAGGGCCACGTCGGCTCGTCGTTGGAGGCGGACACGGCCACGGCCCGGAGGCCCCGGACACCCTCCGCGACGGCGTGGAACACGGCGGTCCGCTCGGCGCACATCGACAGGCCGTACGAGGCGTTCTCCACGTTGGCTCCGGTGAAGATTCGGCCGTCGTCGGTCAGGAGGGCCGCCCCCACCTGGAAGCCGCTGTAGGGGGCGTAGGCCCGGTCCCGAGCCTCTCGGGCCGCTGCCTCGAGCCTCTCCACCTCTTCCCGGGTGCTCACCGGCGCTCGCCTCCGGAAGGCTTCGGCTCCAGCCGCTCGATCAACACCTTGGCGATCCGCCGGCCCTGGACCCGATCGGCGGTGAAACGAAGGCCCTCGAAGTCCACCCGCTCACCCTGCTGCGGGAGATGACCGAGCACAGCCATCATCAACCCGCCGACCGTGTCCCACTCCTCGTCGGGGAGCTCCACCTCCAGGATCTCGTTGAGCTCGTCCACCGGAAGCCGGGCGTTGACCCGGAACCGGCCGTCGCCGGCCGGCTCGACCTGGGGCTCCTCCCGATCGTACTCGTCGGCGATCTCGCCCACGATCTCCTCCAGGAGGTCCTCCAGGGTGACCAGCCCGGCCACCGACCCGTACTCGTCGACGACCACGGCCACGTGGAACTTCTCCCGCTGCATGTCCTTGAGGAGGTCAGACACCTTCTTCGACTCGGGCACGAAGTGAGCCGGGCGGGCCAGCTGCTCCAGGGTGCGGCCGTTCCTGCCGGAGCGAGTCTCGCGGAGGACGTCCTTGGCGTAGACGATCCCCACGACCTCGTTCATCGAATCGCGGTACACCGGGATGCGGGAGTACCCGTGCCGGATGACCATGTCCATGACCTCTTCCAAGGAGCGAGACGCGTCGATGGCCACCACGTCGGGCTGCGGGGTCATGACCTCGCGAACGACCGTGTCGCCGAACTCGAAGATGGAGTGGATCAGCTCCTTCTCCTCCTCCTCGATGGCCCCCTCCTCGTGACCGGCCTCGGCCATGGCCCGGATCTCCTCCTCGGACACGAACGGTCCCTCGCGGAGCCCCTTGCCTGGAAGGAGCACGTTGGCCGCCCCGATCAGCAACCTGGTCGGCCAGTACAGGATGCGGGACAACCAGAAGACCACCGGGGCCAGGATCAGCGCCACGCGGTCGGAGTGAAGGATTGCGAAGGTCTTGGACATCGCCTCCACGACGACGAAGTAAAGCAACGTGAACAGGATCGAAGCGATGGTGATCCACACGTTGCCCAGGTAGTGCTCGGCCAGGATGGCGACCAGGATGGCCGAGCCGTTCTGGGCCAGCATCACCCACAGGTAGATCGCGTTGAGGAACTGGGGGGGGTCGGTCTCGATCCGCACCAGTACGCCGGCGCTGCGCCGACCCTCGTCCTCCAGAGCCAGGGCCCGGACCCGAGTCATGCGGGTCAGAGATGCCTCGGACATGGCCAGGAGGGAGCCGAACACGACCAGGATCACGACCACGGCCAGGAACCAGATCACGGCAGCGCCACCCCGCTGTACCGCGCCTGTCGTTCCCACATCGCCCTGCGCTCCTCGTCCCCCTCGTGGTCGTACCCGAGGAGATGAAGGATGCCGTGGACCAGCAACAGGCGAAGCTCAGCGCCCAGCTCCTCGGTCTGGGACGAGGCCACCTCGGGGCAGATCACCACGTCCCCCAGGAGGCCGTCCTCGTCCAGGGTGAACGACAGCACGTCGGTCGGCCCCGCCTCGTCCAGGTAGCGGCGGTGCAGATCGTCCATCTCCTCGGTCGACACCAGCGACACCGAGAGTTCGACCGCGCCGGCCCCCTCGGCGTCCAGCGTGCGACGGGCCAGGTCGATCAGGGCGCCGTGATCCGTGGGGAGTTCCTGGCGGTCCGAGAGGACCACCGTGGGACTATCGGACGGGTCGTCGCTCAACGTCGTCGACGCGGGCGATCTCCTCGTCCCGCTCGGAGTACCGGCGGTAGGCCTCCACGATGTCCTGGACGATACGGTGTCGAACCACGTCCCGGGCACCGAGATGGACGAACGAGATCCCTTCGATGTGCCGGAGGATCTCCTGGACCACCACCAGGCCAGACCGCTGCCCGGCCGGCAGGTCGATCTGGGTCACGTCGCCGTTCACCACGGCCTTCGAGCCGAAGCCGAGACGGGTGAGGAACATCTTCATCTGCTCGGGCGAGGTGTTCTGGGCCTCGTCCAGGATGATGAACGAGTCGTTCAGGGTCCTGCCCCGCATGAACGCCAGGGGGGCCACCTCGATGGTCCCCCGGTCCATCAACCGGCCGAAGGCGTCGGGATCCATCATCTCGTACAGAGCGTCGTACAGAGGCCGGAGGTACGGATCGATCTTCTCGTACAGCGTCCCTGGGAGAAAGCCCAGCTTCTCCCCGGCCTCCACCGCCGGCCGGGTGAGGATGATCCGGGACACGTCCCGTGCCTGGAGCGCCCGCACGGCGTGAGCCACGGCGAGGTAGGTCTTCCCCGTTCCGGCGGGTCCGATGGCGAACGTCAGCGTCGACTCGCGGAGCGCATCAACGTACCGCTTCTGCCCGATCGTCTGGGGGGCGATCGACTTTCCTCGCGCAGTGAGCACGGCGTCCGTCAGCACCTCGGTCGGCCGAACGCCGTCCTCCTTGATCATGTCGATGGTCCGACCCACCGACGAAGGCGTCAGCTGCTGCCCCCGCTCCAGGAGCGTGACCATCTCTTCGAACAGCTGGGCCACGCGCTCCGCCTCCACGGGGTCGCCGGTGATCGTGATCTCGTTCCCCCGAACCAGGATGTGGGAGTCGAACGCCGTTTCCACGAGCTTGAGGAACTCGTCGCGTTCTCCGAGGAGGGCGACCATCGACTGGTGGCCCGGAACCAGGATCTTGACTTGGGTGGCCTCGGCCAAGGGCTTCCTTCGAGCTTCTCTCCTGTTGGAAACGGGGTCGCCTATCGCGACCCCGACCTCCCGATTATACGGCTCATCCGGGTGGCCACCGCATCTGCCGGCCGCCCAGAAGATGGAAGTGGAGGTGATGGACGCTCTGTCCGGCGTCCGGCCCTACGTTGGTGACGACTCTCCAGCCGGATCGATCGATCTCGTTGGCCCGGGCCAGGTGAGCCGCGGCGACGAACATGTCGGCCAGCACGTCGCCCTGCTTGTCGCGGAGCGACCGGGCCGACTCGATGTGCTCCTTCGGGATGATCAGGATGTGCACCGGAGCCTGAGGATTGACGTCCCGGAAGGCCACCACGTGATCGGAGGTGTGCACGACATCCGCCTCCTGATCACCCGAGGCGATCCGGCAGAACAGGCAGTCCTGCACGGTCCGCTCCTTTCGCTTCGTCACCGCGATGCTAGCGCGCGACGGTGACCCGGTCGAGGACAGGGGTCATCCCAGGCGACCGTAGCGGGCCAGGACGACCGCGGCGGCGGCGACCGCCGCGGTCTCCGTCCGAAGGACGTTCGGACCCAGCGAGGCAACCGCCGCGCCGGCCCGCTCCGCGCCCCGGACGTCCTCCTCCGGGATCCCGCCCTCCGGACCGATCACCAGGGTCACCTCATCGGGGGTGTCGGGCGGGAGCGATTCCAAGAGACCACCGCGGGCCCGCTCCCACAGCACGACCAGGATCCCGCGGGGCGTCGGAACGACGGCCTCGTCCCACGGCACGGGACCCGAGACGGACGGCTCGAACCGACGCCGCGACTGCTTGGCCGCCTCCCGGACCACGGCGGCCAGCCGGGGCCCCACCCGATCGGCCCGCTGCCCAGGCCACCTCCGGATCGACCGGGACGCCTCGACCAGGACTATCTCGTCCGCCCCGACCTCGACCAGCTTCTGAACCCCCCAGGTGAGACGGTCTCCCTTGGGCGGAGCCAGCACGACGCTGAGGGACGGCCGGGGGCGGGACTCCCAGGAGCGGTCGATCACCTCGCCCTCCACCAGGAGGCGTTCGGCTCGGAGGACCCGGCACGTGGCCACCGCTCCATGCCCGTCGGACGACGTGAACTCGTCGCCGACCCGGAGCCGAAGGGACCGGACGGCGTGCCCGGCATCCTCCGAGGAGAGGATCACCGCCTCGCCGGGCTCGGGAGCGCCGGCGAAGAAGTGAGGACGGCTCACGTCCCGGGCCGAAGGCGGCCCCTCAGGGGTCTCGACCGCTCGTCCCGAAGATCGGCCAGCGACTCCAGGAGCTCGCGCTCATTCCGGGCCAGCCGAAGGGGGACGTCGAGGTCGACCCGGAGGAGGAGGTCGCCCCGCCCTCTGCGGCCGACGTGGGGCAGACCCTTCCCCCGGAGCCGGAGCACGGAGCCCGCCCTGGTCCCGGGGGGGACCTTGAGCGTGGCCGGACCGTCGAGGGTCTCCACCTCGACCTCGGCCCCGAGGGCGGCCGCCGTCATGGGGAGCTCCAACAGACAGACCAGATCCTGCCCCCGACGGTCGAACACGGGATGCGGCCGGACCGCCAGGGTGAGGTACAGGTCGCCCGACGGGCCACCGCCCCGGCCGTCCTCCCCCCCGCCCTCGATGCGGAGGTCCATCCCGTCGGAGACCCCGGCGGGAACCTCCACCGAGACGGTCTGCTGGGTCGGGATCCGGCCCCCGCCCCTACACTCCCGGCAGGGCGATGCGATCTCCTCGCCGGTCCCCTCGCACGTCCCGCACAGGCGCGACGTCATCACGGTGCCGAATACGCTCCGGCGGACGTCGGAGACCTCGCCCGACCCGCCGCAGGTGGTGCACCGGGACGGATGGGTTCCCGGCTCGGCCCCCGTTCCCCCACACCGGCCGCACATCTCCTGCGTGTCGACCCGAACCTCCTTGGTCGCGCCGAACGCCGCCTCCTCGAAGTCCAGCTCCAGGACCAGATGGAGATCCCGACCCCGGCCGGTCCGGGTCCCCCGCCGCTGGCCGGGCCGACCCCCGCCGAACGGCGACGACCCGAAGAACGCCTCGAAGATGTCGGTCAGATCGCCGAATCCGAACATGTCCGGGCTCAGGCCCTCCCCGCCGTACAGGTCGTACTGACGCCGCTTGGCCGGATCGGACAGGGTCTGATAGGCAAGGTTGATCTCCTTGAACCGCCGTTCAGCGTCGGGGTCGTGGTGGTTCACGTCGGGATGGTGCGTTCGAGCCAGCTTCCGATAGGCCTTCCTGATGTCCTCCTGGGTGGCGTCCGACGCCACCCCCAGGACCTCGTAGAGGTCTCGCCGGGCCATCGACGCAGCCCTCTACCCGGCCAGGCCCTCGATGGCGCGCGACAGATGGCCCGAGACGGCGCGGACCGCCGAGATCGCCTCCCGGTAGTGCATCCGGGTGGGACCGATCACGGCCACCACTCCTACGGTCCGGCCGCCAACACCGTAGGAGGAGACCACCAGGCTCGCCTCCCGCAGGGCCGCCACCGGGTTCTCCCTCCCGATCCGGACCGTGACGTCTCCCTCACGAGCCACGGTCCGGATCAGGCCGAGGACGTCGCGCTCCTCCTCCAGCGCTTCCAACAGCCGACGGACCGTCTCCCGGCGTTCGAACGTCTCCTCGCTGACGATATTGGCCGCCCCTCCGATGACGACGTGCGAGGACTCCGGAGGCTGGGCCAGCGCGCCGTAGTGGGTCAGCCGGGAGAGGAGCAGAGCCGCCCTCCGGACCACGTCGGAGGGGTCCGGCGGCGGTCGTCCCAGGAACGGGGGGATGGTCCGGTCTTGCCGGTGGGGCAGGGACGGCCACCTGGGCAGGGTGTCCACGTAGAACCGGTAGCCGGAGTCGGTGGGGATCCTCCCGGCCGAGGTATGGGGCTGAGCCAGGAAGCCCATCTCGGTGAGGATGGCCATGTCGTTCCGGATCGTGGCCGAACTCACCCCCAGGCGATATCGCCGGGCCACGGTCCCGCTCCCCACCGGCTGGCCGGTCCGGATGTGGTCGGCCACGACGGCCCGGAGAACGCCCGCCTTCCGTTCTCCCAGCGTTCCCATCGCCGCCATGACCCTCTACTATTAGCACTCTCCAGGGGAGAGTGCTAGCATCCCCTCCGGCTCAGCCGGCCACGGCAAGGACGACCTCGTTGCCATCACATCCCGGGCTCGGTGAGGGCCGAACCGGGAGCCCTCCCACCAAGCGAGACCACTCGGACGAACCATGGGCGGCCGGCCGATCGACCCACCCGGCGGGGACTCCGGTCGCGCGCCGCATCCCCAGGAGGAGCCGCTCCAGCCGGCGGGCCTCATCCTCCAGAGTCTCTCCACCCGCCTGAGTGGACCGACCCTCCAGGGCCAGCTCCACGTACCGGCCCGGCGGCCGTACGTTCCACCACCGCCGGCGGCCCCGGAACGAGTGGGCCCCTGCCCCCACCCCAAGGTACGGCCGGCCCTCCCAGTAGCCGAGGTTGTGGATCGACTCGTAGCCGGCCGTTCGGAGCGCGCCGCACGCCACCTCGTACATGTCCGCCTGGAGATCGGGATCGGGGGGCGGGATCAGGCCGGCCGCCACCTTGGCCCCAGCGGGGTACCCGGCTCGATCGACAGCGCATAGCAGGACAGGTGTTCTGGCCCCAGCCGGATGGCCCGGTTCAGGGTCCGCCGCCACGACGCCAGGGTCTCGGCCCTGGCGCCGTAGATCAGTTCGAGGTTCACGTCACAGAACCCGGCCGCCCGGGCATCGGTCAACGCCCGGACGGCCGACTGGGCCGGTGGACCCGTTCCAGCGAGGCCAGGACGGAGGGATCGAAGGACTGGACGCCGAGCGAGATCCGGGTGATCCCGCCGGCTGGAGCGAGCAGAGCGACCGTTCGTCGACGGTGTCCGGGTTCGCCTCGCAGGTGACCTCGGCGTTCTCCGCGACCTCGAATCGCGCCCGGAGATGGTCGAGGAGGCTCAGGATCGCCTCGGGATGGAGCGTCGTGGGGGTCCCCCCGCCCAGAAACACCGAGACGAACCGGATCTCGGACCATTTACCCGCCGCTCGGTCCGCCTCGACCTTCAGCGCCGGACGTAGGCGTCCTGGAGATGATCGAGCCCAGCGTGGGCGTTGAAGTCGCAGTAACCGCACCGAGTCAGGCAGAAGGGCACGTGCACGTACAGCCCCGCCGTCGTCTCCACCGGGATCATGGCGAGCCTCCCGAGTCGACTCGCAGGGCGGCGATGAACGCCTCGTGTGGAACGTCGACCTTCCCCACTCGGCGGAGGCGCTGCTTCCCGGCCTTCTGCTTCTCCAGGAGCTTCCGCTTCCGGGTGACGTCGCCTCCATAGCACTTGGCCAGGACGTCCTTGCGCTTGGCCTTCAACGTTTCCCGGGCCACGATCCGGGACCCGATCGCGGCCTGGATGGCCACGTCGAAGAGCTGGCGGGGGATCAGCTCCCGAAGCCGGTCGACCATCCGGCGCCCGTACGCCTGGGCCTTCTCGCGGTGGACAACGGCGCTGAACGCGTCGACCGGCTCACCGTGGAGGAGGACGTCCACCCGGACCAGGTCGGCTTCCTGGTGGCCCCGGTGCTCGTAGTCCAGCGAGGCGTACCCCCTGGTCCGGGACTTCAGCTGGTCGAAGAAGTCGAAGATGATCTCGGCCAGGGGGAGGAGGTATCGGAGCTCCACCCGGTCCGTGGAGAGATAGCGCAGCTCCTCCATCGATCCTCGGCGGACCTGGCACAGCTCCATCACCGGCCCGAGATACGCGCTGGGCGTGATGACCGTGGCCACCACCACCGGCTCCTCGACCCGGTCGTACGCTCCCGGCTGCGGCATCTCGCTGGGATTGTGGACCTCCTCCACAACGTCGCCGCGGTGGATCCGGAACGCCACGTTCGGCGCGGTGGACAGCAGCGTGAGATCGAACTCGCGCTCCAGCCGCTCCCGGACGATGTCCATGTGGAGCAGTCCCAGGAACCCGCACCGGAAGCCGAAGCCCAAGGCGCGGGAGGACTCCGGCTCGAACGCCAGCGCCGCATCGGACAGCCGGAGCTTGTCGAGCGCCGTCCGGAGGGCGGGGTAGTCACCGCCCTCCATCGGGTACAGCCCGCTCCACACCATCGGCTTCGGCTCTCGATAGCCTGGAAGCGGCCGGGAAGCGGGTTCGGCGGCCACCGTCACGGTGTCGCCGACCTGGGCCCGGCGAACGTCCTTCTCTCCGATCACCAGGTAGCCGATCTCGCCCACCCCGAGGCGATCGACGGGAACCGGATCCGGAGCGAACGCCCCGACCTCCTCCGCGTCGGACTCGAGGCCGGTGGCCATCATCCTGATCCGGGCTCGGGAGGAAAGGGCACCGTCGACCACCCGGACGTAGGCCACCACTCCACGGTAGGGGTCGTAGGCGGAGTCGAAGATCAGCGCCCGAGGAGGCAGGTCCGGCTCGCCTGACGGGCCCGGCACGCGAGCGATCACCGCCCGGAGCAGGTCCTCGACGCCCTCCCCCGTCTTCGCCGAGACCCGGAGCACCTCGTCCTCCCGACACCCGGCCAGTTCCGCCAATTGGCGTACCGCCTGGGCCACGTCGGCCTGGGGAAGGTCGATCTTGTTGACCACGGGGACGATGGCCAGGCCGGCCTCCTCAGCCAGGTGGTGGTTGGCCAGCGTCTGGGCCTCGATCCCCTGGGCCGCATCGACCAGGAGGATCGCGCCCTCGCAGGCCACCAGAGCTCGCGAGACCTCGTACGTGAAGTCCACGTGGCCGGGGGTGTCGACGAGGTTGAGGACGTGCTCCGTCTTCCCGTCCCTGTAGAGGAGGCGGACGGCTTGGGCCTTGATGGTGATGCCCCGCTCCCGCTCAAGGTCCATCCGGTCCAGGAACTGCGCTCGCATCTGCCGTTCGGGAACGGCGTGCGTCAGGTCGAGGAAGCGGTCGGCCAGCGTCGACTTCCCGTGATCGATGTGGCTGATGATGGCGAAGTTGCGGATCCGAGAGGGGTCGGTCACGCGGTCATCGTATCGGGGCGACTGCTAGACTGGCTCGCCGTGGCCAACATCAAGTCGCAGATCAAGAGAAACCGCCAGAACGAACGGCGTCAGGAACGGAACAAGGCCGTCCGATCACGGCTTCGGACCGCGGCGAAGAAGGTCGGTCAGGCGATCGAGTCGGGCGATGGCGACGCCGTCGGCTCGCAGCTTCGGACCACCGGCAGCATGCTCGACAAGGCCGCCTCCCGCGGCGTGATCCACAAGCGGACCGCCGCCAGGCGCAAGTCCCGCCTTGCTCGGGCGGCTCGCACCGTCGGCTGACCGGCTGAGCGGCTCACCGGGCGGGGCCTAGCCCGCCCGAACGGGTCGTTCCGCTCCGGTGACGATCCTCGACACGAGCATCGGCAGGACCACGTCCCCGGTCCCTCCCTGCTTCAACGACCGATCCGCCTCGACCAGCTCCCGGTGAAGCTCTCGGAGCCGATGCACGGTGTACCGCCGGGACTGGTCCCGGTACCGACGAGCCTGCCAGTCGAATCTCAACCCCGCCGACCGGGCCACCTCTCCCAGTGGAGTCCTGGGATCGAGGGACGCCACCCGGAGGAGATCTCGGACCCGCGCGGCGACGCCCCCCAGGACCATGAGGGGTTCCTCGCCGGACTCGAGCATCCCGGCCAGCGCTCGGTACGCTCCTGGTCCGTCTCCGGCGAAGGCCGCGTCGCACAGCTCCCACGTCCTGCGGTCGCCGAACCCGCGGAACTGGGCCGCCACCGATTCAGGGGTGAGGCCATCCTGGGGATGGGCCGTGGCGATCTGTTCCACGGCCTGATCCAGGCCGGCCAGGTCTTCGCCGACGGTCTGGATCAGCGATGCCGCCCCCTGGGGGGTGGCTCGCACGGCCCGGCGCCGGGCTCGTTCCAGGACCCACCGGGGAAGATCCTTTCGCTCCACGGCCACCCGACGAACCTCGGCCTCCCCCAGTCGCTTGACGACACCCTTGGGAGGTCCCTTGGCCCGACCGCCCACCGTCCAGCACAGGACCAGGCGGGCCTCCGGCGAGGGGGACGCGGCGTAGGCCGCGATCTCGTCGACGGCCGCCTCGGACAGCCCGTCGGCGTCGACCACCACGAGGCCCCGGCGCTCGCCGAGCAGGGAGGGAGTGGCCAGGTCCGCCGTCAGCCCCGGGCGCCAGTCGGGACCGGCGGCCACCATGGGGTCCATCCCCTCGAACTCGGCCCGCCCGGCCTCGCGAAGGAGATAACGGTCCTCCCCCCAGAGCAGCACGACCGGAGCGTTCTTCATCCGGACGATGCTACGACCGGTGACCCATCCCCGGCGAACGTCACCGTGACGTCCCCGGCCTGATCGGTTCGGTACACGACCGTCCCCTCCGACCGAAGGGCCGCGAGAACGCGCGGGTCGGGGTGCCCGTAGTCATTCGGCCCCGTGCTGACCACGGCCATGGTCGCCTCGACGGCGTCGAAGAACGCCGCGGTAGACGTGTCCCCGCCATGATGCGGAACCTTCAGCACCGTGGCGTGGACAGGGTCGCCGTCGGACAGGAGATCCTCCTGGGCCGGAACCTCGGCGTCACCCGGAAACAGCACCGTGGCCGGCCCGTAGGTGAGCCGAAGGACCACCGAGTCGTCGTTCGGCGCGGATCCGCCGGGCGAGCAGCGATCAGGGCCCAGGACCTCCACGCGCAGGCGGCCCACGGTGAGGGACCGTCCGCCCCGAGGGTGGCGGACCAGAACCTCCTCGTCCCCGATGGCCCGGACGAACCGAGCATAGGAGGGCGAGTCGCTCGGACACCCGGGCTCCAGAAGGAGTCCCACCGGGAACCGAGCCAGGACCGCGGGGAACCCTTCGATGTGGTCGGCATGAGCATGCGAGGCCACCGCAACGTCGAGCCGTCGGATGCCGAGGGCTGCCAGGGATGTGGCCACGTCGCGTTCCTCTGGTCCGGCATCGATGAGCACGGTTGCCCCATCGGGCGTCCGCACCACGGCGGCGTCGCCCTGCCCGACGTCCAGAAAGGTGACGGTCAGGGAGGGCAGAGGTCCTGCGGTGGGAGCCGCCGACCACGCCACCGCGGCGGCGACCACCACCCCGGCCAGCGACGTCCGAGCCACCCCCCGGCGAAGGCGCCAGGCCACGAACATCGCCAAGACGCCGGCGATGGCCGCGGCGGACACGCCCCCCGTGACCGAGGGGAGCGCCAGCCGGGCCATCCGATCGGCCACCTCGGCCAGGTATCCGAGCGGCAGGCCGGCCAGCTCGCCCACGGCCTGCCCGGCCTGGGGCCAGGCCGGCACCACGGCCGCCCCGACCGAACCGAGCACCAGCGCCGGCCCGACGGCCGGAAAGGCCAGCACGTTGGCCAGGAACGTGACCGTGGGAACGGTGCCGAACCGGAGCAGGAGGAGCGGCGTGACGCCCACCTGGGCGGCGATCGTGGCCGCCGCAACCCCGGCCACGGGGCGCGGTAGCCAGGTGAGCCGCCGGGCAACCGGGCCGGCCAGGCCGGCCAGAGATGCGGTGGCCGCGACCGACAGCTGGAACCCCACCGAGGTGGCCAGCAGCGGGTCGACGGCCAAGAGGACGATCACGGCGACCGCCAGGGCGGCCCCCACCCGGCGGGGACGGCCCGACCACAACCCTGCCAGGCCGATAGCCGCCATGGCTCCCGCTCTGAGGACGGACGGCTCCCACCGGGTCACCAGGGCGAACAACGCCACGGTGAGCAGCCCGGCCATAGCTCTCGGTCCCGAGCCGAACCCGACCCGGGCCGCCAGGGCCAGGGCTGGAACCAACACCAGGGCCACGTTCGACCCCGAGACCGCCAGGAGATGGGTCAGCCCCGTGGCCTGGAAGTCCTCCTCCACCTCGGGGTCCATTCCCTCGGTGTCGCCGATGGCTAGCCCGCGGAGGAGCCCGCCCAGCCGGGGCGACAGGCTCGACTTCACCCCTCGCCGGTATGCGTCGCGGACGGCATTCGCCGCCCGGAGGGCGAGATTCTCAGGCGGCCCCCGGGCGGTGAGCTCGGAGACCTTCAGCCGGGCGGTCATCCCTTTGCCCACGAGGTACGCATCGAAGTCCTCCGCGGGCCGAGGGAGCGCTTCGATGGTTCCCGTGCCGGCCACGGACCGGCCCGCCGTCACCGCTGGGGCAGGCGGCGATCCGGACGCCCACACCCTGGGATGAGCCTCGACCGGATGACCGTCAACCGACAGGTGGTCCAGGCTGAGCTCGAGCGTCCACCCCCAGTCCTCCCGGCGGACGTCAGAGACCGCGGTCGCCTGGAACCAGATGTGGCGCCCGTCGAGTGACCCGACAGGCGGGGGAGCCCTGACCAGGGCCCACCCCGCTCCTCCGGCAACCGCGGCCACGAACATCGGCACGATGGGGGCGAGGTGGGCCGGGGGCGGAGCCGGGGCCCCGAGTCCGGCCGCGGCGAGGATCCGGGCTCGCGGTTCCGGCGTGTCCTGTTCGCTCGGAAGCAACGCCGCGTTCACCAGGAGGCTCGTGGAGATGTTCGGTCTTCGCCGCTTCCATCGGAGCGCCACCCCGAACAGCGCCCCTCCCGCCAGGATCTGGAGGAAACCGAGGGCCACGGCCGGCGGCCGCCCGGCCGCCAGGAGGCACCCCCCTCCGAACCCGAGGGCCGCGGCGGGGAGGTGCCACGACGTCATATCGTGACCAGCTCCCTGATCTCCTCCAGCGTGATCTCTCCGATGCCGCTGACATCGAGGAGCTGGTCGACGGACGTGAAGGGCCCGTGCTCTTCCCGGTAGGCGACGATTGCTCCGGCCAGGACCTCCCCGATCCCGGGGAGGGTCTCCAGCTCCTCCGGTGTCGCCGTGTTCACGTCGACCAGCGCCGCCGCAGGGGAAGCCGACGAGGTAGGAACGCCGGAGCTGCCCGGGGCGCCTGGGGTCGCTCCCGTCTTCGGCACGACGACCTGCTGGGCGTCCGTCAGGACCGCGGCCAGGTTCAGGCCGCCGAGGTCCGCCCCGCGTCGCGGCCCGCCGGCCAGATCGATCGCGTCGATCACCCGCTGGCCCTCGGCCAGCTGATACACGCCCGGTCGTCGCACCCAGCCCGCCACGTGAACGATCACCGCGGCTGGGCTCGGAGACACGGTGGGCGCGGCCACGGGCGCACCACGGATACGCACCGGCTGGGGAAGCGATCGGACATACCACAGCCCCACGCCGCTCAGGGCGGCCAGGCCCAGCAGCGACACGAAGGCGAGCTCCCGGCGGCTCAGCCCGGACAGCCAATCGCGAAGTCCGTCCATCCCCTCCTTCCTGGGCCATGGTCGATCGAAGGGGGAGGACCCCGGAACGGATCCCGCCACGCGAACGCTAACCCCTGGGGGTGACACGGACCCGTCGCCGCTATGCTCACTGGGCAGGGTGATGGAAATGGTCGGTCGCCACGACCGTCCCGGCGGGCGACCAGGGAAGGAGCCGCGGTGGACATCGTCGACCCCCGGATCGAGGCGTACCTGGGTGACCTGCTGGGCGGAGAGCACGACGTCGCCGCCGAGATGGAACGGGAGGCCGAGAAGCGTGACTTTCCCATCGTCGGCCGAACGGTGGGAGTGACACTCGAGGTCCTGAGCCGGGCCATCGGCGCACGCCGGGTGCTGGAGATGGGGTCGGGGTACGGGTACAGCGCGTTCTGGTTCGCTCGGGCCGTCGGCCCGGAGGGTGAGGTCCACATGACGGAGGGCGACCCCGAGAACCAGCGGAAGGCCATGGACTATCTCGGCCGGGCCGGGCTGGCCGACCGGGTCCGATCACACGTCGGCAACGCTCTCGAGATCATCGACGATCTCGAGGGCCAGTTCGACGCGGTGTTCTGCGACATCGACAAGGGCGACTATCCGGAGGCGTGGCGGAAGGCCAGCGGACGGATCCGGATCGGCGGCCTCTACCTGTGTGACAACGTCTTGTGGGGCGGGAACGTGGCCCTTCGGGACGAGGAGATCGAGGACCAACAGCGAGGACGGCTGGCCCCGGCGATCCGGGAACACAACCGCCTGGCAGCGACAGACGAGCGCTATCGGACCACGATCGTGCCGACCCGGGACGGGGTCATGGTCGCGGTGCGCGTCCTCTAGCGGTCACCCCTCGACGACGCTCGGAGAAGCACGTCACCGCCAGCCGACCGAGACGACCTCGATCGGTTCCGAGATCCCGCGGACCGACACGGTGCGTGTGTCCGAGACCGGAAAGCCACTCCCCCCCGCCGTCTCGCGGCTGGCCAGGATCTCGCCGCCCTCGGCCATGTTGGCGATGCGCGAGGACTCGTGCACGCCCCGACCGGTGAAGTTGCGGCCCACCTGGGTCGCTCCCGCCGCGTGCACCCCGATGCGGACCTGCGGGGCGAACCCCTGCGTCTGCCGGTGCTCGGCCAGTCGGCGCTGGATGGAGACAGCGCACCCTACAGCGTCGTCCGGCGAGTCGAAGGCGACGAAGAACCCATCTCCAGTGGCCACCACCTCCTCCCCCCGATGGGCGGAGAAGAGCGAACGCAGGGTCTCGTCGTGCCAGCGAAGTAGAGCCTCCCACGCCTCATCACCCAGCGCTTCCACCAGATTCGTGGATCGCACGATGTCCGTGAACATGAACGTCTTCTGGACTCGCCGGGGCGCCCCCTTGCCCCGCAACTGCCAGGGGAGGAGCTCGTCGACCTCCTCGATCACGATGGCCTGGGTGGGACAGGCCACGGCCGCTTCCCGCAGTACTTCCTCCTCCACGCTTTCCATGTCGATGACCGCGGCCTTCGTGAAATCGCCCTCGTGCCAGTCGAACGCGGTCGGAGCGATCGTGATGCAGTTCCCCGCTCCGATGCACCGATGCCGATCGACCCTGGCCCGGAGCACCGCTAGACCACCCGCTCCCGGAACGCGAACGCCGTCGCCTCGGCTTGGCTGGACGCCCCGACCCTCGAGAACATCGCTCCCAGTCGACGCCTCACCTCCGGCTCCTCGATCCCGAGCCGCTGCCCGATCTCCCTGTTGGAGAGCCCCTCCAGCAGCAACCGCATCAGTTCGGCGTCGGACTCCTCCACCGGAGGATGCCCATCCTCCGGTGGCCTCATGGCCAGTCCCTCGAGCGGGCCCGACAGCTCGACCAGCTTTCGGCCCGTTGGACCCCGGAGCCATCGCACCCGGACGTCCTCGTCCAGGGTCCGTTGGGCCGTCATCGCCAGGGTGACGTGGAGGAACGCTCGAAGCTTCCCCGCATCATCGGTCCCCTGGAGCGCCTCCGCCACCGGCAGGAGGATCTCCAGATGAGCGTCTTCGGTCAGAGCTGATTCGAACGCGGTCATGGCCGACCGGGCAGCGGCCGCCGCCTCATCCCTTGCGCCCCGGGCCAGGGCCACCCGGGCCAGGGCCGCGTCGGCCTGGGCCCCCCACGGCGGGTGGCCCGGCAGGAGCCCATTCAGCTCCTTGGCCTCGCCGGCCGCTCGCTCTGCCGCCCCCAGCAGGTGCTCATCCTGGCTGGCGGCGCCCATCCGGGCCGCCTCCAACGCCAGGCGGGCCAGGACCTCACACCTGGCCGCGGGCCTGCCCTGTTCCGTGGCCAGCTTCACCGCGCGGTCCAGGTGCGTCAGCATCGCCGCTCCATCACCTGCGGCCCCGCTCCACACCCCCCTCCACGTCTCGAGCTGGCGGGCCCGGAACGGCGTGGGACTCTCCGCAGCAGCTGCGGCGGCTCGATCCAGCCACGCCTTCGCCTCCTCAACCTCACCGAGGTCCAGGTGGGCCAGCGCGGTCCCCCCGGCGGCCATGAACTCGAGCGCTCGATCCCCCAGGACCCGGGCCTGGCGATAGGTTTCCTCCCCCCGGGAGAGCGCCAGGTCGGGGACGACCTTGGCCTGAGCGAACACGTGCGCCCCGTACAGCATCTGGGCCTCGGCGGCGAACCGTTCGCTCTCCTTGGTGAACGAGTCCATCCGGGAAGCCAGTCGGCGCAGCTCCTCGATGTGCCGGCCCGCTCCCACACCGAGGTGGATGTCGGGAGCCCAGTTCGAGTAGGCCATGGCGATGATGCTGGACATCGCTCCCCGGCGATCGCCGACCTTCTCGTAGAGCTGGAGCGCGCGCTCGAATCGCTCCTGGACCTTCTGGAACAGCGGTGCCACCGGTAGGCTCTCCAGGATCTCGTCGAGCGACTCGCCCGCCGCCACCCGCTGCATCATCGGGATGTGATCGCCTGCCATCACCCGCCCGACGAACCACGTCCGGACTCGGCCCAGGAGGATCACCCCCAGCTCGCGGTTGGTAGCTGCCAGGCTGGACTCGTCTCCCAGTTGCTCCGCCAGCTCGGCAGCTCGCGTGTACGCCCTCTCGGCACCGTCCGCGTCCACCTCATTCTCAGGGGGCGAGTACGACTCTCCGAGCGTCGTCTGGAGTAGGGCCTGGCCGAGCTGCAGGCACGCCGCGAGCTCGGTCCGCGACTCCCCTCGCTCCGCAGCCCGGTCCCGGACTCCCGCGGCCAGCTTCGCCGCCTGCTCCCACTCCTCGGCCTGGCGGAACGCCGCCGCTCTCCGAAGCTGTACGTCCATCTCGATCTCGTTCTCTCCCATGGCCTCGGCCAGGGCAGCCATCTCCGCCAGCCCTTGAAGCCGCTCGCTCGAGCGCCGCAGCATGTCCAGGGCTTCATCGCGGGCCCGGAGGAGCGTCATCCGGTCCCTCGACGCCCCCGCGGCCGTGAGGGCCAGGTCGACTACCCGAAGGACCTCCTCGGGAGCGCTGGCATCGAGGGCGTTCCGAGAGGCCTGCATGGCGAAGCGCACACACACGGCAGCGTCGCCGGCGGCCTTGGCGTGGTACGCGAGGAGGGGAAGGGTCTGCGGGGCCGGCTCTCCGACCAGCAGGAGGTCCACCACCGCGGCGTGGATGGTTCGCCGTCGCGTGGGAGTCAGGCCTGCCGTGGCGAAGTCACGGACCTGCTCGTGCGCGAAGCCGTAGTCGGCGGGCGACTCCCCCCCGTGGGCCACCAGGAACCCGGCGGCCACTGCGGGGCGTAGCTTCTCGTCCAGGGCCTCCGCCGTCACCTCTCCTCCACCGAGATGGACCTTGAGCGCCTGGAGGTCCTTCAAGCTGAAATGACGACCCAGGATGGCGGCCTCAGCCAGTGCGGCCCTGGTCTCATCGGGGAGGCGCGCTCCTCGCCGGGAGATGAGCGTCCGGACGCTGGAGGGAACCAGTCGCTCGGCGTTCTTGGCCAGGGTCCACGTCCCATCGATCTCCTGGATCATGGCGGCCTCGCGATACGCTCGGGCCAGCTCCTCGACGATGAACGGAACCCCCTCGGCTTGAGCGTGCATGACGGCGGCGCTGGCCGGATCGACCTTTCCTCCCAGCACCTGGCGGAGGAACTCGGTGCTCTCCACCTGTCCGAACCGCGCCAGCTTGAGTCGCCGGACCGCGCCCTGACGCTCCATGTCCGCCAGGAGGTTGACGGCCTCGTTCACGAAGGCGAGCTCCTCCGGGCGAATGGACAGCATGAGGAACAGGCGACTGGCGACCGTGGCCCGGACGACGTAGCGGAGGAGCCGGAGACTGTCGTCGTCGGCCCACTGGAGATCGTCGATCAGCAGGGCCATCGGTCGCTGGTCGGCCAGAGACCGAACCGCGACGGCCGCCAGGTCGAGCGTCCGGACCAGACGCCGATCGGCGGGGAGGCTCTCCAGCCCGGACTCATCGCGCCCCTCGAGCGCGGCCAGGCTCCGCTCGATGGCCTCGAGCGTGGCCGTATCGGCGGCCGCGGAGGCGTCCGGGGACCCGAGAATCGACCGGGCCACGAGGAAGGGACCTCGGATCTCCTCGTCGGCGGGGATGGCGATCGTGGTGAATCCCTGGCCCCGGGCTAGCTCCGAAGCAGCCAGGAGGAGGCGGGTCTTTCCGATCCCCGGCTCTCCCTCCACGCTGACGCCGCTCAGCCGACCTTCGAGCGCCGTCGACAGCCCCTGTTGGATCGCCCCCACCTCGATGGGCCGGCCGACCACGGCCCCGGTCGTTCTTCGGACCTGCAAGGCGAAGGGGGAGAACGGGAGGGTGCCTGAGTCCTCAGAAATTGGAACCTCCTCGGGCCTCAGCCTCGGGCCGCGGCCGGGTCACGCGGAGAGGCCACGGAAACATGGTACTCGAGCCCCGTTCCCCCGGCCAAGGGAGCGCGGCGAGCGGGCGGCCGTCGGTCGGCTACCCCGTGACCAGATTGACCAGCCTCGGCGGCCGGGCCACCACCCGGACGACCCGCCGATCCCCGATCGCTCGCAGGGCCCCCGTCGACGACCGGGCCAGCCGTTCCGCCTCGGACTCCGAGACCTCGGTGGGCACCTCGATGCGGTCCCTGACCTTGCCGTCCACCTGGACCACCAGGGTGACGGTGGTCTGCCTGGCCAGCTCCGGATCGAACGCGGGCCACCGGGCCCGATGCACCGAGCCCTCCTGGCCCAGCGCCTCCCGCCACAGCTCCTCGGCGATGAACGGGGCCAGGGGAGCCAGCATGAGCACCAAGGCGGTGACCGACTCGCGGGCCGGTTCGCCGTCGTCGAGCACGGCCCGGATCTCGTTCGACAGCGACATCAGCTGAGCGACGATGACATTGAACCGGAACCGCTCGTACATGTCCGTCACCCGGGAGATCGTCCGGTGGGTCAGCCTCCGAAGCTCGACGGGATCCTCCCCCTGCCGTTCCCCAGCCTCGTGGACGACTCGCCAGACCCGTCCCAGCCAATCGTGGACGCCGTGAGGGGATACGTCCGCCCAGTCGATATCGTCCTCCGGCTTGTTGGCGAACAGCATGGTCAGCCGCACCGTGTCGGCGCCGTACTTCTCCACGATCGGCATCGGTTCGACGATGTTGCCCCGGCTCTTGCTCATCGCCGCGCCTCCAAGGATCACCTGCCCCTGGTTGAGCAGCTTGGGGAACGGTTCCCGGAAGGGGATCATCCCCATGTCGTTCAGGACCTTGGTGATGAAGCGCGAGTACAGCAGGTGGAGGATGGCGTGCTCGATGCCCCCCGTGTACTGACCCACCGGCATCCACCGCCGGACGGCTTCGGAATCGAACGGCTGCCTGTCGTCTCGCGGCGACAGGTACCGGTAGTAGTACCAGGAGGAGTCGACGAACGTGTCCATGGTGTCGGTATCGCGCTTGGCGTCGCCGCCGCACTCGGGACAGGTGACGTTGACGAAGCCTTCATCCCTGGCCAGGGGGCTCTCGCCGGTCGGTGAGACGTCGACGTCCTCGGGGAGCTCCACCGGCAGCTGGTCGTCCGGCACGGGAACCTCTCCGCACGACGGACAGTGGATGATGGGGATCGGACATCCCCAGTAGCGCTGCCGGGAGATCAGCCAGTCCCGAAGCCGGTACGACACCGCGGCCCGTCCCTTCCCCTCGCTCTCCAGCCAACGGATCACGTCACCGATCCCGGCCGGCGAGGGCGTTCCGTCGAACAGCCCCGAGTTGACCATCACGCCTTCGTGATCCCATGCCCGGTCCATGGCGTCGGGGTCCCGGGTCTCGCCCTCGGGTTCGATGACCACGCGAACCGGGAGGCCGTTCGCCCTGGCGAACTCGAAGTCCCGCTGGTCGTGGCCCGGCACTCCCATGACCGCTCCCGTCCCGTACTCCATCAGCACGTATGGGGCGACGAAGCAGGGAACCTTCTCCCCGTTCACCGGATTCACCGCATGGACACCGAGAAGGATTCCCTCCCGTGATTCCGCCTGCTCCCGAGCGGTGAGCGGCGTGGCCTGTAGCGAATCGCGCATCGTGCGCACCTGGTCCCACGAGCCGCCCATCCGGCCCAGCTCCTCGACCATGGGATGCTCCGGGGCGAAGACGAAGAAGGTCACGCCCCACAGAGTGTCCGGACGGGTGGTGAACACGGTGACGTTCTGTCCGGTTTCGGCGATCTCGAAGTCGACCTCGGCTCCGTCGGATCGGCCGATCCAGTTGCGCTGCATCGTCAGAACGCGGTCACTCCACCCCGGCAGCTCCGACATGTCGTCCAGGAGCGCCTGGGCGTAGTCGGTGATCTTGAAGAACCACTGGGTCAGGTCCTTACGAACTACCGGGGTGCCGCATCGCTCACACGCCCCGCCCACCACCTGCTCGTTGGCCAGGACCGTCTGGTCCTTGGGGCACCAGTTGGCCGGGGCCAGCTTGCGGTAGGCCAGGCCTCGCTCGTACAGACGGAGGAAGAGCCACTGCGTCCACCGGTAGTACTCCGGATCGGAGGTGTGGAGCCGGGTCCGCCAGTCGAAGGACACTCCGTACCGTTTGAAGGAGCGGGCCTGCCTCTCGATGTTGGCGTACGTCCACTCCTTCGGGTGGATCCCCCGCCTGATGGCGGCGTTCTCGGCGGGCAGACCGAACGAGTCCCAGCCGATCGGGTGGAACACGTTGAAGCCCTGCATGGTCTTGAACCGGGGGATGGCGTCTCCCAGGGCGAAGGCCTCGGCGTGGCCCATGTGCAGGTCTCCGGAGGGGTACGGGAACATGTCGAGCGCGTAGAACCGGGGCCGGGGGTCGTCGTCACCGCCTGCGGCGTACAGCTCCTCCGCCTCCCACCGGTCGGCCCACGTCGGCTCGATCTCGCTCGGGTCGTACGGCCTGGCCATCCTCGAAGGGTACCAAGGACGGTTTGGCGCGGATGAGCCGCGGTGAGTATCCTCCGGAGGTCCCGGACCCTCGAACACCACGTGTCTATGGGTAACGAACCCCACATCGATCGCCAGGCCGAGACCGAGGCCCTTCCGGGGTCCGGCAACGGCGCCACCGAAGCCCGACAGCCGGCCTCGCCAACGGGGCCGACCGTGAGGGTGGAAGAACCGAGCCGTCGCCTCCGCACTGGGGTGAAGGTCCTCTCATTCCTGGCTGCCCTGTTCCTGTTCATCCTGGCCATCCAGCTGATGAAGGACGGGGCCGGCACCATCGCCCCTCGCCTCCAGGGCACCTTCCCGGTCGACAACATGGTGAGCACCCTCGGCCTCGGCTGGCTGGGCGCGTACCTGGTCCTGTCCGGTTCCCCGGTCGCCGCCGCGTCCCTCACCCTGTTCGCCGCGGGAGCGACCAACGAGCTCCAGACCTTCACCATGCTGACCGGCTCCCGCCTGGGAGCTTCGTTCATCGTGCTGCTGGTCGGCTTCCTCTACGCCATCCGCAGCCGGAACCGGCGTGAGAGCATCGGGATGGGTGTCCTGGCGCTGTCGATGACCGCGCTGGTCTACGTGCCGGGAATGCTGCTCGGCTACGGCCTCCTCAAGGCCGGCGTGCTGAGCGGGATCCGGTGGCACGCCTCGGCCGAGATCACCACGGCGATCGATGCCGTCTGGGGGCCGATCGTCGGCCTGGCCGGTGACGTCCTTCCGGGCCCGTTCTTGTTCCCCCTCGGCTTGGCCGTCATCCTGGCGTCGTTCAAGCTCCTGGACCAGGTCTTGCCGTCGCTGGACGGCGAGCGCCACGCCGAGGCTCGGGCCCACTGGTTCAAGCGGCCGTGGCCGATGTTCGGCCTCGGATGCCTGGCCGCGCTCCTGACGTTGTCCGTATCGGTGGCGCTCACCGTCCTCGTACCCCTGGCCAGCAAGGGCTACATCGAGCGGCGGGAGGCCATCCCATACATCGCCGGGGCCAACATCACGACCCTGGCCGATACCCTCGTCGCGGCGATGATCCTGGGCAACCCGCTGGGGGTCCAGGTCGTCCTGGCCGAGGCCATCGGGGTGGCCGCCGTCACCCTGGCCATCCTGGCCTTCCTGTACCGACCCCTGTCGCGGGGGATCCTGGCTCTGGACGAGTGGATCGTGGCCACCACCCCTCGCTTGGTCCTGTTCGTCTCCGGGCTCTTCCTCCTCCCGGTGGGCCTCCTCTTCTCCGGTCGTCTGCTCTAGGAGCGGCGGCTAAGGAGGAGGGTCGCTACGTCCGATGACACTCCTCGGAGCCTGGCAACCGGAGGAGACGTGGGGAACACGGTTCTGATCGTCGACGACAACCCGGACATCCTGGCGCTCCTCAGAGCGAGCCTTCGGATGGCCGGCTTCGAATCGACCGAGGCCCTGAACGGACAGATCGCCCTTCGCCGCGTCGAGGAGGAGCGGCCGGATCTCATCCTCCTCGATCTGATGATGCCGGTCCTCGACGGCTGGGGAGTCCTGGAGGAGCTCCGGGACCGTCGCGACCGGCCCCCGGTCATCGTGGTCACCGCGGCGGAGTCGCCCGAGCTGATGGAGCGGACCGGCCGGTTCGGGGTTAGCGGCTACGTGACCAAGCCCTTCAACGTGGCCGCCCTCCTCGACCTGATCCGGTCCGTGATCGGTTCGCCCAAGCCGCTCCCTCGGCCGGACACCGCCGAGTCGGCTCGTTCCCGACCAACCTGATCATCCCGCCCCCGTCTAGACCGGCCCGAACGGCGTTCCGGCTGTCCGGCCACCCTGGCCCGATCCGCCATCCTTGCACTTGACCAGCCGCACCCAAGGGCCCGGGGTGTTCCTCGTCCCCTCGCGGATGGCGACCTCATCGACGAACGCCGCCATCAGGAGGATGCCCCGTCCTCCGTACTCGAGCTCCGGGATGGGGAGACGGTCCTTGAAGACTCCCTTGTCCTCGATGTTGACGACCACGCACGTCCCATCGCGGCGGCGGGACAGGCGGATCTCCCGGGTCCCGGCGTGGCGGATGGCGTTGGTACACACCTCCGAGACGGCCAGCGTGAGCTCCTCCGCTCTCTCCGAGCCGAGGGTCGCCGCTGTGGCCTCGCGGCGGACGACCCTCCGGATCTCTCCGAGCGCCGCCGGATGGGCGGGGAAACGGCGGATCACCCGGCCTGCTGGATCTCGCGGAGTGCCCTCTCGTTCGAGAGTTCGATCTCGCCCACCACGCGAACCATGCCTCCCGCCCGTCGGCCGTCGGTCGCCGGCTCGTGACTGATCGGTCCTCGGCCAGCCAGACAGGGGTCGAAGCACGTGGCCCTCGACCCCTTCGCCGCTTCCCTTACCGGCCGGGACGCAAACGCACGAGCGGTTGGACGCCCGACGATGTCCTCGGCTCAGCATGCGCACTCGATCTCCGTGCGCTCCTCCTCCAGTGACCGGGTCGACTGACCGAGCTGGGCGATGCTTCCGACGTTCGCCGGATCGAGCTCGCCGAGCGTTTCGCCGGTGGCCGAATCGAGAACGACGATCCGATCTTTCAGTCCGACATAGACGCGGCCGCCATCGTTCGCCACCTGGATCCCGGTGATCCGGCCGGCCATCTCCCAGGAGCGACCGGCGGAGAGCGTCGAG